>NZ_JAHWXM010000004.1 GCF_023091225.1 Microbacterium galbinum | reverse complement strand
CTTAAAAGAAGTCCGGCGGTGTCCTACTCTCCCACAGGGTCCCCCCTGCAGTACCATCGGCGCTGTGAGGCTTAGCTTCCGGGTTCGGAATGTAACCGGGCGTTTCCCTCACGCTATGGCCGCCGAAACACTATTGATGTTTCAATCAAACACATAACAAAGTCATTGTTGTTATGCGGTTCTCGACCGTACATCGAGAACCACTCAGTGGACGCGTAGCACCAACAAACGGTGTGTTATCAAGTCATCGGCTTATTAGTACCAGTCAGCTGCATGCATTACTGCACTTCCACATCTGGCCTATCAACCCAGTAGTCTGGCTGGGAGCCTCTCACCCGAAGGTATGGAAATCTCATCTTGAGGCCGGCTTCCCGCTTAGATGCTTTCAGCGGTTATCCATCCCGAACGTAGCTAATCAGCGGTGCTCCTGGCGGAACAACTGACACACCAGAGGTTCGTCCAACCCGGTCCTCTCGTACTAGGGTCAGATCCTCTCAAATTTCCTACGCGCGCAGCGGATAGGGACCGAACTGTCTCACGACGTTCTAAACCCAGCTCGCGTACCGCTTTAATGGGCGAACAGCCCAACCCTTGGGACCTACTCCAGCCCCAGGATGCGACGAGCCGACATCGAGGTGCCAAACCATGCCGTCGATATGGACTCTTGGGCAAGATCAGCCTGTTATCCCCGAGGTACCTTTTATCCGTTGAGCGACAGCGCTTCCACAAGCCACTGCCGGATCACTAGTCCCGACTTTCGTCCCTGCTCGACCTGTCAGTCTCACAGTCAAGCTCCCTTGTGCACTTACACTCGACACCTGATTACCAACCAGGTTGAGGGAACCTTTGGGCGCCTCCGTTACTTTTTGGGAGGCAACCGCCCCAGTTAAACTACCCACCAGGCACTGTCCCTGAACCGGATTACGGTTCGAAGTTAGATATCCAGAGTGACCAGAGTGGTATTTCAACAATGACTCCACATGAACTGGCGTCCATGCTTCAAAGTCTCCCACCTATCCTACACAAGCCACACCGAACACCAATACCAAGCTGTAGTAAAGGTCACGGGGTCTTTCCGTCCTGCTGCGCGTAACGAGCATCTTTACTCGTAATGCAATTTCGCCGAGTTCGCGGTTGAGACAGTTGGGAAGTCGTTACGCCATTCGTGCAGGTCGGAACTTACCCGACAAGGAATTTCGCTACCTTAGGATGGTTATAGTTACCACCGCCGTTTACTGGGGCTTAAATTCTCAGCTTCGCCTTGCGGCTAACCGGTCCTCTTAACCTTCCAGCACCGGGCAGGCGTCAGTCCGTATACATCGTCTTGCGACTTGGCACGGACCTGTGTTTTTAGTAAACAGTCGCTACCCACTAGTCTCTGCGGCCTCCAAACGCTTTCGGAGCAAGTCCTAATACGTCGAAGGCCCCCCTTCTCCCGAAGTTACGGGGGCATTTTGCCGAGTTCCTTAACCACGATTCTCTCGATCTCCTTGGTATTCTCTACCTGACCACCTGAGTCGGTTTGGGGTACGGGCGGCTAGAACCTCGCGTCGATGCTTTTCTTGGCAGCATAGGATCATCCACTTTTTATCCGCATCGTGTCTCAGCCTCTGTGAACGGCGGATTTGCCTACCGTTCGGCCTACGCACTTGCACCAGGACAACCATCGCCTGGCTTGGACTACCTTCCTGCGTCACACCTGTTAATACGCTAACCGCACCAGAATGGGGTCGTGCGCTAGGCCCAACGCTTCACCCCGAAGGGATCCGTCAGTGGGATTCAGACACTTAGCACTACTGGATTAGCTTGGGCGGTTCTTCGCCGGTACGGGAATATCAACCCGTTGTCCATCGACTACGCCTGTCGGCCTCGCCTTAGGTCCCGACTTACCCAGGGAAGATTAGCTTGACCCTGGAACCCTTGGTCTTTCGGAGGACGTGTTTCTCACACGTCTTTCGCTACTCATGCCTGCATTCTCACTCGTGTAGCCTCCACGGCTGGTTTACACCGCCGCTTCGCTGGCCACACGACGCTCTCCTACCCATCAACACGGCTGGACCACGAAGGCCTACCAATAATGTCAATGCCACAACTTCGGTGGCGTGCTTGAGCCCCGTTACATTGTCGGCGCGGAATCACTTGACCAGTGAGCTATTACGCACTCTTTCAAGGGTGGCTGCTTCTAAGCCAACCTCCTGGTTGTCAAGGCAACTCCACATCCTTTCCCACTTAGCACGCGCTTTGGGACCTTAGTTGGTGGTCTGGGTTGTTTCCCTCTCGACTATGAAGCTTATCCCCCACAGTCTCACTGCTGCGCTCTCACTTACCGGCATTCGGAGTTTGGCTGACGTCAGTAACCTTGTAGGGCCCATCGGCCATCCAGTAGCTCTACCTCCGGCAAGAAACACGCAACGCTGCACCTAAATGCATTTCGGAGAGAACCAGCTATCACGAAGTTTGATTGGCCTTTCACCCCTATCCACAGCTCATCCCCTCAGTTTTCAACCTAAGTGGGTTCGGTCCTCCACGACGTCTTACCGTCGCTTCAACCTGGCCATGGATAGATCACTTCGCTTCGGGTCTAGGACATGCGACTGAATCGCCCTATTCAGACTCGCTTTCGCTACGGCTACCCCACACGGGTTAACCTCGCCACATATCGCTAACTCGCAGGCTCATTCTTCAAAAGGCACGCTGTCACAGCTACTAAGGCTGCTCCAACGGTTTGTAAGCAAACGGTTTCAGGTACTATTTCACTCCCCTCCCGGGGTACTTTTCACCTTTCCCTCACGGTACTTGTCCGCTATCGGTCATCTGGGAGTATTTAGGCTTATCAGGTGGTCCTGACAGATTCACACGGGATTTCACGGGCCCCGTGCTACTTGGGATACTCTTCGCGCCAAGAGAGGCATTTCGACTACGGGGTTGGCACCCTCTATGACCGGCCTTTCAAGACCGTTCGTCTATACCTTCTTGTAACGCCGCCACCTCGGCAGAGATGACTGAAAAGTCCCACAACCCCCAACGTGCAACGCCTGCCGGCTATCACACACGCTAGGTTTAGCCTGATCCGGTTTCGCTCGCCACTACTAACGGAATCGCGGTTGCTTTCTCTTCCTGTGGGTACTGAGATGTTTCACTTCCCCACGTTCCCTCTACCCGCCCTATATATTCAGGCGGGAGTCACTAGGTCGGCACGCCGCCCAGCGGGGTTTCCCCATTCGGACACCCTCGGATCAAAACTTGCTTATCAGTTCCCCGAGGCTTATCGCAGATTGCTACGTCCTTCTTCGGCTCCAGATGCCAAGGCATCCACCGTTTGCTCTTAAAGACTTGAAATCACATGAGTTTGAATCAGAATCGACACCAGGCCCGAAAGCCTGGCATGAAATTGACTAATGATCTTTAAGATCATCTTGTGCAACCAGCTCGAAAGCCGGCTGCAAGATGCTCGCGTCCACTGTGTAGTTCTCAAAGTACGGGCGGTACCCCATCCAGCAACCCCACACGGGGGAAACCAGAAGAGGCCCAGAGTAACCAAATGCTTCCAACCCGAAGGTCAAAGCGCATCCGGTCCCTCAGGACCCAACAGCGTGCAGGCACCGGTCCCCTCACCCCACTCTTTCCAACAACCGAAGTTGCGTACTCGACCAGAGATCAGATCTCGATGCCATGTCAAATGTTCCACCCATGAGCTCCCAGCGAAGAACATGTGCCTTCGATCTGGGTTCTGGACTCCGAAGAGTCAGATGCTCCTTAGAAAGGAGGTGATCCAGCCGCACCTTCCGGTACGGCTACCTTGTTACGACTTAGTCCTAATTACCGATCCCACCTTCGACGGCTCCCTCCACAAGGGTTAGGCCACCGGCTTCAGGTGTTACCGACTTTCATGACTTGACGGGCGGTGTGTACAAGACCCGGGAACGTATTCACCGCAGCGTTGCTGATCTGCGATTACTAGCGACTCCGACTTCATGAGGTCGAGTTGCAGACCTCAATCCGAACTGGGACCGGCTTTTTGGGATTCGCTCCACCTCGCGGTATTGCAGCCCTTTGTACCGGCCATTGTAGCATGCGTGAAGCCCAAGACATAAGGGGCATGATGATTTGACGTCATCCCCACCTTCCTCCGAGTTGACCCCGGCAGTATCCCATGAGTTCCCACCATTACGTGCTGGCAACATAGAACGAGGGTTGCGCTCGTTGCGGGACTTAACCCAACATCTCACGACACGAGCTGACGACAACCATGCACCACCTGTTTACGAGTGTCCAAAGAGTTGACCATTTCTGGCCCGTTCTCGTATATGTCAAGCCTTGGTAAGGTTCTTCGCGTTGCATCGAATTAATCCGCATGCTCCGCCGCTTGTGCGGGTCCCCGTCAATTCCTTTGAGTTTTAGCCTTGCGGCCGTACTCCCCAGGCGGGGAACTTAATGCGTTAGCTGCGTCACGGAATCCGTGGAATGGACCCCACAACTAGTTCCCAACGTTTACGGGGTGGACTACCAGGGTATCTAAGCCTGTTTGCTCCCCACCCTTTCGCTCCTCAGCGTCAGTTACGGCCCAGAGATCTGCCTTCGCCATCGGTGTTCCTCCTGATATCTGCGCATTCCACCGCTACACCAGGAATTCCAATCTCCCCTACCGCACTCTAGTCTGCCCGTACCCACTGCAGGCCGGAGGTTGAGCCTCCGGATTTCACAGCAGACGCGACAAACCGCCTACGAGCTCTTTACGCCCAATAATTCCGGATAACGCTTGCGCCCTACGTATTACCGCGGCTGCTGGCACGTAGTTAGCCGGCGCTTTTTCTGCAGGTACCGTCACTTTCGCTTCTTCCCTGCTAAAAGAGGTTTACAACCCGAAGGCCGTCATCCCTCACGCGGCGTTGCTGCATCAGGCTTCCGCCCATTGTGCAATATTCCCCACTGCTGCCTCCCGTAGGAGTCTGGGCCGTGTCTCAGTCCCAGTGTGGCCGGTCACCCTCTCAGGCCGGCTACCCGTCGACGCCTTGGTGAGCCATTACCTCACCAACAAGCTGATAGGCCGCGAGCCCATCCCCAACCGAAATTCTTTCCAGACGCAGACCATGCGGTCACGTCACATATCCAGTATTAGACGCCGTTTCCAGCGCTTATCCCAGAGTCAGGGGCAGGTTGCTCACGTGTTACTCACCCGTTCGCCACTGATCCACAGAGCAAGCTCTGCTTCACCGTTCGACTTGCATGTGTTAAGCACGCCGCCAGCGTTCATCCTGAGCCAGGATCAAACTCTCCGTAAAAAAGAAATGCATACCACCCGGGGAAAAACCGGGAAGCAGCGAGTTTGATGCTGACCAAAGAGACAAATTCATTGCTGACTTCATCCGTTGCCAACCCCACAAGGAGGTTGGTCTTTGATCCAAAGGAATCTCATCCAGCCGAAGCTGAATCGAGGTTATTTGGCATTTGACAAGTGCACGCTGTTGAGTTCTCAAGGATCGGATGCTCCCACGACCCAGTCATCACAACCAGGCCCGAAGGGCAACTTCTCTATC
>NZ_JAHWXM010000003.1 GCF_023091225.1 Microbacterium galbinum | reverse complement strand
ATCCAGCCGAAGCTGAATCGAGGTTATTTGGCATTTGACAAGTGCACGCTGTTGAGTTCTCAAGGATCGGATGCTCCCACGACCCAGTCATCACAACCAGGCCCGAAGGGCAACTTCTCTATCCTACCCATCTCATCCGGCTTGTCAAGTCGGCGTGTCGAGCAGATCAGTGATCCGCTGCACAGCCAGACAAGCTGTAGAAGAGGTGAGTCTCCCATCCTAGACGCAAGCGTCTGTTCTCTCAAGTGAGAGTGGATCGGGAGTCGTTCTCCGCTTGAGGGGGGTGAAGCTCTAGGCTTTCTCCGCTTCCCTGTGGGGCGAACAAGTAATAAGTTACGGGGATTCCGGGGTTCTGGCAAATCGGGGCGCACCGCTCGGGCGTGTCGCAGGGGCTCCCGGATCGCCTTCGTCCCGGTCACAGGCGTTTTCCTGCCCGCGACGCGCCGGGACTACGCTCGGCGCATGCCCACCTCACTGCTGCGACGCGTCTTCGAGGATCTGGCGATCACTCCCCCGGTGGACGTCGATACCCCCGAACCGCGGGGCACCGTCCCCCTCCCCTCTCGGCTCGCGACGGACGAACTCGCCCGCTCCAGCGTCGCGGCGATCAGCGCCGTCGCGGGACGCGACCTCCGGACGATCGACCTCGAGCGCATCGCCGTGGCGTATCGGAGCGATCGCTTCCTCACGATCGACGGCTCCTCTCCCCCGGTCTGGTCGCCGTTCTCCGGGTTCTGGTCCACGGGTGACGGTTGGCTCCGCACCCACGGGAACTACCCGCACCACGCGGCAGCCCTGCGTCGTGGCCTCGGCGTCGCGCCGAACGGTGACGCGACGGACGTGGCGGCCTCTCTCGCCCGTATCACCGCGGTCGACGCCGCCCGTGAGATCGCTTCTGCGGGTGGGCTCGCCGTCGTCGTGGAGCATGAACGTCCCGCGGTCGATCGTGCTCTGCGCACGACAGCACTCGTCGAGGTATCGCGTGACGGCACCCGCCCGTCGCTCGCAGACCTGTCGAGACCCCGGTCACCCGACGCTCCGCTCGCGGGGTACCGCGTGCTCGATCTCACACGCGTCATCGCCGGACCGGTGTGCACGCGCACGCTCGCCCTCCTCGGTGCCGACGTGCTGCGCATCGATCCTCCGCATCTGCCCGAACCGGAGTGGCAGCACCTCGATACCGGCCATGGGAAGCGAACGGCTCTCCTCGATGCCCGTTCCCCGCAGATGGAGGAGCTGCTGTCGTCCGCGGATGCCGTCGTGCTCGGATACCGCCCGTCGAGCATCGCGCGCCTCGGGCTCGATCCGGACGCGCTCGCGCGTCGGCATCCGCACCTGGTGATCGCCCGACTGAGCGCCTGGGGCAGCGAGCATCCGGACCGGGCGGGATTCGACAGTCTGGTGCAGGCCGAGTCCGGCATCTCCTGGATCGAATCACGGGATGGGCGGGTGCCCGGTGCGCTCCCTGCTCAGGCGCTCGACCACAGCGCGGGATACCTGTTGGCCGCCGCCGTCTGCGTCGCTCTCCGCCGGCGGGAGCTCGAGGGCGGAAGCTGGATCATCTCGACCTCGCTGCGACGGATCGCCGCCGAACTGCTCGGGCTGCCCCGACACGATGTCCTCGCCGCCGAGCGAACGATCGACGGCTCAGGCCATACGACGCGGTTCTCCGTCGGCGGGCGGAGCATCGTGACCGTCGGCTCGGTGATTCCGGGATTCGACTTCGCAGCCCCGCGACCCTGGGGACGGGATCAGCCGCGCTGGTGACGTGAGCGGCGCATCGCGAGTACGAGGCACAGCACGATCGTGGCCGCTCCCCAGATCGCGCAGGCCGGAGGCAGCACCCGGTAGGCGAGGTGCTGCGCGGTGAACTCCGCGTCGAGTGGACCCCAGATCGACAGTCCCACGATCCACGATCCGATCAGGACGACGGGGAGCGACACCCACCAGGCGACGCGCACACCCTGCGGCACGCGGGGATCCAGGGTGGGTCGAGGCGACCGACGCCGCACCCAGACCAGCGCCCAGATGCCGATGATCGCCAGCCCGATCACGCTCGATCCGTGCTGCAGCCACTTGTAGCCCGGTAGCGGGCCCCACATCTCGTCGAGCGCCGGGACCAGCTCGACGCCGGTACGCCCTTCGTGCGTGAAGAGGTCCCAGAGGATGTGCGAGATCACTCCGAGGATCAGCGACGCGGCGAGCAGCACCGGGTACGCCCGACGCCCACCGACTCCCACGGCCTCCCCCGCCGCCGCGAACGCCGAGCGATTCCAACCCTCGGGAAGCCGCCGCGCGACCCATGCCGGAACGAGCTCCGGCACGGCCAGACGCAGCACGACGCGCCACACGAGGAAGAGCACGAACGCGAGGAGCGCGGTCCAGACCACGTTCCCCGCGGTGTGGGTGAACTCGTAGTTCAGTTCCACGCCGCGGAGGAACAGCGGAAGGTCCGGGGTCATCGCCCCGATCGCGATCGCCGCCGGCACGAGCGGCGTCCGGACGAACGGAAGTGCGACCAGCGCGTGGCTGGGTGTGAACGGCATCCGTCCTCCTCGGTGTCGGCGCCGAGGCGCGACGGCACGGAACCGTCAGGCGATGAACACGCCGGCCAGGGTCTTCTTACCGCGACGGAGCACGGAGACCCCACCGGGGAGACCACCACGCACCGTGTCGTTCTCGTCTTCGACGCGCGCGCCGTCGATCGAGACGCCACCCTG
This sequence comes from Microbacterium galbinum, assembly GCF_023091225.1. Lineage (NCBI taxonomy): Bacteria > Bacillati > Actinomycetota > Actinomycetes > Micrococcales > Microbacteriaceae > Microbacterium > Microbacterium galbinum. Next base: position 71,931 of record NZ_JAHWXM010000003.1, on the reverse strand, counting down.
GGCGATCGCACGCCGCGCCTCGGAGAGACTCGACACCAGACCGGTCGAGACGAGTGCCTCGACCACTGGCGAGCCCAGCGCGACGGTCGTGTTCGGGAGCTCCTCGAGCGCGGTCCGCAGCGTGGCCGCATCGAGTGCGGTCAGGTCCCCCTGACCGAACAGCGCGTCGGATGCCGCGATCACCGCCGCCGTCGCCTCGACGCCGTGCACGGTCGCGCACACCTCGAGCGCGAGGCGCTTCTGCGCGGCGCGACGGAACGGTTCGGACTCGACGAGTGCCGCGTACTCCTCGATCTCGGCGCGCGAGAGGAAGGTGAAGACCTTCAGGCGCTCGATCACATCGGCATCCGCGGTGCTCAGCCAGAACTGGTACATGCGGTACGGGCTGCACATCGATGCATCCAGCCAGATCGCATTGCCTTCGCTCTTGCCGAACTTGGTGCCGTCGCTGTTCGTGATCAGCGGGGTGCCGATCGCGTGCACCGACGCCCCCTCGGAGCGCCGGATGAGATCCGTGCCGCTGGTGAGGTTGCCCCACTGATCGGAACCGCCGGTCTGCAGCACGCAGTCGTACTGGCGGTAGAGCTCGAGGAAGTCCATGCCCTGGAGGATCTGGTAGCTGAACTCGGTGTAACTGATGCCCTCGTCGGAGTTGAGGCGGGCTGCCACCGCGTCCTTCTTGAGCATCGTGCCCACACGGAAGTGCTTACCGACCTCGCGCAGGAAGTCGATCGCCGAGAGCGGCGCCGTCCAGTCGAGGTTGTTGACGATCCGAGCGGCGTTGTCACCCTCGAAACTGAGGTAGCGCTCGACCTGAGCACGCAGACGATCGACCCACTCGGCCACCGTCTCACGCGTGTTCAGTGTGCGTTCGGCTGTCGGGCGCGGATCGCCGATCAGCCCCGTCGACCCTCCGACGAGCCCCAGCGGCTTGTGACCGGCGAGCTGGATGCGGCGCAGCGTCAGCAGCTGCACGAGGTTGCCCAGGTGCAGGCTGGGTGCCGTGGGATCGAACCCGCAGTAATACGTGATGGAGTCTCCCGCGAGCAGGGCGCGCAGCGCCTCCTGGTCGGTGGACACGTGGACGAGGCCACGCCACACGAGTTCGTCCCACACGTTCTCGAACGTGGGGTCGATCGCCGGCGTCGCAGTCGTCAGAGCGGGATCAGACACGCTTTCCAGGCTATCAGCGCCGGATGCCTCACCCGTTCGCCGACCACCAGACGAGGAACGCCGCGCCGAGGGCGATCACCCAGCTGACGAGGCTGCCGACCAGGAAGTACTCGGCTCGCGCACCGGTCTCGCGTCCGCGCGAGATCTCGGGGAATCGCACGATGCCCTTGGCCGCGAGCATCGCCGCCAGAAGCGGGTACGCCGCAGCGAGGGTCAGCATGAGCACCAGGATCCGCTCGAGGGGGCCGATCAATCGCCCGCCCTGGAATGCACTGCGCCGATCGATCGCCGTCGGTTCGGATGCGGATGCCGATGACTCGCCGTCGGCCCGCTCCGCATCGGCGGGGGTCGGCTCGAGCTCTCGGCGCTCGACCGGGCGCCAGGTGTGTTCGCCGTCGAGAGCCGCGCGCACCACGAGGTTCGCGGATTCGAGGAGGAACGCCGCCGCACCGACCACCAGGACGGCGAGATCGAAGGAGATCGCGCCGACCGGCGAATCGAGGTGCCACACCTCGCCGATCAGGCCCGCGCCCGAGCGCTCGGGGAGAGTGACCACGGCGCCGACGCCGACGATGCCGAGCAGCACGGCCGGCCAGAACCCGGCGGGTGAGGGACGGTCGTCGGGCATGCACCACACCCAGAGCGCACCGACCACGAGCGCAGCCAGCATCGGGAGCAGCGCGTCGCCGACGCTGCCGAGCACGAGGAGCAGCACCGCGACCACCAGATAACCGATCCAGCGGCGCGCGGCGAACTGCCGCACGAGGTCGACGGCACCGACCGCGAGAAGGAGGAAGCCGGCGAGGATCATGCGATGTCACCGCGCAGCGTCGCCAGGCCGTCGATGAGCGCCTGGGCTCCGGCCCGACGCAGCGACTTGGAGACGCTGGGTTGGGTCACGCCCTCGATCTCGGCGAGTTCTTGCTGGGAGCGGCCCACCAGGCGACCGTAGGTCAGCCGTCGCTCTCGCTCGCTCATCGCTCCCACCAGCTCGTCGCGGACGAGGAGGTAGGCGTTCGATACCGCGATCGTCGACTCCATGACCTCATTCTGACCGGGGGCACCGACAATCCACGTGCGCGAGCGCGGGACCGCTCGTCGTTCGCGCTCGTGGGCGAGGTCGATCGCCTCCCGTGCAGCCCACCATCCCGGCCCGTCGGGAAGCGCTCCGTGCGCGGAATCCACGCGGCGGACCTCCCCCACACCGAGCCCGAACCGCAACCCGATGCCGTCGGGAAGCGCGAGACGGATCATCAGGAGCGACGTCATCGCCCCCTCGAGATCACCATAGACGGCCTGCTGCTCGTCGCCCACCGTCGGGGTGAGGGGCTGCAGCGCCAACGGGCGATCGCGCTCGGCCTGAGCGATCGCGTCATCGAGTCGACGCTGGGCGACCCCGCGGTCGCTCAGCGAACGGGAGCCGACGATGTCGGCGATCACGGCGATGACCATGTGTATAACCGTATCACGCATATTCTTGAGTTATGCCTTTACGGGCTATATTCTCGGGATATGCCTGAATCGCAGAACGTCCCGTGGAGCGCCGGAACCTGGACCCATCCTCCCCTCTCGATCGAGAGCGGACAAGAGCTCATCGCCACCGCCGTCGAAGGAAGCGATGCCTGGCGGCACACCGCCTACGGATTCGTCCACGACACCGAGCACGCGCTCCTCGCCCCGCTCGCCGTCGGCGAAGCCATGGAGGTCTCCTTCCACGCGCCCTGGACCGGAGAGTTCGATCAAGCCGGCGTGTTCGTGCGCATCGACGACGAGCACTGGATGAAAGCCGGCCTCGAGTACGCCGACGGGCACCTCGGCCTCGGCGCCGTCGTCACCGCCATCCGCTCCGACTGGTCCGTCGGGTACGTCGACGACTGGCTCGACACCGAGGTCACGGTGCGTGTGAGCCGGTGGGCGGATGCCCTGATCGTGCGTGCCCGCGCGGCCGACGGCCCGTGGCGACTCGTGCGGGTCGCCCCGTTCGACGGCGACGCCGCGGCATCCGCCGGGCCGTTCCTCGCCGGGCCGACGCGCAGCGGACTCGCCGTGCGGTTCTCCCGATGGACGCGGACGCCCGCCGACACCGACCTGCACTGAGCACCGGGATCCGGCCCACCGGGGCCGGAGCCCGGCTCAGATACCGAGCGCGTGCGCGGCGGCCTGTGCGCGGGCGACGAGTTCGGCGCGCTGCTCGGCCACGCGCACCGGAGCGGTTCCACCGATCCCCGTGCGCGAGGCGACGGAGCCCTCGATCGTGAGGACCTCGCGCACCTCCGGGGTCAGATGCGAGGAGACGCCGGCGAGCAGTTCGTCGGACGCGTCCTCGAGACCGATCCCCTGCTCCTCGCAGGCGCGCACCAGCGCACCCGAGATCTCGTGCGCGTCGCGGAACGGCACCCGTCGCTTCACGAGCCACTCCGCGACGTCCGTCGCGAGCGAGAAGCCCTGCGGTGCGAGAGCCGCCATCCGATCCGTGTCGAAACGCAACGTGGCGATCATGCCGGCGAAAGCGGGAAGCACGACCTCGAGGGTGCGAACCGAGTCGAAGACCGGCTCCTTGTCCTCCTGCAGGTCGCGGTTGTAGGCCAACGGCAGTCCCTTGAGCGTTGCGAGAAGCCCCGAGAGATTGCCGATGAGGCGCCCGGACTTACCCCGCGCGAGCTCGGCGATGTCGGGGTTCTTCTTCTGCGGCATGATGCTCGACCCTGTCGAGTAGCCGTCGTCGAGGGTCACGAAGCCGAACTCGCGCGTGTTCCAGAGGATGATCTCCTCTGACAGGCGCGAGATGTCGACACCGATCATCGCGGTCACGAAGGCGAACTCGGCGACCACGTCGCGTGCGGCCGTGCCGTCGAGTGAGTTCTCGGCCGGACGATCGAGCCCCAGCTCCGAGGCGACGAGCGATGGATCGAGACCGAGCGTGGAACCCGCGAGTGCTCCCCCGCCGTACGGCGAGACGCCGGCCCGTCGACGCCAGTCGACCAGGCGCTCGAGCTCGCGCACCAGCGGCCAACCGTGGGCCTGCAGATGATGAGCCAGTAGCACGGGCTGTGCGTGCTGGAGATGCGTACGCCCCGGCAGGATCGCCTCGGGGTGCGCCTCGGCCTGCGCCACGAGCGCGTCGATCACCCGCAGGATGTCACGGGCGATCACCGCCGCGTGGTCGATGAGGTACATGCGCACGAGCGTCGCGATCTGATCGTTGCGACTGCGGCCGGCGCGCAGGCGTCCGCCCAGCTCCGGGCCGAGCTCGGCGATCAGCGCCTGCTCGAGCGCGCCATGGACGTCTTCATCGGTCGGCGCCGGGAGCAGCGTGCCGTCGGCGACCTTGCGCGCGACCGCGTCGAGGCCCGCGTGCATGCGCACCGCCTCCTCCGGCTCCAGATAGCCCGCCGCCTCGAGGGCCGTGGCGTGGGCATGCGAACCCGCGATGTCGTACGGGGCCAGGATCCAGTCGAAATGCGTCGACCGGCTCAGCTCCACGAGCTCGGGTGACGGACCGGTCGCGAACCGGGCGCCCCAGAGCGCGCCCTCGTTCGTGCCGTCGCTCTTCGCGCCGCTCATGCGGAGGCTCCGGCGAGGGCCGATGCCGAGCCGTTCTTCCGCAGCAGCCACACCAGCAGCGCCTTCTGCGCGTGCAGGCGGTTCTCGGCCTCGTCCCACACGACGCTCTTCGGGCCGTCGATGACCTCGGAGTCGACCTCGTATCCGCGATCGGCGGGAAGGCAGTGGATGAAGATCGCCTCCGAGTCGGCGAGCGTCATCGTCTCGGGCGTCACCTTGTAGCCGCCGAGATCACGGATGCGCGCGATCTTCTCCTCTTCCTTGCCCATCGACACCCACGTGTCGGTGACGACGACGTCGGCGCCGGCCGCAGCCTCGACCGGATCGGTGTACAGCGTGATGGACCCACCGGTCTCGGCCGCTCGACGGTCGGCCGCCTCCACGACGTCCGCCCGCGGCGAGTAGTCGGCGGGAGAGGCGATGCGCACGTGCATGCCCGCTGTGACGCCGGCGAGCGCATAGGAGTGCGCCATGTTGCTCTGCCCATCGCCGAAGAACGTCAGCGTGAGCCCCGCGAGCTCGCCCTTGTGCTCACGGATCGTGAGCAGATCGGCTAGCAGCTGGCAGGGGTGGAAATCGTCGGACAGCGCGTTGATCACGGGCACTCGGGTGGCCGCCGACATCTCTTCGAGCCCCGACTGCGCGTAGGTGCGCCACACGATCGCGGCGACCTGGCGCTCGAGAACCCGCGCGGTGTCCGAGGGGGTCTCCTTGCCGCCGAGCTGGCTGCTCGCGGTCGAGATGATGAGGGGCGATCCGCCGAGGTCGGCGATCCCGACCGCGAAGGAGACACGGGTGCGGGTCGACGACTTGTCGAAGATCACCGCGACCGTCTGGGGCCCGGCGAGGCTCTTGTCCGCCCACCGATCCTTCTTCAACTCGATCGCGAGATCGAGGATCTCGGCCTGTTCGGCGGGCGTGAGGTCATCGTCGCGCAGCAGGTGGCGGGTCATGCGGATACCTTTCCGGGGAGCGTCGCGAAGACGTCGGAGAGCGTGGCCGCGAACAGCTCGCGGAACTCGGAGATCTCGGCGTCGCCGATCGTGAGGGCGGGCGCGATGCGCACCGTGTCGGGATTGGCCGCGTTGACGATGAGGCCGCGCTCCTGCGCCGCAGCGACCACCGCACCCGCGACCGGCTCGGTGAGGGCGACGCCGATCAGCAGACCGCGACCGCGCACACCCGACACCAGCGGCGATTCCAGTCCGAGGATCGTCTCGCGCAGTTCTTCACCGCGTCGGGCGGCGTTCTCGACGAGCCCCGCGTCCTCGATCTCGGCGAGCACGGCATCCGCCACCGCGGTGGCCAGCGGATTCCCACCGAAGGTCGAGCCGTGCGAGCCGGGGGTGAACAGATCGCTCGCCGCACCGTAGGTCACGAGCGCGCCGATCGGGAAGCCCCCGCCGATCCCCTTCGCGAGCGTGATCGCATCCGGGGTGATGCCCTCATGGCTGAACCCGAACCAGGCGCCGGTGCGCCCGGCACCGGTCTGGATCTCGTCGACGATGAGGAGCGCTCCGTGCGCGAGCGTCAGCGAGCGGGCGGCGGCGAGGTAGCCCTCGGGAAGCTCGACCACGCCGGCCTCGCCCTGGATCGGCTCGACGATGACCGCCGCGACGCGATCGTCCATCGCGGCTTCGAGCGCCTCGATGGTCGCCGGGATGTGCTCGACGCCGCCGGGCATCGGCTCGAACGGGGCGCGCATCGCCTCTTTCGCGGTCAGCGCGAGCGAACCCATCGTGCGGCCGTGGAAGCCGTTCTCGAGGGCGATGATGCGCGGACGCTCGGCACCGCCGTGCAGACGGGCAAGCTTGAACGCGGCCTCGTTCGCCTCGGCGCCGGAGTTCGAGAAGAACACCCGACCGTCGATCCCGGCCCCCGCGAGACGCTTGAGGCGTGCGGCGAGCGCGAGCTGCGAGGGGGTCGCGAAATAGTTCGAGACGTGGGCGAGCGTCGCGGCCTGGCGGGAGACCGCTTCGACGAACACCGGGTGCGCGTGGCCCAGGGAGGTCACGGCGATCCCGGCGAGGAAGTCGAGGTGGCGTCGGCCCTCGGAGTCCCACAGATAGGAGCCCTCGCCACGCGTCAGCAGCGCCAGGCGCGCTCCCGCGTTGAGTACGAGGTCGCGCTGCGCGTCGTCCTGCCAGATGGTCATCCTGCCACCACTTCCGTTCCGATTCCTTTGCTGGTGAAGAGTTCGACGAGCACCGAGTGCGGCACGCGTCCGTCGATGATCGCCGCGGCGTCCACTCCGCCCTCGACCGCGTCGAGGCAGGCGCGCATCTTCGGGATCATCCCCGACTCGAGGCTCGGCAACATGTCGATGAGGGCCGTCGACGTCAGGTGGGACACGAGCGAATCGCGGTTCGGCCAGTCGGCGTAAAGCCCCGGCACGTCGGTGAGGATCACGAGCTTGCGGGCGCCGAGGGCGATCGCGAGGGCAGCCGCCGCCGCGTCGGCGTTGACGTTGAGGGAGTGCCCCGGGTGGTCGAGATCGGGCGCGATGCTCGACACGACGGGGATGCGCCCGGCCACCAGATGATCGACGACCGCCGTCGGATCGACCTGCACGACGTCGCCGACCCGCCCCAGATCGACCTCTTCACCGTCGACCATGACCCCGCGACGGCGGCCGCCGAAGAGGCCCGCGTCCTCACCGCTGAGCCCCGTGGCGATCGGGCCGTGGGAGTTGATCTTGGTGACCAGCTGCGGGTTCACCTGGCCGGTGAGCACCATGCGCACCACGCCGATCGCCTCGGTGTTGGTGACGCGATACCCGCCCTTGAACTCGCTGGGGATCTCGAGGCGCCCGAGCATGTCGGAGATCTGGGGGCCGCCACCGTGCACGACCACCGGCTGCACGCCGACGTAGCGCAGATACGCGATGTCCTGCGCGAAGGCGTCCTGCAGTTCGTCCGACACCATGGCGTTGCCGCCGTATTTGACCACGACGATCTGGTCGCGGAACTTCTTCAGCCACGGCAGCGACTCGATGAGCGTCGTCGCCTTCTGCGCCGCCTCTTCGGCGGGAGTGTCCTGGATGTCGGTCATGAGGCGTAGGCGCTGTTCTCGTGCACGTAGTCGTGGGTGAGGTCGTTCGTGAGGATCGTGGCGGATGCCTCGCCCGAACGCAGGTCGATGATGAGGTTCGTCGCCCGAGGCGTCAGGTCGACATCTTCGCGCGGACGATCCGGACCGCCTGCGGTGCACACGCGCACGTCATTCATCCAGACGTCGACGTCGTAGGGGTCGAACTGCGCGGACGTCGTGCCGATGGCGGCGAGCACCCGACCCCAGTTGGGGTCGTTGCCGAAGATCGCCGCCTTGAAGAGATTGTTGCGGGCCACCGAACGGCCGACCTCGACGGCATCCTGCTCGGACACCGCGCCGCGCACCTCGATCGTGATGTCGTGGCTCGCGCCCTCCGCATCGCCCTGCAGCTTGACCGCCAGTTCCTGGCAGAGCTCGCGCAGCGCCGAGCGGAACGCATCCAGGTCGGGCTTCACCCCGCTCGCCCCGTTGGCGAGGAGGGTGACCTGGTCGTTGGTCGACATGCATCCGTCGGAGTCGAGCCGGTCGAACGTGGTGCCGGTCGCTGCGCGGAGCGCGGCATCCGCCTCGAGCGGCTCGAGGTCGGCATCCGTCGTCACCACGACCAGCATGGTGGCGAGTCCGGGAGCCAGCATGCCGGCGCCCTTCGCCATGCCGCCGATCGTCCATCCGCCGCCCTGCACGACCGCCGTCTTCGCGACGGTGTCGGTCGTCATGATCGCCTGGGCCGCGGCGTCGCCGCCGTCGGCGGACAGCGTGGCGATCGCCTGCTCGGTGCCGGCGAGCACCTTCGCGCGGAACACCTCGTCACCGGTGCCGATCAACCCGGTCGAGCACACGAGCACGTCACCCGCGCTGATGTCGAGCAGCTCCGCGGCCTTCTCGGCCGTCTGGTGCGTGGTCTGGAATCCGAAGCTTCCGGTGAAGCAGTTCGCGCCACCGGAGTTGAGCACGACCGCCTCGACGACGCGATCGGCGATCACCTGCTGCGACCAGATGATCGGGTTCGCCTTGGCGCGGTTGCTCGTGAACACGGCGGCGCCGACCTTACGCGGGCCGCGGTTGACGACGACGGCGACATCGGGCTTGCCGGTGGACTTGAGGCCGGCGGCGACGCCTGCCGCTTCGAAACCTGCGGGGGCGGTGACGCTCACGGGGCGACTCCGTTCACTGAGAGCGCGCGGTCCTCGGGGAGGCCGAGCGCGATGTTCATGGACTGGATGGCGGCGCCGGCGGTGCCCTTGACGAGGTTGTCGACCGCGGCGACCACCGTGACCCGATTCGCCGCACGGTCGATCGCGAGACCGATCAGCGCGGTGTTCGCACCGAGCACGTCGGCCGTGCGCGGGAACACGCCCTCGGGCAGCAGCTGCACGAAGGTCTCGTCACCGTAGGCGTTCTGCCAGGCGGCGCGGATGTCGGCGTCGGACGCACCGGGCACGATCGGCGCGGTCGACGTCGCGAGGATCCCCCGCGACATCGGCACGATCACCGGGGTGAACGAGATGCGGATGCCGTCGCCCGATGCGCCGGTGCTCGCGGGCGCAGCTGCGGCGAGCGCCTGCCGGATCTCGGGGATGTGCCGGTGGGTGCCGCCCACGGCGTAGGGGTTCGCGGTGCCGAGGACCTCGCTGGCGAGCAGGTTGGTCTTCAGGTTCTTTCCCGCACCGGAGGGGCCGACCGCGAGCACCGAGACGATGTCGCCCGGGTCGATCACACCGGCGGCGACCCCGGGGGCGAGGCTGAGGCTGACGGTGGAGGCGTTGCAGCCGGGAGCAGCGATGCGTGTGGCACCGCGCAGGCGCTCGCGCTGCTTCGTTCCGTCGACGAGGAGCTCGGGCACGCCGTAGGTCCAGGCATCGTGGAAGGTGCCTCCGTAGAACGCGTCCCAGGCGTCCTGCGACGTCAGACGGTGATCGGCACCGGCGTCGATGACGAGCGGAACGTCGCCCAGCGCGTCCGTGTACTGCCCGGACTGTCCGTGCGGCAGCGCGAGCACGACGATGTCGTGACCCGCGAGGATCTCGGGCGTGGTGTCCTGCAGGGTGAGGTGCGCGAGGGAGCGCAGGTGGGGCTGATGCTGGACGAGCGGCTGTCCGGCGTTCGAGTGCGCCGTGACGGTGCGGATCTCGATGTCTGGATGAGCGGCGAGGAGGCGGAGGATCTCGCCGCCCGCGTAGCCGGATGCGCCGGAGACGGCGACGGAGTACGTCATGCTTCTACCTTAACGGTCGGGGCTGTCGGGGACCGGGGCGGCGACACCGGTGCTCGACCATCGTCCGCCGGGATCGGCAGGCAGGAGCGCGGGGTCGCCTAACGTCGGCGGTCGCGGCGTCGGCGCACCGGAGCGGCGCTCGGGACGAGCGTCGAGACAGCGGAAGCGGCCGAAGGCATGTCGCGACGATAGCGCGCCCTCGACGGCATCCGCAAATCCGTCACGTCACCGAGTCGCCGCCCCGCTCCCCCGGGGCACGGAAGAACGCCTGCTCGTGAACGCTGGAGCGTTCGAACGCACGCCGCATGCGCGCGCGGGTCTCGTCATCCGCCGCGGCCGCCGCCCGGGTGACGAACGCGATCGCCCGGGCGGTCGCCTCGGCGAAGGCGGGGTCGGCATACGTCGCGAGCCACGTGGCGTACGGATGCTCCGGGTCTCGGGCGCGCTCCCCGAACTCCCCCGCGTGCAGACGCTCGCCGAGGTCCGTGTAGAGCCAGAAGCACGGCAGCACGGCGGCGATCAGCTCGGGATAGTCACCCCCGAACGCCACGGATCGCAGGTGGTCGAGGTATGCGGTTGTCGTCGGCGAGGCGTCCGCGGCGAACGTGGCCGCCGCCACCCCCTGCGCCGGTGTCAACCAGGAGGCGTGCAGTTCGAGCTCACCCAGGATCGACCCGCGGGCCGATTCCGCCCAGAACGCCTGCTCGTCCGGGGTGGGTGCGAGTCGGGCGGCATCGGCGAGGACGCGCGCATAGTCACGGAGATACAGCGCGTCCTGCGCAAGGTAGAAGAGGAAGTCCTCCGTGGGGAGGGAACCGTCGGCGAGTCCGCGGACGAACGGGAGGCCGTCGATGCCCGCCCGGATCCCGGCGATGCCCTGCCACCAGTCCTCGGCGACCTCCTCCGGGAGCGGTCGCGTGCCCGCACCGCCCCGCGCCCAGAGCCCCGCGAAGTGATGCACCGGGCCGTGACCGCCACCGACGTGCAGGGCACCGCTCTCCCGCAGCGACTCGCGCAGCCAGCTCCGCGCAGCGCGCACCGCCTCGGTGAGGTCGTCTCCGCGGGCGAGTCGTGTCGCGAGGGCGGAGGACAGAGAGCATCCCGTGCCGTGGGTGTTCGCCGTCGCGATGCGACCGCCGCCGAACTCCTCCCGTGAGCCGGATCGCACGTCGATGATCGCGTCCGGAGCCTGATCGCCGGGGAGGTGACCGCCCTTCACCAGCACCGCCGTGCCGTACTCGGTCGACAGCTCCTCGGCTGCGGCGAGCGCCGCGGGCCATCCCTCGATCTCCCGGCGGGTGAGGACGGCGAGTTCCGCGAGGTTCGGGGTGACGAGATGCGCGCGGTGCAGCAGCGAGGCCAGAGCGTCCTCGGCATCCGCGTCGAGCAGACGATCCCCGCTCGTCGACACCATCACGGGGTCGAGCACCACGATCGGCGGGCGCACCCGATTCAGCCACGCACTCACGACGCGCACGGCCTCGACGTTCGCGAGCATCCCGATCTTGACGGCGTCGATCACGATGTCGTCCGACAGCGCCTCCAGCTGCGCCGAGAGGAACGCGGCGTCCGGCACGTGCACATCGCGCACGCCGCGCGTGTTCTGCACGGTGAGCGCGGCGATCGCCGCCATCCCGTATCCGCCGTTCGCCGCGATCGACTTGAGGTCGGCCTGGATCCCCGCACCGCCGGAGGGATCGCTGCCGGCGATACTCAGCACCCGTGGCACCGCGCCCCGCCGCCACCGCGCGCGGAACTCGGAGGCCGCGGCACGCGGATCCGGCGAGGCGCAGAGCGCGGAGACGACGGCGAGCCCTGCGGCGCCGGCGGACTGCAGATCCTCGGTGTCGTCGATGCCGACGCCACCGATCGCGACGCAGGGAAGGGCGGTGGCCCGGGCGAACGCCCGGAACACCTCGATGCCGAGAGCCGGCGGGTGGTCGGGCTTGGTCGCCGTCGGGCGGATGACTCCCACCCCGAGGTAGTCGACCGTGCCCTCGGGCAATGCGTGGAGCGCGGCGAGATGGGCCGCACTGTTCGCCGTGAGCCCGATCAGCGCGTCGGGTCCCAGCACCGCACGCGCGTGGAGCGCCGACTCGTCGCCCTGACCGAGATGCACCCCGTCGACTCGGGCGCCCTGCGCGCGTGCATCGAGAGCCGCCTCCAGACGGTCGTTCACCACGAGGAGCGCTCGCCCATCGATCACGCGCGACAGCTCGACCAGGCGAGCGACCACGTCGGAGTGCTCGGCATCCTTGTCGCGGAGCTGGACGATGCGCACGCCACCGTCGACCGCCTCCCGCACGGTCTCGACGACGCCGCGTGCACCGCACAGGGCGGCGTCCGTCACGAGGTACAGGGAGAGATCCGCGATCACCGCGCTCCCTCCTCGACGTGCGCGCGAGCGATGACCTCTGCCGGCTCGACGGCGGCGAGCGCGTCCAGCAGGGCGACGGCGAAGCTGCCCGGCCCCGGCGCCGACGCCGCCGCATCCTCCGCGGCGATCGTGTAGACGAGAGAAGCCCCGGCGACGGCATCCAGCGCTCCGGTGTCGGTCGCCCTGGCGGTGCCGAGGAACGCCGCCATCACCGCCCCGAGTGCGCATCCTCCTCCGGTCACGCGCGTCAGGAGCGCGTCACCGTTCGACAGCCGGAGAACCCGCTCGCCGTCGGTCAGCAGATCGACGGCGCCCGAGACGGCGACGATGCTGCCATGGCGACGAGCGAGGTGTCGGGCCGCGTCGAGTGCGGCTTCGGTGCCGTCGGTGGCATCGACCCCGCGTCCGCCCGTGCTCATACCCGCCAGCGCGAGGATCTCCGACGCGTTGCCGCGGATGGCCGTCGGCCGACGCTCGGCGAGCTCGCCCGCCAGGGAGGTGCGCACCGGGAGCACACCGATCGCGACGGGATCGAGCACCCAGGGAGTGCCGGCGAGGGTCGCCGCCTCGACCGCCTCGAGGCTCGCCGCGCGCTGTTCCGGGGTCGGGGTGCCGAGGTTCACGAGCAGCCCGGAGGCCGCACCCGCGAACATCCCCGCCTCGCCCACGATGTCGACCATCGCCGGCGCGGCTCCGACCGCGAGCAGCACGTTGGCGGTGAATCCGGTGACGACCGCGTTGGTGATGCACTGGGTCAACGGCGCAGCCGTGCGCAGCGCTTCGAGCAGTTCGGCCGCGGACTGCGCGGTCGAGGGGGCGGACGATGGACGCAGAAGATCGCTCATTGCGACATCCCTTCGCTAGTACGAACTAGATCAGGTTCGACGGGTGTGATCTCAGCCGCGGATGCGGCACCCCGTGTCACTCGCCCAGAGTCTAGCGAAGCGACCGTGACCGGCCGCCGAGCTCGCCGAGGAGACCCGCCTCTTCCGCGCGGCTGAGCCCGGCGCGGCGCGGACGATCCACACCGCGCACGAGCTCGTCGACCACGACCCGCGCGGCCGTCGCGTCGAGCGGGCTCAGCGCGCCTCCCGTCGCGAGGAACCTCTCGTTGCGACGGGTCATGAATCCGGTCATGTCGGCCGGCAACCAGAGCGGCAACGAGCGCACGCCCATCCAGTACTCCACGCTGCGCGCGCGCAACCACTCCTCGCTCGCCTCGCGCACGCCGCCGGTGTGTCCGGCGGCACCGCGCACGATCTCGAGCATGTCGGCGAGCGGGATGCTGTCGCCGACCGCGTTCACCGCGCCGACGGCTCGCGAGGAGGCGACGTACGCGGCGAGGTCGTCGACGTCGACGATCTGCGCGGTCCGGCCGGCCAGGGGCGGCACCAGCACCGGTCGCTCCCCCGCCCGTGCGAACGCCGCCGCCCAGTAACCGAAGCGGTCGCTCGGGTCGCCCTCGCCCACGATCAGACCGGGTCGCACGATCAGCGCCCGGTCGCCCAGCGCGGCGACGGCATCCTCCGCCGCCGCCTTCTGCGCACCGTAGTCGGCATCCTCCGCGCGGGAGGACGGATGCCGTGGCGCTCTCTCGTCGGCGCCCACCGTCTCGTCCTCGGCGTACACCGAGACGGACGACACGAAGGTCCAGTGGGCGGCGCGGTCTCCGAGCTCGTCGACGGCCCGGGCGACCTGGAGCGCCGAGGACGAGACGTCGACCACGAGGTCCCATTCACCGTCGAGCGCCGCGTACGGATCGGCACCGGTCCGGTCCCCGACCACGCGCGTCGCCCCCGGCGGCAACGGGCGGGTCCCCCGCGCGAGGCAGGTCACGGCGGCGCCCTCGTCGAGGAGGCGGCGGGCGATCCGACTCGACAGCCATCCGGTGCCGCCGAGGATCAGGGCCTTCGTCATGACACCAGCACACCAGGATCGGCGCGCCGACGGAAGCGCATCCGCTCAGAGCAGAGTGTCGGATGCGCCTGACACGATGGGGCCATGCTCACGACCCTCGCCGTTTCCGGCTACCGCTCGCTCGTCGACGTCGTCGTGCCGCTCGATCCGCTCACCGTGATCACGGGGGCGAACGGCACGGGCAAGTCGAACCTCTACCGCGCGTTGCGCCTGCTCGCAGCGACCGGCCACGGCCGCGCGGTCGCCGCCGTCGCACGGGAGGGAGGCCTCGACAGCGTGCTGTGGGCGGGCCCCGAGACGCCGCAGGGTGAGGGAGCCCAGGGCACACGACGTACCCGACCGATCTCGGTGCGCCTCGGCATCGCCGCCGACGAGGTCGGGTACCTCATCGACCTGGGCCTGCCGCAGACCGACGCGCGCAGCCTCTTCACGCGCGACCCGGAGATCAAACGCGAACAGTTGTTCAGCGGCCCGTTCGCGCGGCCGGGAACGCTGTTCGTCGATCGTCAGCGCGGCGGCGTGCGGGTGCGGGGCGACGACGGTTGGGAGTCGGTGGATCAGCCGATGGGACCGGGGCAGAGCGTGCTGCTCGACCTCGTCGACGGCACCGCGCGGTGGGAGACGGCATCCTTACGCTCCCGGATCGCCAGCTGGCGCTTCTACGACCATTTCCGCACCGACGCGTCCGCCCCCGCGCGACAGCCGCAGGTCGGAACCCGCACGCGCTGGCTGAGCGACGACGGCTCCGACCTCGCCGCCGTGTGGGCGACGACGACGGAAGCCGGACGCGGCGCTCCGCTCGACGAGGCGGTCGACCGCGCCTTCCCGGGATCACGCGTGCAGATATCCGTCACCGACGGCTCGTTCCGGTTGCAACTGCGGCAACCCGGGTTGCTGCGCCCGCTCGACGCCGCCGAACTCTCCGACGGCACGCTCAGGTACCTGCTGTGGTGCGCGGCACTGCTGCCCGCCGACCCGCCGCCGCTCCTCGTCGTCAATGAGCCCGAGTCGAGCCTGCACGAGAGCCTCATCGACCCTCTCGGCTCGTTGCTCGCTCATGCGGCGGCCCAGACGCAGGTGATCGTCGTCACCCACTCGGCACCCCTCCGCCGCGCACTCGCCGAGGCGGGCGGGTCGGTCGTCGAGCTCGAGTCGAACGGCTACGGAACCCGTGTGCGCGATCAGCTGCCGCTCGAGCGTCCGAGCTGGCACTGGCCGTCGCGCTAGCGGTAACGCTGCGCGACGGCCAGTGCCTGCGAGGAGATCGGGTGGGACTCAGTCGCGGAGAGCCGCCCCGAAGCGCTCGGCGGCGACGGCGACGCCCGCGAGCTTGGCTTCACTGGCCTCGGCCGCCGTGAGAGTGCGATCGTCGGCGCGGAAACGCAGGGCGAAACTCAGGCTCTTCGAACCCGAAGGAACGCCCTCGCCGCGGTAGTCGTCGACCAGGCGCACTGATTCGAGGAGTGCACCCGCGCCCTCGGCGAGTGCTGCCTCGACATCCGCGGCCGGAACCTCGATCGACACAGCGAGCGAGACGTCCTGCGTCGCGGCGGGGAACGTCGAGAGCGATGCGGCGACGATGCGCTCACCCGCGAGGGAGAGCACGAGATCGAGATCGACCTCGAGCACGGTCGCTCGCCCCGGGAGATCCGCATCCGCGGTGACAGCGGGGTGGAGTTCGCCGACGTAGCCGACGACCCGATCCGCGACGCGCAGGTCGCCCGTGCGCCCCGGGTGGAGGGCGGCACGCGTGCTCTGCATGACATCGATCTCGACGCCTGCGGCCGTCGCGATCACGCGCACGGCGTCGAGAGCATCCGAGAGCCCGGCCGCCTCGGCCGGACGTCCCGGCTGGCGCGGGGTCGCGTTCCCGGTCAGGAGAGCGGCGAGGAAGCGGTTCTGCGGCGGGATCGATGCGTTCAGCTCGGCGAGGGTCTCCTCCGAGGGGCGCTCCCCGAGAGGCGGAACCTCATCCGTGCCGTAGGTCGTCCCGGCTTCGGGCAGGAACACCGCACCCGTGTCGAAGATCGCGAGGTCGGTGAGTCCGCGTGAGATGTTGCGGTGCGCCGTCTGGAGCAGCCCCGGCACCAGCGAGCGTCGCAGGAACGGCGCCTGGCCGTCGAGCGGGTTCGCCAGCCGGATGCTGGGCAGGTGCTCCCCCGTCGCCGATCCGTGGAGGTCGTTCTGCGCCTCGGTCGTGAACGGGAAGGCGGGGGTCTCGACGAAGCCCGCGGACGCCAGGGCGTTCGCCACCCGGCGGCGGCCCTGCTGGTGCGCGGTGAGCCCGCGGCCCGACGGCGGCGTGGGAAGCACCGAGGGGATGCGGTCGAGGCCGTGGATACGGGCGACCTCTTCGGCGAGCGTCCACTTGTCGGTCAGATCGGGACGCCAGGTCGGAGGGATGACGGTCCACCCGTCGTCGGCAGCGGTCACCTCCGCACCGATCGTGGTGAGGGCACCGGTGATCTCGGCCTCGGTGTAGTCGACGCCGATCAGGCCCTCGACGAAGCCTGCGGGCAGGTCGATCTCGCCGACGAAGACCTCGGCGAAGAGCGCGCCCCCCTCGTCGGTGAGCGTACCGCCGGCCAGCTCGACCATGAGGTCGGCCGCACGACGGGCCGCCACGAACGGGATGAGCGGGTCGACGCCGCGCTCGAAGCGCTTGGACGCCTCGCTGGGCAGCTTGTGCCGGCGTGCGGTGCGCGCGATCGTGGTGGGATCGAACGACGCGGCCTCGATGAGGACGTCGGTCGTCGTGTCGCTCATCTCGGTCGTGCCGCCGCCCATGACGCCGGCGAGGCCGATGGGTCCGGATTCGTCGGTGATGAGCAGATCCTCGACGTGGAGCGTGCGCTCCTGGCCGTCGAGAGTCGTCATCTTCTCGCCCGCCCGAGCGCGGCGCACCGTGATGCCGCCCGTGAGCTTGTCGAGGTCGTAGCCGTGCAGCGGCTGGCCGAGTTCGAGCATGACGTAGTTCGTGATGTCGATCAGCACGCCGAGCGAGCGCATTCCCGCGAGCGAGAGCCGCGCGATCATCCAGGGAGGTGTCGGGCGGGACGGGTCGACCCCGCGGACGACCCGGGTCACGAACTCGCTCGCGCCCACACGTCCGCGCACGGGCGCCTGATCGTCGACGATCGCGACATGGCCGTCGCCCGGCTGCAGCTCGGCGAAGTCCCGCTCGGCCGGGTCGCGGAACTCCGCTCCCGTCGCGTGCGAGTACTCGCGGGCCACGCCGCGCAGGGAGAAGGCGTACCCGCGGTCGGGCGTGACGTTGATCTCGACCGCGACGTCGTCGAGCCCGAGGAGGGCGATCGCGTCGGTACCGACCGGGGCGTCGATCCCCAGGTCGGACAGCACGAGGATGCCGTTGTGCTCGTCACCGAGCCCGAGCTCCCGCGCCGAGGCGATCATGCCGTCCGACACGTGTCCGTAGGTCTTGCGGGCCGCGATCGGGAACGGGCCCGGCAGCACCGCGCCCGGGAGCGTCACGATGACCTTGTCTCCGGCGACGAAGTTGTGGGCGCCGCAGACGATGCCGCGCACGCCGCCGTTCGCCTCGCCGACGTCGACCTGGCACCAGTTGATGGTCTTGCCGTTGGACTGCGGTTCGCCCTCGAGCGAGACCACCTGTCCGACGACGACCGGACCCGTGATGTCGAAGCGGTGCACGTCCTCCTCTTCGAAGCCGACCGTCACCAGTGCCGCGAGGACGTCCTCGGGGGACGCATCCGCTGCCACATCGACGTACTCACGCAACCACGAAAGCGGGACGCGCATCACACCACCATCCCGTACTGCTCGCTGAATCGGACATCGCCCTCGGCCATGTCACGCATGTCCTGCACATCGCTGCGGAACATGAGTCCCCGCTCGATGCCCATGCCGAACGCGAAGCCGCTGTACACCTCGGGATCGATCCCGGCCGCACGCAGCACGTTCGGGTTGACCATGCCGCAGCCGCCCCACTCGATCCACCGTGCGCCGCCCTTGAAAGTGGGGTGCCACAGATCGAGCTCGGCGGAGGGCTCGGTGAAGGGGAAGTAGTTGGTGCGGAAGCGCATCTTGGCCTCGGGACCGAACAGCTGCTTCGCGAAGTGGTCGAGCGTGCCCTTGAGGTGCGCCATCGTGATGCCCTTGTCGATCACGAGACCCTCGAACTGGGTGAACACCGGAAGGTGCGTCGCATCGAACTCGTCGGTTCGGTAGACGCGCCCGGGGCAGAGCACGTAGATCGGCACCTCGCGGTCGAGCATCGAGCGCACCTGGACGGGACTCGTGTGCGTGCGCATGACGAGGTGTCGCGAGGCGGGGTCGACGTAGAACGTGTCCTGCTCCTGGCGGGCGGGGTGGTCGACGTCGAAGTTGAGCGCGTCGAAGTTGAACCACTCGTGCTCGAGCTCGGGACCCTCCGCGATCTCCCATCCCATGCCCACGAAGATGTCGCAGACCTGGTCCTGGAGCAGGGAGAGCGGATGCCGCGCACCGACGCGCGTGCGCGACGGCACCGCCGTGATGTCGATGCGTTCGGCTTCGAGGCGCGCCGCGACCTCGGCGGCAGCGAGCTCGGCCTCCTTGGCGGCGAGCGCCTGCGTGACCTGACCGCGCCCCTGGCCGACGAGCTTGCCGAAGGCGGCCTTGTTCTCGGGGGCGACCTGACGCATCGAGGCGTTCAGGACGGCGAGGGGCGAACCGTCGGCCACGTGGGCGGCACGGGCCGCCTTGAGCTCGGCGGTGTCGGTCGCTGCGTTGATCGCTGCCAGTGCGGCGGCGACGGCTGCTTCGACCGCTTCCGGGGTGATTTCTGGAGTCTCGGACACGAGAAACGAGTCTACCGGCGAGGGGTGGCAGGATCGGACGATCCCGCCACCGTCATGCTCCGGGGGCCGTGCTTCGCCCGCTGTCGGTCCCGCGCTGCAGGGTGATCAGCTCGGTGTTCGTCTCGCCGGCGTGCTGACGCGGGTCCGGAGCCGCGTCTCCCGCCTTGGGCGAACGCTTGGTACGGCGCTGCAGACGGAACGCGATGTAGGAGAGCACCAGGCAGACGGCGACGTACATGGAGCCACCGACGATCGCCGCAGGGATGAGCGGAGAGCCGTAGGGCGCCTGGTTGCCGATCTGGTTGATCACGTACAGCAGCTCCTGGTACGTGATGATGAAGCCGAGAGCCGTGTCCTTCAGCGCGACGACGAGCTGCGCGATGATCACGGGCATCATCGCTCGCACGGCCTGCGGCAGGAGGATGAACCACATGACCCCGCTCTTGCGGAGTCCGATCGCGTACCCGGCCTCCGCCTGCCCGCGCGGCAGCGACTCGACACCGGCGCGCAGCACCTCGGCGAGCACCGAGCCGTTGTAGACGATGAGCGCGATCACGACCGCGAAGTAGGGCGACATCTTGATGCCGACGACGGGGAGGCCGTAGTACAGCAGCATCATGAGGACGAGCACGGGGACGGCGCGCAGCACCTCGATGATCCACCGGACCGGTTCCCGGACCCAGGCGTGCTCGGAGAGACGCCCGATGCCCAGGACGAAGCCGAGGACGAGCGAGCCGACGCCGGCCGCGGCGAAGGCGGCGAGCGTGCTGAGAAGCCCCTCGCCGAAGCGGACCCAGACCGCGGAGTAGGAGAAGATGTTCCACTTCTCCGCCGAGAACTGCCCGGTGGCGAAGAGCCGCCACACGACCCAGCCGAGCACGGCGAGCACCACGAGCACGGTCGCGACTCCGATGAGTCTGTTGCGCGCGATGGCGCGAGGACCGGGGACGTCGAAAAGAACGGAACTCATCGCGAGATCCTCCACTTGTTCTCGAGCACTCGCTGGACCCAGGCGAGCAGCAGCACCAGCACGACGAAGATGACCATGACCCACAGCAGAACGACCAGGGCGCTCTCGCCGCGCTCGCTGAGTGCGGCGCGGATCGTGCCCAGGTTGACGACGGAGAAGCCCGCCGCGACGGTCGTGTTCTTCATGAGGGCGATGAGCACGCTCATCATCGGGGGGACGACGGATCGGGTCGCCTGCGGCAGCACGACGTAGCGCATGACCTGACCGAAGTTCAGGCCGATCGCCCGGGCGGCCTCAGCCTGCCCGACGGGCACCGTGTTGATGCCGGCGCGCAACGCCTCCGCGACGTAGGTGGCCGTGTAGAGACCCAGGGCGATGACCGCGAGCAGGAGGGAATTGACGCGTTCGCCGAGAAGGATCGGCAGGCAGAACGCGAAGAAGAACATGACCAGGGTCAACGGGGTGTTGCGGATCCAGTTCACGTAGACGCCGCCGACCGCGCGGGCGATCGGGACCGGGGACACTCTGGCCGCGCCGACGATCAGTCCGAGGACGATCGCGATGAGACCTCCACCCAGGAACAGCGCGATCGTTCCCCACAGCGCTTCCCCCCAGAGATCGAGGTGGTCGGTGATGACTCCCACTGGTGCTCCTGTCGATTCGAATTGGCGCGACGCTCTGCCGATGGGCGGGGCGGCCGAGGATATCGGCCGCCCCGCTCGGATCAGCTGATCGGGTCGACCTCGGGCTGGGTCGCCTTGACTCCGGAGGCTCCGAGGTTGTTCTCGAAGATCTGCTCCCAGACGTCGCCGCCGTCGGTCAGCTGCGTGTTGAAGTACTCGACGAGTGCGGTGTCATCCTTCGCCACACCGATGCCGTAGCGCTCCTCGCTGAAGGGCTCGCCGACGACCTTGAGGTTGTCGGGGTCCTGAGCCGCGTAGCCGATGAGGATCGCCTCGTCGGTCGTGACGGCGTCCACCTGGCCGTTCTTGAGGTCCTCGACGCACTTGGAGTAGGTGTCGTACTCCTTGGTGGGAACCTCGGGGTAGTTGGTGTTGATGTTCTGGATGGGCGTGGAGCCCGTGGCCGAGCACACCGTGGTCGAGGAGTCGAGGTCGTCGACGCTCTCGATGTCGCTGTCGGCCCCGACGAGGAGGCCCTGGCCCGTCACGAAGTACGGACCGGCGAAGGAGATCTGCTCCTTGCGCTTGTCGGTGATCGAGTAGGTGCCGACGTAGTAGTCGATGTCACCGTTCACGATCGCCTGCTCGCGGTTCGCCGAGGCGATCGCCTGGAACTCGATCTTCTCGGGGTCGACCCCGAGGGATGCGGCCATCCAGCGTGCGATGTCGACGTCGAAACCGGTGCGCTCGCCCGTCACGGGGTCGAGGTAGCCGAGCCCGGGCTGGTCCTCCTTGACGCCGACCTTGATCGTCCCGCTGGACGAGATCCGGTCGAACGTCGGGCTGCCGTCGAGGCTGACATCGGTCGCCACCGTCCAGGGTGTGCTGCTCGAGGCGTCGCCGCCGTCGTCGCCGCCGCCGGTGCCCGTGCTCGACGGGGTTCCGCTGTTGCAGGCGGTGAGCGCGAGCAGCGCCACCGCCGCGATTCCGATACCTGCCAGTGTCCGTGTGCGTCGCATGTGCGTCTCCTTCGTGTGCTGTGGGTGCAGGGTCTGGGGTGATCAGTGCGTGAGGAGCTTCGAGAGGAAGTCCTTGGCGCGATCGCTCTTCGGATGGGTGAAGAACTCCTCGGGCGTGGCCTCTTCGACGATCCGACCGTCGGCCATGAAGACCACGCGGTCGGCCGCCTTGCGGGCGAAGCCCATCTCGTGGGTGACGACGATCATCGTCATGCCCTCGTGCGCGAGCTCGACCATGACATCGAGCACCTCGTTGATCATCTCGGGGTCGAGCGCGCTGGTCGGCTCGTCGAACAGCATGACCTTCGGATGCATCGCCAGGGCTCGCGCGATCGCGACGCGCTGCTGCTGCCCGCCCGAGAGCTGGGCCGGAAGCTTGGACGCCTGCTTGGCGACGCCGACGCGCTCGAGCAGTTCCATCGCCTCGCGCTCGGCGTCGGCCTTCTTGAGGCCGCGCACCTTGATCGGGCCGAGGGTGACGTTCTCGAGGATCGTCAGGTGGGCGAACAGGTTGAACGACTGGAAGACCATGCCGACGTCGGCGCGGAGTTCGGCGAGCCCGCGTCCCTCGGCGGGCAGCGCCTTGCCGTCGATGCTGATGGTCCCGCTGGTGATCGTCTCGAGGCGGTTGATGGTGCGGCACAGGGTCGACTTGCCCGAGCCGGACGGGCCGATCACGACGACGACCTCGCCGGCGTTCACGGTGAGGTCGATATCGGTCAGAGCCTGGAACTCGCCGTAGTGCTTCTGCACGTTGTCGACCACGACAAGGGCTTTACCGGTGGTCATCTTTTCTCCAAACTCGCCAGGTCGTCGGCAGTGCTCGATCGGGGGTCGGCCCCGGTGGGTTCAGTCTTCGCGCCACCCGTCCCCACGGGCATCCGCGTTCATCGTCGAACGGTGCGCGACCGACCTCACGATCGCAGAGCCCCCGGGCGCTGTCAGACTTCTTGAGGATTTCTTGAGGGTCGTAACAAGGGCGTTACGCAGCGGTCCCCGAGGGGCGCGGCGCCGTCATCCGCGCTGATCGCGATAGAAGTCCACCGCTCCGGGATGGAGGTCCACGGGCACGGTGAAGATCGCCTGACGGCGGCTCAGGAGCGCCGCCGCGGGCACGTCCTCCGCCATGCGCGAGCGCGCGTCGAAGAGCACCGTGAGCACGTCCTTCACGACCGCATCCGGGGTCGCGGACGCGACGATCAGGTAGTTCGGAACGGCCATCGTCGGCACCGATTGCGCGATCCCGTAGGCGCCCGCGGGGAAGTCCGACGAACGGTACGCGTCGGAATACCGTGCGTTGACGGCGTTGACCCAGTCCTGTTCGATCGGCAGCAACCGCAGGGGCAGCGAACCCGAGAGGTTCTCGATGCCGGGCGTCGGCAGCCCCCCGACCCAGAAGAACCCGTCGATCTCGCCGCTCTCGAGCGCGGCGATCGACTCGCGCAGATCCAGCTGCGGATTGCTCACCGACCCGGCATCCACCCGGGCGGCGTCGAGGATGCGCGTGGCGATGACGTTGACGCCCGATCCGACGGCGCCCAGCGACACCGTCCGCCCGGTGAGATCGGTGATGTTGTCGATCTCGGAGTCCGCCCGCACGACGACGTGCACGTACTCGTCGTACAGGCGCGCCGCCGCCTGGATCGGGAGAGGCTCGTCGAACGCGCCGCGTCCGGCCACGGCATCCGCAGCCGCATCGCCCTGGGCGAAGCCGAGCAGCGCCTCGCCGGACGCGACCCTGCGCAGGTTGTCGACGGAGCCGTCCGTCTCCGTCACCTCGGCCGATACGCCGAGCGCGGTCGAGAGTTCCTCGGCGAAGTGCCCGCCGTAGTCGAAGTAGACCCCCGTCGTGCCTCCGCCGGCGATGACGGCCGTGCCCTCCGCCCACTCGCCCGCGCGCGGGCTGCACCCGCTCACGCCGAGGACGACGACGGCGGCGCAGACCGCGGCAGCGGCAAGGCGCGCGAGCCGGAGCATCCGATCCCTGGTCATTCGAACCCCCCGTTCGTGAGCACGAGCGACACCAGGAGACCCCCGCCCTCCGGCGACGACACGACCAGTTCGCCACCGATGGATGCGAGCAGATCGGTGGCGATCGCCAGCCCGAGTCCTGTACCCGGGGTGTCGTCGCTGTCGGCGCTGCGCCAGAATCTGTCGGTCGCGTACTCCACCTGATCCCCGGCGAGCCCCGGCCCGCGATCCCGCACGGTCAACCGACAGCGCTCGCCGTCGCGTTCCACCCCCAGCTCGATCACCGAATCGGCCGGCGAGAACTTCACGGCGTTGTCGATGACCGCATCGAGTGCGCTCTCGACGATCGTGCGATCGGTGACGCACATGACGATCCCCTCCCCCGTGCGTCGGAAGCCGATGCCGCGGGGCCCCGCCACCTCGCGCCAGGCATCGCTGCGACGCTCGACGAGCGTGGTGAGGTCGACCGCGGAGAACATCGAATCGGCGCGACCGCTGCGGGCGAGGTTCAACATGGTCTCGAGGATCCGAGCCATCCGGCGCCCTTCCTCGCGCGTCTCCTCGATGTCGTCCTTCCAGTCGTCATCGAGCCCCGTCGCCAGGTGCTCGACGCGCAGCAGCAGGGCGTTGAGAGGATTGCGCAGTTCATGCGAGGCGTTCAACGCGAACTCCTGCTGGCGGGCGAGGCTGCGCTCGATCTCCTCGGCCATGCCGTTGAAGACCCTCGTCATCCGCCTCAGTTCGGGCGGCCCTGTGTCCTCCGCGACGCGCGCATCCATCTCACCGTGCTCGATCGCCACCATCGCATCGTCGAGCCGCCGCACGGGCGAGAGCACCCACCGGGCGAGTTGGAACACCAGGAGAACGCCCAGGGAGATCGAGACGAGGGCGACCCCGATCAGGATCAGCAGCTGCTGCAGGATCGCCGTGCGCGGAGCCTCCACCTCGGCCGAGATCATCACCGCGCCGATCACATCGCCGTCGTCGAACACCGGCTCGACCATCGTGGCGTCCGAGATGATCCAGGGGAAGAAGGCCTCCGGGGCCTCCGCGCGGCGGCCGGAGAGCGCGAGTCGCACCTGCTCGGCCTCCTCCTCGGAGAGCACCCCCGGCTCCGACTCGCTCGCCGCCCAGACGGATCCGGTGAGGTCGTACACCGCGATCTCGATCCCGTAGACCTGCTCGAACCTGCGCGCCTCGCCCTCGAACACCCCGGCAGCATCCGAGCGGAGCGCCTGCCGGGCCGTCGTGGCGAAGTAGCCGAGGTCACCGATCTGTTCGGTGTAGACCGCCTGCTGGATGCTGCGCGCGGCGCTCCATCCGGTCGCGCCGCCGAGGGAGAGGAGGATCGCGACCAGGGGCACCAGGAACACGATCACGAGCCGCTTGCGCACCGGCTACGACCCCACGAGTCGATAGCCGACGCCACGCACCGTCTCGATCACCCGGTGCGAGCCCGTCTTCTTACGGATGGCTCCGACGTGCACCTCGAGCGAGTGACCGAAGCCGCGCCAATCGGTGTTCCACACCTCGCGAATGAGTCGATCCTTCGGAACGGCGACTCCGGGATAGCGCGCGAGCACCGCGACGATGTCGAACTCCTTGGGCGTGAGATCGACCGCCTGGTCGTCGACCCGGAGCTGCCGTGCCACGAGATCGATCGCGACAGCACCGCCGTGGATCGTGACCACACCGTCGGACTCGGGGCGCACCGCTCGCGAGCGCCGTGTCACCGCCTCGATCCGGGCGAGGAGCTCGTGCACGTCGTACGGCTTCACCACGAAGTCGTCGGCGCCGGCACGCAGCCCCTTGATGCGCTCGGTGACCTGGCTGCGCGCCGTCACGACGACGATGGGCACGTCGGAGCGGCCACGGATACGGCGGCACAGATCGATGCCGTCGACGTCGGGCAGACCGAGATCGAGGAGGACGACCTCGGTGTCCGCCCCCAGGAGATCCATCGCCGCGGCGCCGTCGGACGCCCTCACGGTCGCATACCCCGAACGGGCGAGGAAGGCGTCGAGCGCCGCGGCGACGCGATCGTCGTCTTCCACGATCAGTATCCGCATGCGCTCCCCTCCTCTCTCCGTCGGCGGTGACGGACGGGCAGGAGCAAAAGTATCAGCCGACCGTCGCGGCGCGCTGCGCGAACGCGCTCTCGTACAGGCACACGCTCGCGGCGGTCGCCAGGTTCAGCGACTCCGCCTTGCCGAAGATCGGGAGGCGCAGAACGCGATCGGCCAGCGCCAGAGCGTCGTCCTCCAGGCCTCGCGCCTCGTTTCCGAACAGCCACCCGGTCGGCTCGGCGAGCACGCCCTCGGCGCGCGCGGAGAGCAGGTCGTCACCCTTCACATCCGCGGCGAGGATGCGCAGACCGGCTTCGTGCGCGCGGGTGATGACGTCTTCGAGTTCCCCGCCGACCGAGACCGGGAGGTGGAACAGCGATCCCGTCGTGGCGCGCACGACTTTGGGGTTGTACGGATCGACCGTGCGTCCGGTGAGGACGACGGCATCCGCTCCCGCCGCATCCGCCGCGCGGATGATCGTCCCGAGGTTGCCGGGATCGCGCACCTCCTGACAGATCGCGACCAGGCGCGGGGATGCCGCGAAGACGTCGCGCACGGACGTCGGCGTCTGCCGAACGACGGCCACGAGCCCCTGCGGAGTGACCGTATCGGCCATCGCGTTCAGGACGTACTCGGTGACGTGCTCGACATCGATGCCGGCATCTGCGGCCTGAGCCCGGATGTCGGGATGCCTCTCCCACCCGGTCGGGGTCGCGAAGAGCTCGACGATCGCTTCGGGACGGTAGGTCAGAGCCTCTCGGACGGCCTGCGGCCCTTCGAGGAGGAAAAGCCCGGTCTCGGTTCGTGCGCTTCGCTTCGTCAGCTTGGCGACGGCTCGGACTCGGGGGGAGCGGGGGTTCTCCAGCACGATCACAGTCTAGGGAACACCTTCCCCGCGCCGAGCCATTGACGCAGGCGCAGTTCCAGGTTCGATCGATAGGGTGCGGGCGTGACAACCGACAGCCCATCGTCCCCGCGAGCGAGGCGACGCCGACGGATCGGTTGCGCTGCAGCGGCTGCGGGCGTCATCGGCGCAGGCCTCCTCGTCCACGGTCTCGTCGAGGGGCCGGCCGGGGACATCGCCGGGGACGCCCTCTACGCCGTGCTGATCTACGCGCTCATCGCCTGCGCACTCCCCCGTGCGCGCTCCGGCGCGATCGCGGTGTCGGCCGCCCTCGTGTGCGCTGCCGTCGAGTTCGCCCAACTCACCGGCATCCCGCACGCCCTGGGCCAGGCGTTCCCACCCGTGCACCTGGTGCTGGGTTCGGGATTCGATCCCCGGGATCTGGTCGTCTACGTCTGCGCCGTCGCGGTGGCCGCTGCGCTCGACGCCGGCGTGCGCTCCAGGTGGACAGCGCGTCCGGAGAAAGCAGAAGGCGCCCTCCCGGAGGAGAGCGCCTTCTGAAGAGATCGCTGCTTACGCAGCCGACTTCGGAGCGTTGACGTCGGAAGGCAGAGCCTTCTTGGCCGTCTCGACGAGAGTCGTGAACGTCGCTGCGTCGTTGACCGCGAGGTCGGCGAGCATACGACGGTCGACCGTCACACCCGCGAGGCCGAGGCCCTGGATGAAGCGGTTGTACGTGATGCCGTTCTGGCGTGCCGCAGCGTTGATGCGCTGGATCCAGAGGCGACGGAAGTCACCCTTGCGCTTGCGACGGTCCCGGTACGAGTAGACCAGGGAGTGGATGACCTGCTCCTTGGCCTTCCGGTAGAGGCGCGAACGCTGGCCGCGGTAACCGGAGGCGCGCTCGAGGATGACCCGGCGCTTCTTGTGAGCGTTTACCGCCCGCTTGACTCTTGCCATTTTCCTGTATTCCTATCGTGCGTTCGGCGCGTCAGCGACCGAGAAGCTTGTTCGCGACCTTGGCGTCTGCCTTCGACAGAACCTGGTCCTGGTTGAGGCGACGGGTGCGACGGCTCGACTTGTGCTCGAGGTTGTGACGCATGCCAGCCTGCTGCTTCTTCAGCTTTCCGCTGCCGGTGATCTTGAAGCGCTTCTTCGCACCCGAATGGGTCTTCTGCTTCGGCATCTTCTCTTCCTTCGTATGGCGCCTTCTCAGGCGACGGTGTCAACCCGCGGTGCGGGAGTGTGTGGGGCGGGTGTCACTCCGCGGCGGCTTCGGCCGGAGCCTCGGCCTTCGCCTCGCGGGCAGCCTGCTTGTTGGCGGCGCGCTGCGCGTCGCGAACGGCGTTCTGCTCCTGCTTGGCCTCGGACTTGCTCTTCAGCGGAGCCACGACCATCACCATGTTGCGACCGTCGATCGTCGGGTTCGACTCGACGGTTCCGAGCTCCGCGACGTCCTCGGCGAACTTGCGCAGCAGACGCACACCCTGCTCGGGACGCGACTGCTCGCGGCCGCGGAACAGGATCATGGCCTTGACCTTGTCGCCGGCCTTCAGGAAGCCCTCGGCACGCTTGAGCTTGGTCGTGTAGTCGTGCGCCTCGATCTTCAGGCGGAAGCGGACCTCCTTGAGAACGGTGTTCGCCTGGTTGCGGCGAGCCTCCTTCTCCTTCTGGGCGGCTTCGTACTTGAACTTGCCGTAGTCCATGATCTTGACCACGGGCGGCTTCGAGTTGGGTGCGACCTCGACGAGGTCGAGGTCGGCTTCCTGCGCAAGGCGCAGCGCCGCCTCGATGCGGACGACGCCGATCTGCTCACCCGCGGGGCCGACGAGGCGGACCTCGGGGACGCGGATGCGCTCATTGGTGCGGGGATCGCTGATGCGGAACTCCTTAGACGATGGGATTCGGCCACCGGGATGCTGTCAGCATTCCGGGCGAAATCAGAATCGTCCCCACCCACCGGCCTTCAGAAGCCGGCTTCGCACCCTGACGACCGCCCCGCTCTGCGAGCGGATCCGGTGGAGTGCAAGACCCGGTAGCCTGGAACGGCAAGCGCGGGTGGGAAGTGAATCCTCTTTCGTGCCGGAGCATGACGCTCCGGAGCCCGACAAAGTCTAACAGAAGGCAAGGCGAAGTGACGAACCAGGCATCCAACGAGGCTGACCGCGAGCGCGAAGCGCGCTGGGCACGGCAGGAGGAGGCCGCGTCGTCCGCAACGCGCGACATCGCCGACGTCCCCGCCGTCGAGGTCATCACCACCGCCGCCGTGCACCTCATGAGCGCGGCCGCCGTCAAGCTCGGTCTCGCCGACGACCCGAACGCGCAGGATCAGCTCGACCTCGACGAGGCGCGCAAGCTCATCAACTCCCTCGCAGGACTCATCACCGCCGGTGCCCCCGAGATCAGCGACATGCACGCGCGCTCCCTGCGCGACGGATTGCGCTCGCTCCAGCTCGCCTTCCGTGAGGCTTCCGTCATCCCCGACCCGATCGGCAAGGGGCCGGGAGAGAAGTGGACCGGGCCGGTCAACTAGTTTCTCCGGGGATGCATGACCTCGGGGGCGAGCTGCGCGATGCTGCCCTCTCTCGCAGAACGGGGACCCTCCCGCTTCGCGGGCCCCTCCCGATGCTCGTTCGGGCAGCATCGCTCCGCCCGCACTCATCGTCGAACCGAAAGCAGTCGATGCCGTGAGCGAAGCAGCGACGGTCAGGCGCTGCGGCGGAGTTTGACGGTGAGGGAGTCCGCGAGGACGGCGATACGGTCGTCGGACGACCAGCGCTGAGCGAGGCGGGCGAGCACCGCGTCGAGGACCTCTCGCTCGAGTCCGTCGACGAGTTCGAGGATCACGATCAGTTCGGGACCCCGCAGACGCGCATCCGGATCCCCCGCGGCCACGGCCACGTCGATCACCGCGAGCTCCTGCGCGACGCTCGCCTGCAGGGCGGCGAACACCTCGGGCGAGAGGAAGCTCGGTTCCCACGCGTGCTCCTGCGCGATCGCCCACACCGCGGGGCGGCGGATCACGAACTCGGTCTCCGACGTCGGGTCGAGCACGATCAGATCGGTGTCGTCGGCGGATGCCGCGAGAGCCGCGCGAACGGCGTCGACGGGAATGGGTCGCGCCGACGCGTCCCATCGCTGCATCGCCGCCACCGAGGAGAACACGGGTTGCACGCGACGCCCGTCCGGTGCCGCGACCGTCACGATCGAGAGCTCCTGCGTCTTGTCGACGGCGAGTCCGCTCGGGGCGACACCCTCCTCGCCCTTCTCGGCGACGAGCGGGATGAGCACACGCGCATGGCGGAAGGCGTCCACGACCTCCACCTGGCTACCGGAACCCGCGCGGAAACTCAGCAGCGCGGCGAGCAGGGCGGGATCGGCGGAGCCGTCATCGGCGGCGTGCTGGTTCTCCTCGAAACTGCGCCCCTCCCACGGAACTCCAGCGGAGTCGCCACGGTTCGCCGCACCCGCGTGGTCGTGGGAACCGTGACCGTGCGGGCCGTGACCGCAGGAGTCGTCAGTCGCCGGCGACATCCAGCGCCTCAGCAAGGGTGAACGCCCCGGCGTACAGGGCCTTGCCCACGATGGCGCCCTCGACTCCGAGCGGCACCAACTCGCGCAGCGCGGCGATGTCGTCGAGGCTCGAGATGCCGCCCGAGGCGACGACGGGCTTCGGCGTACGGGCGGTGACCTCGCGCAGGAGCTCCAGGTTCGGGCCGCGCAGCGTGCCGTCCTTCGTCACATCGGTGAGCACGTAACGGCTGCAGCCCGCGTCCTCCAGGCGGTCGAGCACCTCCCAGAGGTCGCCGCCCTCCTTCGTCCACCCACGTGCTGCGAGGGTCGTGCCGCGGACGTCCAGACCGACGGCGATCGCTTCGCCGTAACGGCCGATCACGTCGGCCGCCCACTCCGGGTTCTCCAGCGCAGCCGTGCCGAGGTTGATCCGGGTCGCTCCGCTCTCGAGAGCGGCCTCGAGGGTCGCGTCGTCGCGGATTCCGCCCGAGAGTTCGATGTTCACACCTCGGTACTGCTTGATGACCTTGCGCAGGATCGGCGCGTTGCTCCCGCGGCCGAACGCCGCATCGAGATCGACGAGGTGGATCCACTGAGCGCCCTGCGAGACCCATTCGCCGGCGGCATCCAGCGGATCTCCGTAGCTGGTCTCCGTGCCGGCCTCGCCCCGCGTGAGGCGCACGGCCTTGCCACCGGCGACATCGACCGCGGGGAGCAGCGTGAGAGAGGGAGACTGTGCGAAGTCGTTCATGACGTCCTTGGTGTGGGGGCTCGGCGCCCGCTGCGGGCACGAGATTCGAGGGTACTCTGCGGCCGCACGGGCCTCAAAATGCGTGACGCCGGGCGGCGCCTCTCAGAGGCTCCGGGTCCAGTTGCGCAGGAGACGGATGCCCGCGTCCCCCGACTTCTCCGGGTGGAACTGCGTCGCGGTAAGCGGGCCGTTCTCGACCGCGGCCAGGAACGGATCACCGTAGGTCGTCCAGGTGAGAACGGGCTGCGGGAACGGCGGGATGACGTCGAGTTCCCAGGTCTGAGCCGCGTACGAGTGCACGAAGTAGAAGCGTTCGTCCTCGATGCCGTCGAACAGGATGCTGTCGGGCCCCGGGGATACCGTGTTCCACCCCATGTGCGGGAGGACCGAGGCGTTGAGCTCGGTGACCGCTCCCGGCCACTCCCCCAATCCCTCGGTGTTCTGCCCGCGTTCGACACCGCGTTCGAAGAGCACCTGCATCCCGACGCAGATTCCCATGACCGGGCGTCCACCCGCGAGCCGACGATCGATGATGTCGTCTCCGCCGTGCGCCCGCAGGGCGTCACGGACCGCGGCGAACGCGCCGACGCCCGGCACGAGCAGTCCATCGGCTTCGAGCGCCTCGGTGCGATCGCGAGTGAGGACGGCGTCCGCTCCGGCGGCGACCAGCGCCTTCACCGCGGAGTGCACGTTGCCGGACTCGTAGTCGAAGACGGCGACCCGGGGCGTGCGGGTCACAGCGCGCCCTTGGTCGACGGGATGCCGTCGACCAGCGGGTCGAGCGCCTTGGCCTGCCGGAAAGCGCGCGCGAAGGCCTTGTACTCCGCTTCGGCGATGTGGTGCGGGTCGCGACCACCCAGCACGCGCACGTGAACGGTGAGCGCCGCGTTGAAGGCGATCGCCTCGAAGGTGTGCCGGACGAGCGAGCCCGTGAAGTGGCCGCCGATGAGGTGCTGCTCGAAGCCCGCGGGCTCGCCCTCGTGCACGAGGTACGGACG
The DNA here is from genome assembly GCF_023091225.1 of Microbacterium galbinum. NCBI lineage: Bacteria > Bacillati > Actinomycetota > Actinomycetes > Micrococcales > Microbacteriaceae > Microbacterium > Microbacterium galbinum. The sequence goes on along the minus strand of NZ_JAHWXM010000003.1, from coordinate 40,059 downwards.
GCCGGAGATGTCGACGACGGCCTGGGCGAGCGCCTCGTCGAGCGGCACGAGCGCATCGCCGTAGCGCGAGATTCCCGCCTTGTCGCCGAGCGCCTCACCGATCGCCTGGCCGAGCACGATCGAGATGTCCTCGACGGTGTGGTGCGCATCGATGTGGGTGTCGCCCGAAGCCCGCACCGTCAGATCGGTGAGCGAGTGCTTGGCGAAAGCCGTGAGCATGTGGTCGAAGAACGGAACGGAGGTGTCGATGCGGCTGGCGCCGGTGCCATCGAGGTTCAGCTCGAGCTCGACGGTGGACTCCGACGTGCTGCGCACGCGGCGCGCGGTGCGCGGGGCCGGGGTGGGGGTGCTCATGAGGCCGATTCTATCGAGGCCAGCGCATCGAGGAACGCCGTGGTCTCGGCCTCGGTGCCCGCGGTGACGCGCAGGTGGCCGGGGATCCCGACGTCTCGGACGAGCACGCCCTGCTCGTAGAGACGCTGCCACGTGACCTTCGGATCGGAGACGCCGCCGAACAGCACGAAGTTGGACCAGGACTCGTGAGGCGTGTATCCGAGCGCCTCGAGCGTCGCTGTGATGCGATCGCGCTGCGCGACGATCTCCTCGACCATGCCCAGCATGACGTCGGAGTTGCGCAGCGCGGCGACCGCCGCCGCCTGGGTGAGCGCGCTCAGGTGGTACGGCAATCGCACGAGACGCAGGGCGTCGATGAACGCGGGATCGGCGGCCAGGTATCCCACCCGCGCTCCGGCGAAGGCGAAGGCCTTGCTCATCGTGCGCGACACCGCGAGCCGCGGGCGTCCCTCCAGCAGCGTGAGCGCCGAGGGTGCGTCGTGCGGAGCGAACTCCTGATAGGCCTCGTCGACCACGACCACACCGCGCGCGGCGGCATAGACGGCCTCTATGACGTCGAGTCCGAGCGGCGTCCCCGTCGGATTGTTCGGCGAGCACAGGAGCACCACGTCGGGATCGACCTGCTCGATCTGAGCGACCGCCTCTTCCGGGGTGATCGTATAGTCGGGTTGGCGCTCCCCCGCCACCCAGCGCGCGCCCGTCCCCTGCGCCAGCAAGGGGTACATCGAGTACGTCGGCGCGAAGCCGAAGACCGTCCGCCCCGGGCCGGCGAAAGCCTGGAGGATGTGCTGGAGCACCTCGTTCGAGCCGTTGCCCGCCCAGATCTGCGAGGCATCGAGGCCGTGACCGAGGTACTGCGCGAAGCCCTCACGGAGAGCCGTGAACTCGCGGTCGGGGTAGCGATTCACGTCGCGGAGCGCGACCGCGATGTCGTCGAGGATGTCGCTCGCCACGGCATCCGGTACGGGATGCGTGTTCTCGTTGACGTTCAGAGCGATAGGGAGCGGCGCCTGAGGTGCCCCATACGGGGTGAGCCCTCGGAGATCGTCGCGGAGAGGGAGATCATCGAGCGAAGAAGTCACCACTCCATGCTAGGCCGCACGGCCGGGGCCGCTCTCCGCGTTACCGCCTTTTGCGGTGGGGACGACGGCCGGACGAGTCAGCTCGCGTACTCCGCAGGGATCGACAGCTCCTGGCCGATCTGCAGCACGCCGCCCTGCAGCATGTTGAGACGAGTGATCTCGCCGATCACCTCTCGCGGGTCGGACTCGGGCGAGACCTCGGCCGCGATCGACCACAGCGTGTCGCCGGGCATCACGGTGACCGTCTCGAACGTCACCGTGCCCGCCCCCTCGCCGGTCGCCAGCGCGCTGCCGCCGCTGAGCGCGGCGAAGGCGATGCCGACTGCGAGAGGAAGCGCAGCCAGAGCAAGCAGCACACGACGACCGCGCGCCGTCAGCCGGAGACGCGTCGCCGGGCGGACCGGACGGACGGCTGCGGTGCTGAAGGTGATGCTGCTCATGTCGTTCTCCTCTGCCTTGCTCCGGTGAACCGGAGGTCTGTCATCACCCGCGAGCGATGACCACGTTGGCGTAGCGTTCGCATCCGCCTCTCGGCCGGGAGGGGCGAGTGCGAAGCTACGTTCCGAAGGTATCTTCGAATTCGAATATCTGTCAAGCTTTCTTCGAAATCACGTCCGCGATTTCACCGACACGCTCGAACAGATCTTCCACATCCGCGCTTTTCTCGGATACGGTTTCGATACCAACACCGAACCACGGGCCTCCGACATTCGAAGAAGGACGCCGGAATCGCGCACCGAAGGAGCATCATGAGCGAGATCACCGCCCCCGATCCCGAGGCACCGCGCACACGCCGTCGGAAGAGTCTGAGCCCCAAGCAGATGGCCATTCTCGAGGTGATCCAGGCGTCGATCGCCCAGCAGGGGTATCCGCCGAGCATGCGCGAGATCGGCGACGCCGTCGGGCTCAAGTCGCTCTCGAGCGTGACCCACCAACTCGGCCAGCTCGAGCTCAGCGGCTACCTGCGTCGCGATCCCGGCAAGACGCGTGCGATGGAGGTCCTGATCGATCTCCCCGGCACGAGCACCGAGAACCCCGCCGATGTCGCCACTCCCGTGGGCGACGCTGCTCTGGTGCCCCTCGTCGGTCGCATCGCCGCCGGCGTCCCGATCACGGCCGACCAGCACGTCGAGGAGATCTTCCCCCTGCCGCGACAGCTCGTCGGAAAGGGCGACCTGTTCATGCTCAAGGTCTCGGGCGAGTCCATGATCGACGCGGCGATCTGCGACGGCGACTGGGTCGTCGTCCGCTCCCAGCACACGGCCGAGAACGGCGAGATCGTGGCGGCGATGCTCGACGGTGAGGCGACGGTCAAGACCTTCCGGCGCCGCGACGGCCACACCTGGCTGCTTCCGCGCAACTCGGCGTTCGAACCGATCCTCGGCGACGAAGCCGTCGTCCTCGGAAAGGTCGTCGCCGTCCTCCGCGCGGTCTGACGCACACCCGGGCCCGGCGCGCTCGCGTCGACGCATAGGCTCGAAGCATGTCGTCACCGTACGGTTCCTGGTCCTCGCCCTTCACCCCGGCATCCGTCGCCGCGGCCTCCCCGCGCCTCGACGGAGCACGATTCGTCGGCGAGGAGATCTGGTGGGCGGAGTCCGTGCCCGCAGAGGGCGGTCGCATGACGGTGCGCTCATCGCTCGGACATGAGGTGCTCCCGGCCCCCTGGAGCGCTCGATCGCGCGTGCACGAGTACGGCGGTGGAGCATGGACGGCGGACGCCGATGGCACCCTCTTCTTCGTCCAGGCCGACGATCAGCGCGTCTACCGGCTCGGTCGCGGCACGGAGCCTGTCGCTCTCACTCCCCTGGGCCCCGCCCACGGCGGGCTGCGCGTGCAGGACAGCCGCCTTCTCGCCGTCCGCGAGGACCTGACCTCGACCGAGCACCGTCGGGCGATCGTCGAGATCCCGACCGACGGGTCTGCCGCGGAGTCCCCGTCCGCCGTCATCGTGCACACCGAGAGCGGCGCCTTCTACGCCCATCCCTCCCTCTCCCCCGACGGCACGAGACTGGCCTGGGTCGAATGGTCGGGCGAGCGGATGCCGTGGGACGAAGCGCACCTGCGTCTGCGTGACCTGCGCTCCGGCGAGACGGGCTCGGTGTCCACGCGTGCGGCCCTGCAGCCGGAGTGGATATCCGAGAACGAACTCCTCTTCGCGGACGACCGCGACGGGCGCTGGGCCGTGCACCGTGTCACCGTCGACGGGATCGCGCCCACGGCCGCGCCGGCCCCTCTCACCTCCGCCGACGCCGACACCGGCTACGGACTGTGGGTGCTCGGCAATCGCTGGTTCCAGCCTCTCGATGACGGGCGCCTCGTGGCCGTGCGCACGAACGGCCGCGACGAGATCGTCGTCCTCTCCGGCGACGGTTCCGAGCGACGCGTCGAGGTGCCGTGCGACGGGCACGTGAGCATCGATGACGTCGTCGGCTCGCTCGTCCTGCTCTCGGGGAACGGATCGGGCGTCACCTCCGGGGTGTGGTGCGCCGATCTCGACACGGGTGCCGTCGTCGCGGTCCGCGGAGGCGAGGCCGTCGATCCCGCGTGGATGCCGCCGCCCCTCGCTCTCACCTTCGACGGCCGTCACGGCCCGGTGCACGCCTACGCGTATCCGCCCGCGAACCCGGGTGCTGCGGCATCTGCCGACGAACTCCCGCCGTACCTCGTGCTGGTGCACGGCGGCCCGACCGCTCACGTGACCGGGGCGACCTCGGCGGCGCTCGCGTTCTACACGAGCCGCGGGATCGGGGTGCTCGACGTGAACTACGGCGGGTCGACCGGCTATGGACGCGCCTATCGCGAGCGGCTCGACCGCCAGTGGGGCATCGTCGACGTCGACGACGTCATCGCTGCGGGGCACGGCCTCGCGGCGGCGGGCCTCGCGGACCCGACGCGCATCGCGATCCGCGGAGGCTCGGCCGGTGGTTGGACGGTCCTCTCCGCGCTCGTGCGCGGGGGCGCGTTCGCGGCGGGCATCTCGCGCTACGGCGTCTCCGACCTGAGGATGCTCGTCGCCGACTCCCACGACTTCGAGAAGCACTACATCGACGGCCTCGTCGGTCCGCTCCCGGCATCCGAGGAGCTGTACATCGAACGCTCGCCCCTGACGCACGCCGACCGGATCGACGTTCCGGTGCTCCTGCTCCAGGGAGCCGATGACATCGTGGTGCCTCCGTCGCAGTCCGAGGCGATCCGCGATGCGCTCACCCGACGGGGCGTCGATCACGAGTACGTGCTCTACCCCGGGGAGGGGCACGGCTTCCGGCGCGCGGAGACGGTCGTCGATGCCCTCGAACGCGAACTCGCGTTCCTCGGTCGGGCCTTCGGCTTCACGCCGTCGCCGTGACCTGCGGCTATTCGCCGACGCGGTTGCGCAGTCGCATCGCGCGTTCCGCTTCGCGCGTGTCCTGACGCTCTCGGAGCGTCTGGCGTTTGTCGTACTCGCGCTTTCCCTTGGCGAGTGCGATCTCGACCTTGGCGCGACCGTCGGAGAAGTACAGCTTGAGCGGGATCAGCGTGTAACCGCCCGCGGAGACCGCGTGGGCGATCTTCACGATCTCCTCGCGGTGCAGCAGCAGCTTGCGGATGCGCTTGGCCGAATGGTTCGTCCAGTGCCCCTGCGAGTACTCGGGGATGTGCACGGAGTCGAGGAAGACCTCGTTGCCCTTGACGAACGCGTAACCGTCAGAGAGGTTCGCACGCCCCTGGCGCAGTGACTTGACTTCGGTGCCGGTGAGCACCATCCCCGCCTCGTACGACTTCTCGATGTTGTAGTCGTGACGTGCGCGACGATTGGTCGCGATGACCTTCTCCCCGCGTTCCCTGGGCATGATGCTCTCCTGATCCGTGTCGTGCGCTCGCACAACAGCCTTTCAGCATACCTGCGTCACGTGCCTCCGAGCCACTTCCGACCCGGCCGAGATGGTCAGGTGCGCAACCAGCGCCGGATCGCGAAGCCCGCCGAGAGTGCGGCGAGCACGACGCCGATGCCGATCAGCACCGGCACGACCCACGCGGCATCCTGCATTCCGATCCAGGTCGTGATGAAGGGCACGCGTCCCCGCAGGTAGCCGTTCACACCGAAGTGCACGCCCGCGAGGATCGCCGCACTCGCGAGCGCCGATCCCAGCAGGGCGGCGAAGACGCCTTCGAGCACGAACGGCGTCTGGATGAAGCGGTTCGACGCGCCCACCAGGCGCATGATCCCGATCTCCTTGCGCCGCGCGTAGGCCGACAATCGGATGGTCGTGGCGATGAGCAGCGTCGCAGCGATGAGCATGAGCACGGCGATCCCGACAGCCACGTACGTGGCGACCGTGAGCGCCGAGAACAGCGGTTCGAGATATTGCAGCTGATCCTTGACCTGCTCGACGCCGGTCTGACCGCTGAAGGCTTCGGAGAGCACCTGGGACTGCCCCGGATCCTTCATCGTCACGAAGAAGACCTCGAACGCCTGGTCCGGGGTGATCACGCTCGCCTGCTCCTCGCCCACCTGCTCGACGAGCTTGGCGTAGGTGTCTTCCTTCGTGTCGAAGGTCATCGAGCTGATGAGCGGCGCGAGCGCGTCGCCCTCGAGCTGGGCGCGCACCGAGGCGACCTGCTCTTCGCTCGCAGCCCCGTCTACGCAGGTGTCGGACTCCGACACGGCCGAGCACATGTACACGGCGACCTGGGCGCGTTCGCTCCAGTAGCCGCGCATGACGCCGATCTGCGACTGCATCAGGATCGCCGCGCCCACGAAGGTGAGCGAGACGAACGTCACGAGCACGACCGAGATCACCATCGAGATGTTCCGGCGCAGGCCCAGCAGGGCCTCGGTGAGGATCAGTCCGATTCTCATGAGGTCGGACCCACTTCCTCGTCGTCGCCGCTGGAGAGGCCGAGTCTGTCGGCGACGCCGAGCTCGGCGACGTCGACCTCGGGAAGGACGATCGGATGCGTGCGCGGACCGGTGGAGGGAGACGTCGGCGCGGCGTCGGCTTCGGCGCGCGCAGCCTCATCGGCGGCGGGTTCCGCGGGAGCCGCGGCGGGGACCTGGCCCGGAGCCGGAGCGGCTGCCGCGGCGGTGGGAGTCGGCACGGGCGCCGGGGAGGCGGGTGTCGGAGCGGATGCCGCGGCCTTGCGCTGCGCGCTGAGCTCCTCGGTCAGTGCGGCCCGTACGATCGACAGATCAGACGTCTGGCGCTGCACCTCCTGCACCGCCGTGAGCGCAGCCGCGGCGGCGGCGCCGCGCACCTCCTCGGGAACGAGACGCGGGATGTTGGAGGTGTCGCCGTAACCGCCGTGCACCTCGTCGCGCACCATCACGCCGTCGCGGAGCTCGATCACGCGGCGCTTCATCTGATCGACGAAACCGGCCTCGTGCGTGGCCATGAGCACGGTCGTTCCGCCCGCGTTGATACGTGCGAGGAGCTGCATGATGTCCACGGAGGTGGCAGGGTCGAGGTTTCCCGTCGGCTCATCGGCGAGCAGCACCTGGGGGCGATTGACGAGAGCGCGCGCGATCGCGACGCGCTGCTGCTCACCGCCCGAGAGCTCATGCGGCATGCGCTTCTGCTTGCCGTCGAGACCGACCAGCGCCAACGCCTCGGGAACGGCCTGCTGGATGAAGCCCCGCGACGAACCGGTCACCTGGAGGGTGAAGGCGACGTTCTGGTACACCGTCTTCGACGGAAGCAGGCGGAAGTCCTGGAACACCGAGCCGATGTGGCGTCGGAAGTACGGCACCTTGCGGTTCGCGAGCGAACGGAGGTCGCGCCCCATCACCGCGACGCGGCCCGTGGTGGGCACGTCCTCGCGCAGGATGAGCCGCAGGCAGGACGACTTCCCGGAACCCGAGGCACCCACGAGGAAGACGAACTCCCCGCGCTGCACCTCGAAGTCGACTCCGGAGAGGGCGGGCTTGGACGTCCCGCGGTAGCGTTTCGTGACGTTCTCGAACCGAATCATGGCGGTACGAGCCTAAGCGCGCTCCCCTCCCGCGCCGCGCGCGACACCCCGCGCGGGCCGGACGTGCGAGAAGGCGTCGTTCGACATCCGTCTCCGTCGATGTCACGAGCCACTGCTATACATGAAGTGGCAGTCCGCGCCATCCACGCGGACGTGAGATCCGAGGGGGATGCCATGACGACACCTGCAGGCTGGTACGACGACGGTTCCGGGCGTCAGCGCTGGTGGGACGGCGAGCAGTGGACCGAGCACTTCGCTCCCGAGGCGACGGCTCCCGAAGCGAGCGCTCCCGAGACGACCACCGTCTCCGAGCAGCCGACCGCGCAGGTCGCCGAGGAGCCGCTCCCCGTCGTCCCGACCGAGGCCGAGGTGGACGCGACCATCGCGGTCGCCGAAGAGAACGAGCCGTCGGCACATGCAGATGCCGCAGCCGAGGCGCCGGCATCCGACGTAGACCCCGAAGCACCCGCATACGTCGCCCCCGAAGCCCCGGCCTACGTCGCCCCCGAAGCCCCGGCCTACGTGGCTCCCGAGGCGCCCGCGTACGTCGCTCCCGAGGCACCCGCTTACGCAGCGCCGGCCTACGCAGCACCCGGCTATCCGACCACCGCCCCCGGAGGCGCTCCGGCCTACGGCGTCGCTCCGACGGGCGCATACCCCGGCAGCGCTCCCTACGGCGGCGCCCCCGGCGGGTACACCCCGTACCCCGGATCCCCCGCCGCCGAGCCCCGCCCGATCTCGGTGCTCGGCCTGGTCGGACTCGGTCTCGCCGTGCTGGGAACGATCCTCGTCTGCTTCCTGCTGACCGCGGTCTTCGGCTGGATCCTCCTCTTCGCCGGACTCGTGGTCTCGATCGTGTCGCTCTTCCTCAAGGGCAAGAAGTGGCCGGGAATCACGGGAATCGGAGTGTCCGTCCTCGGCGGCATCGTCGGCGGCATCATGGCGATCGTGTTCTTCACGTTCGGCATCGCCCAGATCGCCATCGACAGCGCGGAGTCGTACTCGCCCCCGCCCGTGCCCTCGATCGGCACCGACGGCGGAGAGGACTCCGGCGAGATCGTGGAGGGCACGATGGGCTCTCCCGTCACGGTGAACCAGTACTCGGGCGAGAGCGAGGTCACCATCACCGCCGCGTCCTGGGGCACCTCCAACGGCTCCAGCTTCGAGGCCGAGAACGGCGGATATCTCTCGGTCGAGCTCACGTGGGAGGCCATCAGCGGCGACACCTCCGTCAACCCGCTCTACTTCACGGTGATCGATGCCGACGGCAACGAGGGCACCTACGACTACTTCGGCGACGCCACTCTCGAGTCCGCCCAGCTTGCCCCGGGCGAGACCGCGCAGGGCACGCTGTCGTTCGATGTCGCGCAGAGCGACTCCTACACGATCGTCATCACCGACGAACTGATGCAGGATGTCGCGGAAGTGACCGTCGAGGCCAGCGCCCGCTGACCGCGGAGCGCCGAGACGAAGAGCACCACCGAGGTGTCGACTCCCGCAGGCTGGTACGACGACGGATCCGGGCAGAAGCGCTGGTGGGACGGATCGGGATGGACGGCGCACGTCGCCGCCTCCGCCGCCCCCGCGCTCGTGTCTCCTGAGCCCGCACCGTTCGTACCGCCGTACACGCCGCCCCTCGCCCCGCCGGTGCCCACCGCACCGCCGGGGGCATCGCCGATCGTCGCGCCGCAGCACCCCTCGGCACCTGCATATCCGTCGGCGCCGCAGTACCCCTCTGCAGCGACCTACCCGCAGTATCCATCCGCACCGCAGTACTCGCCCTCTCCGCAGTTCTCGCCGTATCCGTCCGCCCCGGGGATGCCGGCGCCGTACGACGGCTACGCACTCCCCGGTGCCTCTCCCGCGCCGTTCCCGGCCGTCGGGCTCGCCGGCCTCATCGCCGCGGCACTCGGAACGATCGTGGCCTGCATCCCGCAGATCCCGCTCATCGGATGGCTGCTCCTCGGCGCGGGATTCGTCCTGTCGCTCGTGTCTCTGTTCCTCCACGCCCGCAAGTGGGCGGGAATCGCCGGGCTGGCGGTCGCCGTGCTCGGGGCGCTTCTCGCGGCCGTGCTCTCGTTCGTCCTCGTGGGTTCGTTCTCCGCGTCAGGGAGCGCGGACGACGTTCCCGGCGGCGAGGTGATCTACGCCAGCGACCTGGAGGTGGGCGACTGCCTCCCCGAGGAGCTGGACGGCGAAGAGTTCTTCGAGGTGACGATCGTGCCGTGCGACGGTCCGCACATCGACGAGATCTACTACGAGTTCGATCTACCGGACGGAGAGTTCCCCGGCGAGGACGCACTCACGGAGGCGGCGATCCGCGAGTGCGAGCCGCAGTTCGAGGAGTTCGCCGGCATCGCCTATGAGGAATCCGAGCTGAACTACTGGTGGCTCACGCCGACGGAGACATCATGGGCTGGCGGAGACCGCACGATGCAGTGCCTGATCTACGACTACGACGGCAGCACCGTGACCGGAACTCTCGAGGGCGCCGCCCGCTGAAATGCGCGCGGCGCGCTCGCGATCAGTCCTCTTCGGGACGCTTGCGCCAACGGATGCCGGCGGAGATGAAGCCGTCGAGGTCGCCGTCGAAGACCGCCATCGGGTTGCCCGACTCGTATCCGGTGCGAAGATCCTTCACGAGCTGCTGACCGTAGAGGAAGTACGAACGCATCTGGTCGCCCCAGCTGGCGGTGATGTTGCCCGCGAGTTCCTTCTTCTTCGCTGCTTCCTGCTCCTTTTGCAGCAGGAGGAGGCGGGTCTGCAGCACGCGCATGGCTGCGGCGCGGTTCTGGATCTGCGACTTCTCGTTCTGCATCGACACGACGATGCCGGTCGGAAGGTGGGTCAGTCGCACGGCGGAGTCGGTGGTGTTGACCGACTGGCCGCCGGGACCGGACGAGCGGAAGACGTCGACGCGGATGTCGTTCTCGGGGATGTCGACCTCGGTCGCCTCCTCCATGAGCGGGATGACCTCGACCGCGGCGAACGACGTCTGACGCTTGTCGGCCGAACCGAAGGGGCTGATGCGCGCCAGGCGGTGGGTGCCTGCCTCGACCGACACCGTGCCGAACGCGTACGGCGCGTCGATCTCGAACGTGGCCGATTTGATGCCCGCGCCCTCGGCGTAGGAGGTGTCCATGACCTTCACGGGGTACTTGTGCCGCTCGGCCCAGCGCAGGTACATGCGCATGAGCATCTCGGCGAAGTCGGTCGCGTCGTCGCCACCCGCGCCGGAGCGGATCGTCACGATCGCGGAGCGCTCGTCGTATTCGCCGTCGAGCAGCGTCTGCACCTCGAGCTGGTTGATCATCTCGGTGAGGGCTGCGAGTTCGGTGCGAGCCTCCTGCGCGGAGTCCTCGTCACCCATCTCGTTGGCCAGGTCGACGAGCACTTCGAGGTCGTCGAGGCGCTGGGCGATGCCGGTGACGCGGGCGAGCTCGGACTGGCGGTGGCTCAGCGCGCTGGTGACCTTCTGCGCGTTCTCGGTGTCGTCCCAGAGGTCGGGGGCACCGGCTTCTTCGCTGAGCCGCGCGATCTCGTCACGGAGCCGTGCGACATCGACGACCTCGCTGATGTCGCCGAAGGTGTGCCTGAGTGCCTGGATGTCGGCGGAGAGATCGAGTTCGAGCATGATCACCGAGCCTATCCTGTCGTCGCCGCGGGAGTAGCCTCGAACGGTGAGCAGTGCATCCACGGTCCTCCGACGATTCGGGCCGATGGTGTATCTCCCGACCTTGCTGTTCTCGCTCGGCGAGGGCGCGGTGATCCCGCTGATCCCCGTCATCGCCGCATCGATGGGCGCCGACGTCGCGTTCGCCGCGCTGGTCGCCTCGGCGCTGGTCGTCGGTCAGCTCTGCGGCAATCTGCCCGCCGGATGGGCGGTCGCGCGTATCGGCGAGCGGTTCACGATGGTCATCGCCGGCGCGATCGCCATGCTCTCGGCGGTCGGGATGGTCTTCGCCCCGTCGATCGGCGTGCTGGCGGCATCCGTCTTCGTCCTCGGTTTCTGCGCCGCCGCCTTCGGGCTCGCGCGTCACGCCTTCATGACCACGCGGGTGCCCATCGAGTTCCGCGCTCGTGCGCTGTCGTTGCTGGGCGGCAGCTTTCGCCTGGGGATCTTCATCGGGCCGTTCGTCGCGGCGGGTCTGCTGGAACTGTTCGCCACCGAGACCGCCGCGATCTGGTTCTTCCTCGGATGCCTCACGGTGATGGTGCTGCTCGTACTCTTCGGCCCCGATCCGGAGAAGACGATCCCGCCCGCTGTGACCTCCCCCATCCGCATCGGCACGGCCGAGGACTCGGGCGAGGTGGTCAGCGGAGCGATCCCCACCTTCGAGCGGATCGGGATCTTCCGCACGATGTGGCAGCAGCGCACGGTGCTCAGCCGGCTCGGCCTCGCCGCGGCGTCGCTTTCGGCCGTGCGTTCGGCCCGCCAGGTCGTGCTGCCGCTCTGGGGCCTCTCGCTGGGCCTCGATGCGCAGACGATCGCACTGGTCGTCGGGATCTCGGGCGCGATCGACTTCGCGCTGTTCTACGCGAGCGGGCAGGTCATGGACCGGTTCGGCCGGATGTGGGCGGCGATGCCGGCGATGATCCTGATGGGAGCGGGCTTCGTCGCCCTCTCGCTGTCGCACGACGTCGAGGCACCGGTGCTGTGGTTCGGGATGTTCGCCGCGGTGCTCGGTGTGGGCAACGGCCTGTCCAGCGGCATCCTGCTCACGTTGGGCGCCGATGTCGCGCCGAAGCGCGAACCCGCGGCCTTCCTCGGATCCTGGCGGACGCTGACGGATGCCGGTGGGGCGATCGCTCCGCTTCTGGTGTCGGCGATCACGGCGATCGCGTCCCTTCCGGTCGCAGCCGCTGCGATCGGGGTGATCGGTCTGCTCGGTGCCGTGGGGTTCGTCCGGTGGATCCCCCGGTTCGTCCCGAGGGTTCGGGATGACGACCCGGTGCCGCCTCCCGGCTGACGGTCGCTCATCGCAGCGCGGTGCGGCTCGTCGCGGTCGCTTCGAGCACGACGCCGTCGGGCACGAAGGGCGAGAACACCGGCGGATGCCAGGGTGCCGTCACCGTCACCCGCACCGAGACACCGTCGGGTGTCCAGGCGTCGACGAGGGCGGCATCTCCCTCGATCGCGTCGATGACCTCGAGCGCCTGCTCCCGCATGTCGCCGTCGTCGAGCTCGGCACGGACGCCGTGGTCATCGGCGACGAGTGTGAACCCGTCCGCTGCCGCTGCCGCCGCCGAATCGGCCAGCGCGTCGAGACGTTTCTGCGCGAGGTACAGGTCGGTGGCGCACACGCAGACCAGCACGATCGCGAGCGCGAGGAGCACGTAGCCCAGGGTCAGGAGTAGGATGCTGCCCTCCTCGGCCTCGCTCGTACGACGCCGCATCATCCGCTCCCCCAACCGCGACCGACCTTCTGCACGGAGGTGGCCTCCAGAGGAACGGCGAGGGCGCTGTCGAGTCCGAGCATCTCCGGCACGAACGGCATCCGCACGACCGTGGTGACCGTCACGCGGAGCGTCGCGCCGCCTGTGGGGCACTCGGTGCCTTCGGGCACGCAGGAGAGAGCGACGTCGGTGGCCTCGGCATCCATCCCGTACTCGTCGACGACCGCGGTGAGCACGTCGTCCGCCGCGAGCGCCGCGGATTCCGGGCCAGTCGACAGCGCGATGGTCCGGGCGATGTGTCTCGCAGCGGCCTCCGCCCCCAAGGACTGCTCCTGGATCGCGCCCAGGAGGATCACGAGGTAGGCGAACGGCACCAGCAGGATCACCCCGACCGTGATGAACTCCAGCGCGGCGGAACCGTCGTCATTCCTCCCCCAGGCTCTCCATCGGAGCATGCGCGGTCACCTCCCAGGCGGCGGGGATGCCGATCAGGCCGACCAGTGGGAACGTCGTGCGGATGCGCACATCGACGCGATCGCGGTCGCCGAGGTCGGTGACGCCGACGGCGATGTCCTCGGCATACGGGGCCCCGACCGCGCGCTCGATCACCTCGCGCGCCCGCTCGGCGCCCTCCTCGAGCGTGGTGTCGGCGAGCGCCGCATGGTACGCGCCCTCGACCGCTGCATCGTGCACCACGTTGCGGACGTAGACGGCGACACCGAGCTGGATCACGGCGAGTGTGAGCGCGGTGAGGAGCGTGCCGACGAGAACGAACTCGACGGGGCTCGATCCCCGCTCATCGTCGCGGATCCCGGACGATCTCACTGGATCCCGGAGACCCGCTGGATCGCCTGCTCGAACAGATCCGACAGCGCCGGACCGGCGACCGCCCAGATGAGCACGACGAGGCCGGCGGTCATGAGCGTCACGAGCACCCAGCCGGGCACATCGCCGCGGTCATCGTGCGCGAGCGCGCGCATCCACCGGGTCGCGCGGACGCGGAGGGGAAGGATCGGGTTCATGGGTTTCCTTTCGTGGGAGCTCAGCCGATGCCGAGCCGGAGGATGAAGAGTCCGGGGTAGATCGCGAAGAAGACCGACAGGGGCAGGATCAGGAAGACGAGCGGCAGGAGCATGAGGATCTCCTTTCGCCCGGCCTGCTCGATGAGGATCCGCTTGGCGTCCTCGCGGGCGTCGCCCGCCTGCGCCTGCAGGACGGCGGCGAGGGGTGCGCCGTGCTCGAGTGCGGCGATCACCTGATCGATCGCGCGCGAGAGGCCCGGCAGCTGGAGTCGTGCGGCGGTCTCGCTCAGCGCCTCCGCCAGCGGGGACCCGGTGCCGACCGCGAGGACGACCTGCCGGAACTCGCCGGTGAGCTCGCCGGATCCGACCGATGACACCCGCCGAAGAGCGTCGAGGAATCCCTCGCCGGCGGACAGGCAGAGGGCGAGGAACTCGAGCGTCGTCGGAAGCTCGTCGGTCAGGCGGGTGCGTCGCGCCTTGACCCGAGTGGACAACTGCATGTCGTAGAGGGCTCCGGCTGCGCCTCCGCAGAGGAGCGGAAGGATGGCCACGGGGGCGGTCATGCGGCCGGTGAGCACGAGGACGACGATCACCAGCGCGCCGCCGCCGATCCCCCCGACGATCCATCCGAGCTGGCGAGCCCGGAATCCCGAGGGAGTGACACGCGCGCCCGACTGCGCGATGCGACGAGCGAGCGCTTCTCCCCCGCCGAGCACCCTCTCGAAGAGAACGAGGAGATGCTGCCAGGGTGAGCGCCTCCCCGTGGGGAGCAGGGCGATCGACGGGAGCGCCGAGAGTGGAAGGTCGGCATCGTCCACGACGTCGCGCACGTACGGAGCGATCCGCACGGCCAGGGACGCGGCACCCCAGCGCGGCACGACCGAGAGGATGCCCAGGATGCCGAGTCCGAACATCCCACCCAGCAGTGCGGCGATCGCGATCGACGACCCGACGTTCATCCGAACCACCGACGAGGCTCGGGCAGGCGTCCGATCCGGACCATCACGCGGAAGGCGACGGTCGACACGGCGGCTCCAAGACAGATCACCAGCACACCCTCGGGCGTGCCGTAGGCCTCGGCGCCCTCGGGCCGCATCACCAGCAGGCCGAGGATCACCCATGGCGCCACCGCGCCGAGCACGGCGGCCCCGCGGATCCATGACTGGCGCGCCTCGACCTCGCCGCGGAGCGCGGCATCGGCACGGACAGAGGCGGCGAGCGCGCGGAGCACGCCCGTCAGCTCGGTACCACCCACCTGCCGGGCCATGCGCAGGGTCTCGATGATGCGGTCCCCGATGGGGTCGGCGAGCGTGTCCTTGAGGCGATCGAGGCTCGTCTCGAACCGCCCCGTCGCCCGCACATCGTGCGCGAACACCGCGAACGCCGGTCGCAGCATCGCCGGCGCGGAGTCCTCCAGCGCTCCGACCGCATCGGGGAGGGACAGACCGACGCGGATCGACGCGATGAGCAGATCGCATACGTCCGGCCAGAGCTGGCGGCGAAGACGGCGCAGACGCAGTCGACGCCCTCGCAGGTACCCGATCGGCGCCGAGCCCGCTGCGAGCCCGGCGAGGAGCGCCAGAACCGGAAGACCGGAGATGAGCCAGGCGGCAGCCGCCGCGGCGAGCGCCGCCGCGATCATGCCCGTGAGCACCGCTCGCGGCGTCAGCGCGCCGATCCCCGCCTCCGCGACGAGCCGAGTGAGATGCCCCCGACGGGGCGTCGTGCTCTTCGGCGCGCCCGGCGGCCACAGCCACGGCGAAAGGCACAGCAGCGCTCCTGCGGCCAGGAGGGCGCCGAGGAACAGCGTCACGAGTCGCGCCCCGGGGTACGCAGAGCGGTGCCGCGCCCGGGGTCCGAGTAGATGACGCGGGTGGCGATCCGTCCGTCGGCGATCTCACCGGTCGGGGCGATGACTTCGCGTACCCGTCGTCCGCCCTCCGGATCGCGCACGCAGTGCACCACGAGATCGACGGACGCGGCGAGCGCCGGCACGATGAAGGAGCGGTCGATGTTCCGCCCGGCCAGGAGAGGCAGCATCGTGAGCTTGTCGAGTGCATCGTCGGCGGAGTTCGCGTGCACGGTCGCCGCTCCCGGCACCCCGGTGTTGAGCGCCAGCACCAGGTCGAGCGCCTCGGCATCGCGCACCTCTCCGACGACCAGCCGATCGGGACGCATGCGGAGGGCTTCCTTCACGAGCCTGCGGAGGGTGATCTCACCGGAGCCCTCCAGACTCGCCTGGCGCCCCTGCAGCGCGACGAGATCGGGTCCGTCGACCGAGAGCTCGAAGGTCTCCTCGACCGTGACGATGCGCTGCAGATCGGCGCAGGCGGCCAGGAGGGCGCCGAGCATCGTGGTCTTGCCCGCATGCGTCGCCCCGGAGACGATCACACTCCGCCCCGCACGCATCTCATCGCCGAGGAATCTCGCGAGATCGACGGGGAGCGCCCCCTGCGCGGCGAGCGCATCGAGAGTCCGATGCCCGGGCAGGAACTTTCGGATGTTGACGGGCTATAACTAACCCCGCGCACTCCACTTCGGCACGACCAGCACCCGATCTGCCCCCTTTCCGATGCGGACGAGGACAGCCGAGGTGACTTTCATCAGCGCTTGCCGACGAGCGAACGTCTCCAGCGATTCCCACGCGTTCGCGAGTGTGGTCGCCACTTGCCGTACGTCGACCTCAGTACGAGCATTGGCGATCTCGAATGACTGCTGCCGCTCGGCGAGGCTCGAGCGCTCGGCGTCCAGCTTCTGCACGGCCGCTCGGTACGCCGCTTCCGGGATGCCGGCTGTCTCGTCGAGTGCCCTGATGGTGAGCGTCGCCATGCGCTCATCGATGCGGGCGATGCGGCGTGCGATCGCATCCGCGTCGTTGACCGAGCGCACGCGGTGCGTGTTGCTCGCTGCGCGCGCAGCCAGGAGGGCATCGGTATCGTTCGCGAGCGACATCACCCACTCTTCGACCGCGCGTTCAGCGATCTCGGCGTTGATCGTGACGATTCGCCGACCCGTGCCCTTCGAGCGCGACGCGAACGTACATACGTACCTACGGTCGCTGTAGTTCATGCGAGCGCCGCAGTCGCCGCAGTAGATGATGCCGGTGAGGAGGTGACGTGCCTCGACGCTCCGAGACGGCTCGGAGCGGGCGACGCGGCGCGCCCAGTAGTCGGCCCATTCCCGAGGTTCGATGACCGCTGCGTGAGCGCCGGGGTGGAAGATCCACTCGGTCTTCGGGAGCCGCTTGTTCTTCCAGTTTGGCCGGTGCACGATGAGCCCTGCGCCGAACCCACCGTCGAGCATCGCATACAGGTTGGTTGCGAGCCAGGGCATGCCAGCGGTGGTGAGCACGCCGGCCTCGTTGAGCCAGCGGGTGATTCGTCCTGTGCCGTCGCCGCGGAGTGCGCGTCGGTAGATCTCGGCGAGGATCGGCCCCGTGACCGGATCGGGTTCGAATCGTCCGTCGATGAGCTCGTAGCCGAAGCGGCGATGGTTGCCGTGCGGGAGGCCTGCCCTGCGGCGGCGCTCGTGGGTCTCGCGCCACTGCTCGCCGATGAGTTCTGCCTGGTACGCGTTCATCTCGCCGAGCATGCCGCGCGCGAACCGTCCGGAAGCTGTCGCGGACTCGACGGGCTCCAGTACGGAGATGATCATGCCGCCGAGAGTGTCGACTCGATCGAGCGCGACTGCCCACCGGAGGCGCTGGCGTCCGACGCGGCTGAACCGCCACACGAGGATCAGCTCGAACTCGCGAGCTTCCATCCGCGCGATGGACTGGTCGAGGCGTGACCACCAGGCGGAACGCTTGTCGGATCCTGACTCGTCGATGCCCTCGACCCAGTCGATGATCTGCAAGTTGTTCGCGTCGGCGTACTTCTCGATCGCGACTCGCTGCATCTCCGGGGAGTGCATCTCCTCGCGCTCTTTGGAGACGCGGATCATCGCGACCGCGCGTCGGGGGGCCGACTCCGCGACAGGTCTGAGGTTAGGCATGGACGCTCCTGTGTGCCCACTGCCCGACGCCCATCCGTGCGCGACTGTAGGTGATGCCGCGGAGGCGAGTGAGGAAGTGGTGCTCGTAGTCGTGGATGATCTGAGGCGTCACGGAGAACTCTTCCGCGAGCCAGTGCTTGTCCGGGTTGATGCGCTCGAGGCGCTCGTACTCCTCGGGGTCGATGAGTAGGCCGGCAGCGTAAGAACGCGCCTGCTTCTCGCCGCGCGGAGACGTGCAGTCATGGCCGTAGTGAGCGTGGCCGAGTTCGTGCGCCAGCGTCGACCGCCGCTCGAACGGTGTGAGGCGGAGGTTCAGGTAGATCCTGCGCTCCTCGTGATCGTAGAGACCCCGAATCCGCTCAGGCAGAGCCCAGAAGTGGACGTGCACTCCGTATTCGTTGGCGAGCGCGAGCAGTTGCCGCATTGATATCCCCCCGGACGGTCTGGTCAGTCTTCGTCGGCGGCCGGCTGATCCATCTTCATGGGGCCTTCGTCGGCGGCCAGGCCGTGGAGCGTGCGCGGCTCCCGGTGTTCGACATCATCCACGGAGGCGTCGACATTCGCGGACCGGGCGAGCTTCCCGGTGAGCAGCACGACGACGTCATGCTGCGCTTCTGCCTTGATCGATGCGGGCAGCCTGTCGAAGATCGGCGCCGTGCTGGCGATGAAGGACCGCGTCGCGTCGTCGTAACCGCGGTCGACGTCGCCGAGTTGCGGGATTTCGAGCGCCTCGAGCAGCGCACGGAGCTTGTCCGCCTGACCGGCGCGCTTGCCGCTCTCGATCGTGCCGAGGGTCTTCCGGTCCACGCCCGCCGCGACGGCGAGTTCGAGCTGTGTCATGCCGCGCGACTTGCGACGCGCTTCGATGAGCGGGCCTAGCTGCGCTCGGCCTTCTGCTGTCAGCGCATCAACGTCAATCGGCCCGGAGATCGGAAGTTCCCCACGGTCACGTGTGTTCATGGGGACAACGTTAACAGGTGTTCCCCATTTCGCGAAGTTTCTGGGGTAATTTCTGAGAAACTTCCCCCACGTTGTGGGTAACTCTGATAAATTCTTACTCATGCAGAACGAAGCGGCAGTCACAGCGGGTCAGAGCATCCGTGCCGTTCGTGAACTTGCTGGGCTCACGCTCGCGGAAGCAGCGGAGCTCACGGGGCGATCGGCGGGCTACCTCTCCACGGTGGAGAACGGGAAGGCCGCGAACGTGTCCGTGAAGTACGTCGCGAACACCATCGGTGCTCTCAGCGAGTACATCGCGAACCCGACCCGCAAGCCACGTGCGGAACCGGAGATGTCGGCCGCGTAGCGGTCAGGCACACGTCCATCCAGCCCCGAGCGATCAGGGGCGCTATTCGTCGCGCCTTCGGGCGCTCGCACTTCTGACAACTCAACACCGCTCACCGGCGAAGATACGCCTCCCCCACGCCACAGGGGGCGGGACGCGACGCAGGGTCGAACTGGGACGAATGGACGGGCCGCAGGCAGCGGAGAGGCCGCCCCCAAGGAACGCAACCGGATGAGCGGAGCCAACAACTTTGGCCGGTAGCTATGCGTTCACCCTCCCTCATGCAATCGCGGGGTGAGTCAGCACACGACGACGAGGCACGTAGAGGCGTGCCGACGACTCGTCAGGAACGGACCGACCAGCCGCCGAGTGTGCAGGCATCTTCCCGGTTCGAGTCCGGGCGGCGGCACTCCCCACGAAAGGACGCAGCCATGCCTACCCGTGATGAATGTCTGGCCGATCTGGCCGACTACCTGCTCCGCGCTCTCGCCGAGCAGAACAACTCCCTGCCGTCCGCGGCCTGACGAAAGGACGAGCGCATGCTCACCAAGATCCTCCCGGGCGTCGAACCGGCTCCGCTCTCTGCTCGCGTCGTCGCCGACGCGCACCCTCTCCCGGAAATGGGGTTCGGGAAGCCGGCTGGGGCTTCCGGCACGTCCGACCGGGGCACGGTGGGGACCGATGCCCCGGTCGCGATGGACGGACGAACCGCCCTCCGCGACTTCTTCATCGCTCAGGATCGCCGCCGCAGGGCCGCGCAGTTCTCGACGGGTGGTGACGCCGCATGAGCTCGGTGGTCACCGAAGAGTCCGACGTGTTCGGTGCTGCGAAGCAGGTCGCCGAGCAGCGCACCGAGCCCGCGCCGGATCTCATGGGCGCGCTCCACGGGACGATCTGCCCGAACTGCCAGCGCACGGTCGGCGCGCTCGTGATCGACGGACCCGACCCGGTGTTCGTGGACCTGCAGTGCCCGCGCGATGTGTGCGGTCACGAGTGGTCGGAGCGGGTGTCGTGATCCTCCGCTGGGTCGCGATTATCTGGGCCGTGATCTGCCTCGTCGGCCTGTTCGTCGCCCCGCACGGCTGGCCTTCCACCATCCTCGTCGCCGCGTTCGCGGCGCTGTTCGTCTTCATCCTCTGGACCTTCGGCGCGTTCGCCGAGTCCGACCCCAACTCTCGAAAGGCACACCACCATGACTAAGCGCTTCTCCGTCTCGGACTACAAGGGCGTCCGCCAGATCGACCTCTCTCCCACCGGGAGCCTGGTCGTCATCGCTGACGGGAACGGCGCGGGCAAGTCGTCGTTCATCGACGCGATCACGGAGCTGTTCGACCCGAAGGGCTCGAAGCTCACCCCGAAACCGATCCGCGAGGGCGCGGATGAGGCCCGCGCCGAATACGTGGACGAGGACCTGCGGCTGCGGATCTCCCGCCGGTGGACGAAGAACGGCACCGCGGGCACCCTCCAGGTCGAGGCGCTCGACGGCGCGAAGTACTCGCGCCCCTCGGATGTCGTCGCGTCGCTGCTCGGCGGCGCGATCTTCGACCCGGTCGCGTTCCTCAACCTCGACGAGCGCCGCCAGCGCGACGCCCTGCTGGAGAAGGTCGACCTCCCGTTCGACCTTGACACCCTCGGCCGCGAGAAGGCGGGCGCGGAGCAGCGACGCCTGGAGGCGGGCCGCGAGGTGAAGCGACTGGAGGGCGCGCTCGCCAGTCTGCCGAAGCCCGGCGACGACGTCCCCGCTGAGGAGGTGTCGTCGGCCGAGATCCTCGAGGCGATCGACGCCGCCCGTCTCGCGCAGCGCCAGGCCGAGGACGCGCAGTCCCGGTACGACGCTCTCGCGGCGCGGTACGACGAGCTGACCCGTCAGCACAACGAGATCATGGCGCTGCGGGAGCAGGTCGGCGAGCAGCAGGAAGTCGCCCGCGATGCGCTCGCACTCATCCCGAAGCCGGTCGACGTCGAGCCGCTGCAGGAGCGTCTCCGCAGCCTCGACGCGATCAACCAGGCCGTGCGCGATCGGAAGGCGCGCGAGCGCACGGCCGCGGAACTCGCCGCGGCGGAGCACGAGCACCAGGGCGCGCAGCACGCGCTCGACGCGATCGAGAAGACGAAGCGTGACGGCCTCGCCGCCGCCGAGTTCCCCGTCGCGGGCCTGTCCATCGACGAGAACGGCGTCACCTTCGACGGCGTCCCGTTCGGCCAGGTCAACAGCGCCATGCGCCGCCGCGTCGCGTTCGCGATCGCGACGGCCGGTGACCCGAAGCTCAAGCTCGTCATCGTCAAGGACGGCGACCTGCTCGACGCCGACTCCCTCGCCGCGATCCGTGAGGTCGCCGACGAGCGCGGCTACACGGTCCTCGTCGAGCGCGACCGCGACGAGTCCCGCCAGATCGGGTTCACCGTCCGCGACGGTGCCCTCACAGACGAGGCGGTGGCCTGATGGAAGCGCGAATCGATCACGCGCGGTCGGCTCAGGATCACATCGACTGGGCGCACGAGCAGCAGGCCGCAGAAGGCCAGTTCGAATTCACTGTCCGAGACAACGCGCTCATAGCACAGGCGCATGCGACCCTCGCCCTCGTCGAGCAACAGCGCATCGCGAATCGCATCGCGCTCGCGGCACACGAGCTCCAGGTGCACGGGCGTGTCATGGTCACCGAACACGGCATCCTCGACAACCCGGAGTCAGTCGACGGCTACCTCAACGTGAAGCCCGAGATCAAGGCGGCCCTCTCGTGAGTGCCCTCGCTGTCCTGGATCGGACACTCGCGGACTCGAACGACCGGGAGTCGTGGCTCAACGTGCACGACAAGGTCATCGGCTCGTCGACAGCGGGAAAGTTCGCGAGGGTCGAGTCCGTCGAGACGTACGTGCGACAGATCCTCGAGCCGCGCACCTTCTCGGGGAACGAGACCACGGAATCCGGCCACCGGTGGGAGCCCGCGCTCCTCGCACATGCCGGCGCCGAGCCGAACAGCCTGTTCATCCATCACCCCGAGAACCGGCGCTTCGCCTCCACTGTCGACGGCACGAAGCGAGTCGGTGACGAGTTCGTGATCGTCGAGACCAAGACGAAGCACAACAAGGTCGTCACCGAGCCAACCGCGTACGAGATTCGCCAGCTCGCCTGGCAGATGTTCTGCGTCCCGGAGGCCGCCCACGCCGAGTGGGTGTGGGGCGAGCTCGTCCGCAAGGGACCCGATGTCGCGTGGGATCTCCGACGCGACCCGCAGACGCTCGTCTTCCACCGCGACCACCCCAAGATCGTCGCCGCCACCGCACTGATCGTCCCGATCGCCAATCACGTTCTGCGCCTCCTCGACGAGGCGCGAGAGGAAGCCTGGACATGACCACCGAAGAGAAGACCACCCCGCACGCCTCACTCGCCGCTGCACTGTCGGCGTTCCAGTACGAGCTGCCGCGCATCCAGAAGGGCTCGCGGAACGACCACTTTAAGTCGAACTACGCGGACCTCGCCGACGTCGTCGGCGTCGTGCTCCCCGCCCTCGCCCGCCAGGGGCTCGCCTGGATCACCGTCCCGACCCTCACGTCCGCCGGGTTCGTCCTGGAGTACAGCCTCAAGCACGTCGGAGGCGAAAGCATCGACGGGTCCTGGCCGCTCCCCGACCCGAGCGCCGCAACACCGCAGGCCGTTGGCTCCGCCGTCACCTACGCAAAGCGCTACGCGCTGTCGGCAGTGACCGGTGTCGCGCCTGACGAGGATGACGACGGCAACCAGGCCTCGAAGGCCGAGCCGGAGGGGTGGAAGCGCCTCATCGATGACAGCAAGTCGATCGAGGAACTCACCGCCGTCTATCAGCGCGCCGACGCCGAGGGGTGGAAGACGCCTCAGGTGCTCGCCTCGTTGAACGCCCGTCGCGCCGTGCTCAACGCTGCAGCGCGCGAGAACGGGGAGGCTCCTCGTGACTGAGATGATCCACAACACCGCGGGCGAGGTCATCGAGTACCGCCCCGTCTCCCCCGTCGAGGTCGAGTACATCATCCGCGTCCTCGGCGACCGGCTCGAGGCCGCTGTGCCGGTCCTCGACGAGCTGCAGCGGAAGCGCTACGACGCCGAGGAGGAGTACTCCCGTCAGTTCGAGTCCGCGAAGTTCGAATCGAAGCGCGAGCTGTACAACGACCGCCTCGCCGAGGCGCGCCTCGCGGCGCTCCCCCACATGCGTGCGCTGAACCAGGCGAAGGCCGAGCTGCACCACGCGGAGCGCCTGCAGGACGCGCTCAAGGCGAAGCTCATGGGCTACCAGAACATCAACAAGGTCAACGGCCACGCGATGCAGGTCGGAGGTGTCGGGCGATGAGCATCACACTCGAACGGCAGTACACGATCGCTGAGCGCAACGGCGCGACGGTGCTCACCGAAGCTCCGATGTTCGGACGCACGAAGAAGATGTCGCGCTGGCACGTCCCCCGCACGGGCACCGTATACGCGAATGGACGTATCTCCTACGGCGTGTGGTGCTCGGCCTCGTACCTCACTGTCGGCGACGCGCTCCTGACAGACGTGCCGGACGACAGCGTGCCGGTGTGCGGGACGTGCGTGGGTCGAGCGCAAGGCGCGGGACACGCGCTACCCGTCGTCGAGGTGACGCATGCAGCGGGGATCGTCTTCGAGCCTCGGTTCGTCCGCCGACCGCGCACCTGCCCCGGTGCGAAGCGCTCCAGCTGGCACGCGGTGAACCACCGTGTCGGCCGCTGCATCGTGTGCGGCGAGTACATGCCGATCCGCGCAAAGGGCGGGCCGTACGACGGATTCACGGCGCTCGTGGCGCACGCGCCGGGCGCTGGCCTCGTAGATCCGTGCCCGCTCCACGCCTGGGACCGGATCACCGCCGATGGCATCTGCTCGTGCGGGCATCCGCCCGTCCCTCTGGCAACGACAAGCGAGGCGAATCGATGACTCTCGTCGAGATCCCCACCCCGGCGCGCTCCGGCGGTCGCCGCCGGGTCCCGTGGCACCACATCCAGATCACCGAGACGTGCTGGCTGTGGACCGGCCCCGTGCACAAGCGGTACGGGAAGGCCTCGGGCACGACCGCGCACCGTCACGTCTGGCTCGCGGTCGGCCGCACCATCCCTGCAGGGCTGGAACTCGACCACCTGTGCCGGAAGCCGCTGTGCGTGAACCCGAACCACCTGGAGCCGGTCACCCGGGCGAAGAACGCCCGCCGCCGGTCACTCGCGATCGTCTCCTGCATCAACGGGCACGACTACACGCCCGAGAACACCTACATCCGCCCGGACGGGAACCGCGACTGCCGGGCATGCATCCGCAGCCGCGTCGCGAAGTACCGCCGTGGTCGGCGCTCAGACGCGGTCGCGAATCTCGCGGATCTCGGCGACGAGAAGGTCGATGGCGTCCAGCACGGGCTCCGCGCTCTCTCGGAAGTCGGATTGGTTCGGACGGTTGTATCGCTCGAAGTAGTCGCGGGGAATCTGCAGCAGCCGCTCGATCTCGTCGAGCCGATCGGCGATCGGCTCGGGCTGCTCGTCGGCGGGGTAGCTCAGGGTGAACTCGGGAGGCGTGTTCTCTCGCATGCGAGCACTCTATCGGGGGTGACTCGATGAGCGTCGCGCAGCCGGTCGTCATCAGCGGCGTCACGGATTCGGGGATGCGGTACGCGAACCTCTGGGATGCCGAGTTCAAGGGCCTGGGCGCTCCTGGCCCGTACTGCATGGCGAGCATGACCACCGGGCGAGCGCTGATGCTCTCGATCGACTCGGCCTGCCCTACCCCGTGGATCGACATCGCTCTGCGCATGTTCGACACGTTCCGCCGCGGCGACCTACCGACCCCGACGCACACCGTCGAGTGGAAATTCAGCCGCCCCATCTTCTCGCCCGTCGCTGCGCCTGCGAGCTCCGACGAGGCTGCCCTGTTCGACATGGAAGGAACCGACTGATGCACGTCGGATACAAGCACCCCGAAGTCCCGTGGAACGGACTCACCGTCACCGATCTGTTCTGCGGCGCGGGCGGATCATCCTCTGGCCTCGTCGCCGCCGGATACCGCGTCGTAATCGCGGCGAACCACTGGGCGCTCGCGATCGAGTCGCACCAGGTGAACCACCCAGAGACGGACCACTCCCAGGCGGACATCTCGCAGGTGAACCCGGCGTACTTCCCGAAGACGCACGTGCTGTGGGGGTCACCGGAGTGCACGAACCACTCGATCGCGAAGGGCGTGAAGCGGCAGCGCCAGCAGGACCAGGCGCTGTTCGAGCTCGACGGCACCCGCCCGCTCCCAGACGAAGCCGCGAACCGCTCCCGGGCGACGATGTGGGACATCCCTCGCTTCGCCGAGCACCACAGGTACATGGCGATCATCCTCGAGAACGTCGTGGACGCGTACCGGTGGGATCAGTTCGAGGCGTGGCAGATGGCGATGCGTTCGCTCGGCTACCGGATGCAGTTCGTGTGGCTGAACAGCATGCACGCGCAGATCGGCGGCCTCCCGGCCCCGCAGTCCCGCGACCGCATGTACATCGTGATGTGGCGCGAGGACCTCGTGACGAAGCAGCACCAGGGCCCGAACGTCGGGAAGTGGACGCGGCCGATGGCGGCCTGCCCCGAGCACGGCGAGGTCCAGGCGGTGCAGGCGTTCAAGAAGGCTGAGCAGTGGGGCCGCTACCGCGCCCAGTACCTCTACCGCTGCCCCGAGTGCTGGAAGGTCATCGAGCCGGGCTGGCTCGCGGCCGAGTCGATCATCGACTGGTCGCTGCCCGCACCGCGCATCGGTGACCGGGCGAAGCCTCTCGCGGAGAAGACGCGCGAGCGGATCCGCCGCGGCATCGAGCGCTACTGGGCGCCGGTCATCGCGAAGGCGGCCGGGAACACGTACTACTCCGTGTCGGGGAAGCCGGGGAACTACCTGCGGGTGAGCGGACTCGACGCCCCGATCCCGGGCCAGACGGGAACCGCCGAGCACGGTCTCGCGGTCCCGCCGCCGTTCCTCGCGCAGTTCCGTGAGCGCGCGCGCACGCAGACGCTCGACGACGCGCTGCCGACGGTCGTCGCGGACGGCGCGAATCACGCGCTGATCGTGAACCACCTCAGCGGGGCGGACGACTCCCGCTCCCGGCCGGTGTCGGAGGCGCTGCCGTCGATCGTCGCCGGCGGGCTGCACGCGTCGCTGCTGATCCCGGTCGAGGGGCGCGAGGGGAAGAACGCGGCGTCCGCGCTCGACCCGCTGCGCACGCAGTCGACGCGCAACGAGACCGGGCTGCTGGTGCCGCTGCGTAATCACGGCGTCGCGAAACCGAGCACCCACCCGATCGACACGGTGAGTGCTGAGGGCAACCACCACGCACTCGTGATGCGGAACAACGAAGGTGGCGCAGAGATGTCGACTCCGGTGAGTGAACCGCTTCGCACGCTCACCACTCACGGGCATCAGTCTCTGATCGTCCCTGACTACGGCCCGGTCACCCGAGAGGACGTGTTCTACGGGCGCTGGGAGCGGTCAGAGCCGAAGCCGGAGATCCCGACCTTCACGCACCCGGCACCAGAGCCGATCAGTCTCGACGTGGACGACGCCGGGTTCCGGATGCTCGAACCGCACGAGATCCAGGCAGGCATGGGCTTCGCTCCGGACTACCTGCTGCTCGGTTCGAAGCGCGACAAGGTCAAGCAGGCCGGGAACGCGGTCACACCCCCAGCCGCGCGCGACCTCGGTCACGCCGTCGCCGAGTTCCTCCTGGCGGTGGCGGCGTGAAGAACCTCCCGCCCGGAGCATCGCCGGAGACCCAGGCGCGCGAGACGCGTTCGCCGTGTCGTCG
The DNA here is from genome assembly GCF_023091225.1 of Microbacterium galbinum. Lineage (NCBI taxonomy): Bacteria > Bacillati > Actinomycetota > Actinomycetes > Micrococcales > Microbacteriaceae > Microbacterium > Microbacterium galbinum. The sequence goes on along the minus strand of NZ_JAHWXM010000003.1, from coordinate 13,175 downwards.
CCGCTGCTGCTGGACCCCGCTCGGTCACTCGACAGTCCGGGACCACCTGCCCGCCGAGCACCCTGCCGGGTGCCGTTGCCACCGAGAGGAGCCGAAGAGATGAGCGACCTCCGCATCGTCCCTATCGATCTTCGCCACGCGCAGGAGTTTGTCACGGCACACCACCGTCACCACCAGGCTCCGAAGGGCCACAAGATCAGCCTCGGAGTAGCGAGCGGCGAGGTGCTCGTCGGCGTCGCAATCCTCGGCCGCCCGACATCGCGCGTGATTCAGGCGAACTGGGGCTACACCCTCGAGGTGAAGCGCACCGCGACCGATGGCACCCGCAACGCGAACTCAATGCTCTACGGCGCGTGCAAGCGCGCGGCGTTCGCGCTCGGGTACGAGCGCCTCATCACGTACACCCAGGAAGGCGAGACCGGCGCGTCCCTCCGGGCGGCTGGGTTCCGCGTGCTAGCTCAGCGTCCTCCGCGTGGCGGCTGGAACATGCCTTCCCGGCCCCGGCAGGAGTCCGGGCCGGTGGGCATCGCTCGCACGATCTGGGAGGTGACGCGATGACCGTGACCGTGGCGATTAAGAAGGCCGTGATCGAGCGCGACGGCGGCTTCTGCCTCCTCGCGCTCCCGGGGTGCACGGGTGAGGCGCAGACGACGGATCACCGAGCAAACCGCGGCTCCGGCGGCTCGACCGTCCTCGACGACCCGGCGAACCTCATCGCGGCGTGCACGCTCTGCAACGGGGCGAAGGCCGACGCCGGGTCCCTGGTGCTCATGGAGCTCGAGGAGCGCGGCCTGTGGGTGCGGAAGGACTCCACGAACGCGAAGACCCTGCTGCGGTCGCGCGAGAGGCCGGTGGAGTACCTCGACGGCGAACTGTTCTATCTCGTCTCCGCGACTGAGCGGCGACATGTCAGCGAAGGGAGGCCATGACCATGACGTGGTTCAAGGTCGACGACGGGTTCTGGTCGCACCCGAAGACGGCGATGCTGTCGGACGCGGCGGTGACGCTGTGGGTGCGGGCGGGCGCGTACTCGTGCCAGCACCTCACCGATGGGGTGATCGCGCGGCCAGTGCTCCGGCTCGTCGGGACCGTGGAGGCTGCTGCCGAGCTCGTCGCGGCGCAGCTGTGGCTGGTCGACGGCGAGGGATGGCGCTTCCACGACTGGGCGGAGTATCAGGAGACGTCGGTGACGGTGAAGAAGCGCCGTGAGGAGGCGCGTGATCGTCAGCGTCGTGCGCGTGCGTCACGGGACGAGAAGCGCGGTCGGTCACAGGGTGAGTCACGCGTGACAGACGGTGTGAGTGACGGTGTGAGTTCGCAACCCCCGACCCGACCCGACCCGACCCGACCCGACCTCCCCTCTACATCCGTAGAGGGGACGCGCGAGGCGCGCTCCCCCTTCTGCCAGAAGCATCAGCCCAACGGCCCCGATGGGAAGGCCTGCCGGGCGTGCGGGGATGCCCGCATGGCGTACACGCTCGCTGGGCCGGAGAAGAAGTCCTCGCCGATCCCGTTCACCGTCGTGCCTGGTGCGCGATGCGCTGATGGGAAGCACACGACGATCGCGGACGGCACGTGCATCCGCTGTGACTACCGGGCGGAGGTCGCCTGATGGACGGTTACCTGCCCGTGAAGGTGAACGTCCCGCTCGAGGACTACCGCCGCCTGTACGCCGAAGCGCATGCCCGCGGCATCACGCTCGCCGAGCGCATCGGCCAGGTGCTCGCACCGCCGAAGCACGGCGGACGCCGCAAGGGCCCCAGCTTCCGCAGCGGGTACACGACCACTGCAGGCGAGGAGATCAGCGCGGGGCGCCGCTTCAACGTCTCGTGGACCGAGATCGCCCGCCAGCTGGGTATCTCCGAGCCGACCGCGAGGGCGTGGCTGCGGAAGTACGAGACCGAAGTCAGAGAACAGAACATGCGTGACCGCGCAGAAAGGCAAGCATCATGAACACCACCGAGAACCACCACCACGTCGAACTCAAGATCGCGAGCGGGGAGCTCGTCACGGGCTTCACCTGCTCTGCTCCCGCAGACGCGTCGTGCCGCCGTCGTCCGAAGGACCACGATCAGCGTGAGTCTTGGTCGACGGAGGAGGCGACCGAGGTCGGCTTCCGATGCTGGGCCGTCGAATGGGTCGAAGCGGTCGGGACGGCCGACGCAGTGATCGGTTCCGCCGATGCGGTTCTGGCGTCCGTCCCCGTTGCGATCTACTTCGAGGAGGGGGTCGGCATCAAGCCGATCACGACAAGTGCAGCGAGTCGCGGCGTCGACCTGATCGCGCAGGAGCGCACGCGGCAGATCGCCGACGAGGGGCACACCCCGGAGGGCGATCGCCACCAGGGCGACCTCCTCGCCCGGGCTGGCGTGGAATACGCGAACGTCGCGGTCGCGGTGCTGCGCGGCGGTCCGGAGGCGGCGCACTTCGATCCGCCGCTCAGATGGAACTGGCCGTGGTCGAACGAGTTCTGGAAGCCGAGCGAAGACCCGATCCGGGATCTCACGAAGGCGGGCGCACTCATCGCCGCCGCGATCGACAGCCTGATCGACGGAGGGATGCGCTGATGGCTGGCGAGACCGTGATCACCGTCGTCGGGAACCTGACCGCCGACCCCGAGCTGCGGTACACACAGAACGGCCTCCCCGTCGCGAACTTCACCATCGCGTCGACGCCTCGGAACTTCGACCGCGCCGCGAATGAGTGGAAGGACGGCGAAGCGCTGTTCCTCCGCGCATCCGTCTGGCGCGAGTTCGCAGAGCACGTCGCCGGGACGCTGACGAAGGGCATGCGCGTCATCGCGCAGGGCCGTCTGCGTCAGCGCTCCTACCAGGACCGCGAGGGCAACCAGCGCACCGCGATCGAGCTGGAGGTCGACGAGATCGGCCCCTCGCTCCGGTATGCGACCGCGCAGGTCACCCGTGCCGCGTCGAACGGTCGGGGCGGGCAGAGCACGCCGTCCACGACCCAGGTGGCATCCGAGGAGCCATGGCAGACGCCCGGCGCGCAGACGGATGCCTGGAGCACGGCGGGAGGGTTCGGCGATGACACTCCGTTCTGACCACGGCCGCCCGCTGGAAGCACAGCTCGCGACGGCCCGGATGCTGCTGGGCCAGTACGCCACGCAGATCGCCGAGTACGACGGCATGAACCGGGAACAGCGGCGCAGCGACCGCGGCAAGGATCTCGCGTCGCGAATCGTCGGGCTGCGCGCCGGACTCCAGAAGTGGATGACCCGCGCCGCCGAACTCGAGAATGCCATCGCGTTCGAGGTCGGCCCGCAGCGAGTCCAACTGTCACGCCTCAAGGGATACCGAAAGCCGGAGAACACCGTCGTCGTGGCGCGCCCTTCGTCGTGGGGCAATCCGTTCCGTGTCGGCGAGAACGCGCTCACCCGAGCTGATGCAGTCGCTCAGTTTCGCGACCTCGTCATGGACCCGGGCGCGGCATACACCGGCTTCCGCGCCCAGGTGCGCGAGCAGCTCGCCGGAAAGAATCTCGCGTGCTGGTGTCCACTCGGGGATCCCTGCCATGCCGACGTGCTGCTCGAGATCGCGAACGGAGTCGAGCCATGAGCTTCCAGGCGAAGTACAACGGCGTCTGCGGGAACGACTGCGGCGACCGCATCCACGAGGGCGACGAGGTCGAGTACATCGAGGGCGTGCTCGTCCACGTCCACTGCCAACCGTCCGACGAGGACGACCCCGAACCCCGGCCCGTCTGCACGACCTGCTGGACCACCATCGCACTGAACGGAGCATGCCTGTGCTGAACCAGATCCTCTGCATCGCCGCGTGGCCCGGCGTCCCCTCGGTCGCCCCATGCAAGGCCGCCGACGTGCACCTCGAGACCTGCACGAGCGACGACTGCCGGGGATGCTTCCCGCGGGCGGCGGAGCGCGGGTTTCTGTGCGTGTCGCACTTCGACCGTGTCGAGCACGCGCTGATGCGGTGGGACGACTTCGTGCGCCGCGCGGCGCAGCTCGGCCTGTCGAAGGCCGTGCAACGCGACAACGCTGGCGTGCGCACGGCCGCCGAGGGGCACGTGAACATCACCGGGGTCGCGCTCGCGCTCGACGAGTGCCGCCGGTTCCTCATCTCGCACCCCGGCCAGATCGAGGCATGGGTGCACGCCGAGGCGGGTGCCGCCGACGCGATCCAGTTCGCTGCCGCCGCCGAACGCGCCTACCGCTCCCACGAAGTCGAGGAACGTCCGCACCGCATCCGCCGGGTCCGGTGCCCCGAATGCCAGCAGCAGATGATCTGGCACCCGCCCGCCTGGTACGAGGGCCACGTGACCGTGAAGTGCTCGAACGACGGGTGCCGGCACGTGCTGAACCAGGACGAATACGAAGAACTGGAGAACGCATCATGACCCGAACCGACCTCGACGCGCTCGAAGCGATCGCGCGCGCCGCTACCCCGGGCCCCTGGCTCACTACCAAGACCAGCCGCGACCCCGACGCGCTCTGCGTCGATGTTCCAGACGGCGACGACGAGATGAGCCTCGCGTGGGACGCCGGCTACGGCATCATCGTGATGAGCGCGGCGAACGCCGCCCACGTCGCCGCGACCAACCCCGCCTCCACGCTCGCTCTGATCGCCGAGCTGCGAGCCGAGCGGCAGCGTGCCGACGCCGCGATCGAGTACCTCGATGCCCGTTGGGAGCACTCCGACCACACCGCAGCGAAGTACTGGCGGCGGATGCGCGAGGCCGAGCACGCCCTCGAAGCCGTCGAGAAGGCGCACACCCCGACCGACGACGAGCGGGAAGCGCTGATCGACGTGCTGGTGATGACGAAGCTCAGCGACTACGCCGCGACTGACATGAGCACGATCCACCAGGCTGTCGATGCGATCCTCGCTGCTGGCTTCCGTCGTTCCGAGGTACCCGAGCCGAGTGTGAACCTCCTCGCCGAGATCAAGAACGCGATCCAGTGGCGTGCGTCATGGCCGAGCATGCACTGGCCGAACCTCGACGCGCTGGCGCATCACGACGTCGCGCAGGCACTCGCTGATGCGGTGCTCGCGGTGGTCAAGCGTGCTTACCAGCCGGCCGAGTCTGCGGCGCAGGGCGAACCGTCCGACACCCAGGCGGAGCGAGCGCGGATCATCGCCGACCTCCGTGAATGGTCGCGGCCTCTCGGTAACTCGCCCGAGGAGGAGACTCTCCGGCTCGTGATCGCACGGATTGAGCGTGCTGCTGGGGGTGTGCGATGAGCGCGGAACTATCGCTGGCGCCCGGCGTCTCTGCCGTGCCTCTTCGCGAAATCGTTGATCGCCGCGTTCGCCCTGCGGAATCGGCGAGCGCCAACAGCGACGACGACGCCACACGCGGCCACCAGAGCCCACCAGTACCAATCGCGGCTATCGACAATGACCGCGAAAGCAATAAACGCCGTTCCAACCACTTGGAAGACCAACAGGACCATCGCGATGGTGCGCTCGCGCTGCAACGCCAGGCGTTGTTGCACCAACGAGGGTTCCGCTGCCTGGCCGCTCATATCCGAAGCATAGCCACGAGGGCATCGCCCGTGAAGCGCGCAAGAGTGCAACCCCGAGCGTCGGCCCCGGTACTCGGGGTTACGCCCCACAACCACGAGCAGGAAGGAGGCACTGGTGCTTGACCTCGGAGCGATCCTGTCGGCTGCGATCGGTGCCGTCGTCGCCTCAATGCTGGTTCAGATGTGGGGGCGACGCCGTGGCTGAACCGAAGCTGACGATCCTGCGTCCTGGCTATGGCCGCATCGAGCAGGACGGGCACACCGCCGAAGGACGCCTCATCGTCACCGACACGAACGTCGACTTCTCGGGCCATTTCATCTGCGGCCCGCACGACGCCGCAGGCAATCACCTCGAAGGGAGAAACGATGGCTGACCCGAAGGAGTGGGTGACAGCGAAGGAGGCCGCCGTGCTGATCAGCAGGCACGTGTCGCAGATCTACCGCTGGATCGACGCCGGCCGCCTCGCCTCACGCACGAACGCGTCCGGAGTCACGATGGTCCTGTCGAAAGCCGTGCTCCGCATCGAACCCAGCGTTCGACGCGGTAGACCCCGCGGCGTGCCCAGTGGGAAGATCGGGCGATGAACATCGCGGACATTCCTGACGAAGCCTGGATCACGAAGAGCATCGAGACCGACATGGTCGAGGGTGGCGGGGCCTTCACGTTCGGCACCGAGCGCGCCTATCCGGTGCGTCAGCGCGTCGTCGGCACCATCCAGGGCGAACGCCCCGAGATCGGCCGAGTCCGCATCATCCCCAGCACCGACCACGACCTGCGCGTCACAGACGTGAACGCCTACGTCAACGAGGACGGCACGCTGGAGCCCATGCCCGACACGCTCGAACGGCGCTCGCATTAATTCGCGAAACCCGCAACGATAGAACGTAGATGGTGGACCAGTCCGCCTAGAGCGAAGCCCCGGCCCTCACACGAGGATCACCGGGGCTTCGCTCATACCGCCTACTTCTCGACGTGCACCGCGGTGCTGCCCGGCTGCTCCCCACCGGAGACGTACCGATACGCGAGTGCCAGCTCTGCAAGGGCGCGCGCCCGCGGAGCCGTGCCACCGATCTTCGAAAGGTTGCCGATCTCCGTCGTGATCGCTCCATAGAGCGCTGCCTTAGTCGAACTCTGGTCCGCCATGTGTTTCCTCCCTCGTAGGCCCGCGCCCTGCGCGCGGGTTCCGCACAGCATAGGACCGGCCACGGACATCACCGACGACGGCCATGCGTTGGCAGACCCCCGCGCACCACCTCGACCCCGCCGACAGCGTAGATCCGGCGATCAGCTGGTCTCGGGTTCGCCCGACGCTTAGCCTCACTCGCTGCGCCGAAAGCCGCGCGCCTCTCCCGCTCCCCAGGATCGGTCCGCGAGAACGGCACGCCGCGTCGAGGCGACCGCTGCTCCGGCTCCTCGCACCGCGCACCATCAGCCGTCTCATGGATCGACATGCGGCCATCGCTACGGAGCGCATGCGACTCCCGGCAGACCGTACACACCCTGAACTCCAGCATCCCCACAGCATCCCAGAGAGCGCCGACAGAGCGCATCCCGCAGAGGGCAAGAGGCCCGAGTCGAGGTGATCTACCGTGGCGCGTTCACCGATGAACTCCGAAACGCAGGAACGCGCGAAGGCGCTGTTCGATCAGGGCATGTCACGGAACGCGATAGCCCGCGAGCTGGATCTCGACCCGGCGACGATCACCCGGTGGGCGAAGCGTGCCGGTGTGGAGTTTGACCGCTCCGAGACTGAGGCGGCCACGAAGGCGCACACGATCGACCTCGCGGCTGGCCGGCTCCGGTTGGCGGAGAAGATGCTGGCGGCGTCCGAGGCGATGCTCGACGACATCGACGGCGAGTACCTGGTGTACAACTTCGGCGGCAAGGACAACGACTACAACGAGCACCTGCTCGAGTCTGCTCCGGTCGAGGTGAAGCGGAACATCATCACGACGGCGGGGATCACGTTCGACAAGCTGACCCGCATCGTGGAGAAGTCGGACTCTGGTCTCGATGAGGCTGTTGGTGTGATCGACACTCTCGCTGCCGGGTTCACGGCTGTCGCGGATCGACTGCGAGCGGAGACCTCGACCGATGAGGCTTGACGAGCTCGAGCAGATGGTGTCGCGGGCTCAGCTGCTGTCGCTCGTCGATGCGATGCGGTTCAAGCTGGCTCTCTGGTTCGGTGCCGTGTCGTCGGGGAAGACGGTCATCAGCCTCTTCGCGTTCCTCCTGGCCGTGCGCATCGCGCCCCGGACCGGGATCATCGTGATCGTCGGCCGCACCCTGCAGACCGTGTACCAGAACGTGTTCGTGCTGTTCCAGAACACGGAGATCTTCGGCACAGTGATCTCATCGCAGATCATCTACACGCCGGGCGCTTCGTCCGCGCGGATCCTCGGTCGCGAGGTCATGGTCATCGGCGCATCGAACAAGGAGTCGGTCGGCCGCATCCAGGGTTCGACGGTGGCGCTCGCGTACGTCGATGAGGCGGCGCTGCTGCCCGAGGTGTTCTGGAACATGCTCGTCTCCCGACTCCGTGTCGAGGGCGCCCGTCTCCTCGCGACGATGAATCCCGCGTCCCGGAACCACTGGATCCGGAAGAACTGGATCGTCCCCGGCGCGGCGAAAAACCTCATCTCGTTCCACTTCACGATGAAGGACAACCCGAACCTGCCGGCCGAGTACATCGCCGACATGGAACGGTCCTTCTCCGGCGTGTTCTACGACCGGATGATCAAGGGCGAGTGGACGAACGCCGAGGGCGCCGTCTACCCGATGTGGGACCCGAAGCGTCACGTCATCCCGTGGGGCCAGATGCCGCGCCTGCGCGACGTCATGGGTATCGGGATGGACTACGGCACGACGAACACCACCGCGGCGCTGATGCTCGGCGTCACCGACGAGCCGAAGCCGCGCCTCGTGATGATGGACGAGTGGCGGTACAACCCGAAGGACCACGGCGACCTCCGTCTCACGGACGCCGCCCTGTCGCAGCGGTTCCGTGCGTGGCTCCCCCAGGACCACACCCCGTACCCGCTGTCGATCTCGCCACGGTTCCTGATGCTCGACCCGGCCGCCGCGTCGATGCACATGCAGATGCAGCAGGATCTCCGCGGCACGGGCCTCTCCCCCTGGCCTGCCGTGAACGACGTGCTCCCCGGCATCAAGACCGTCGCGAACCTCCTCGACAACGACCAGATGATCGTCACCGACCGGTGCGCTGGCTGGATCGAGGAAGTCACCGAGTACCGGTGGGACGCGAAAGCGACCGACGCCGGCGAAGACGTCGTCGTGAAAGAAAACGACCACTCCCTCGACGGCGGACGCTACATCACCCACTCGACGACGAACTACTGGAAACCGCAGCTCGCCGCCGCCTGACCCGGAAAGGGGAGCCATGCCGATCCCCGCCCCCAACTCCGCATGGCTCCCCGCTCCGTGGGACACCGCGTACAAGGCGTTCGCGGAGAACGACGCCTGGTACACGGGTGATGTCGACGCGCTGCAGAAGCTTTACCAGCGCACGGCCACGGTGCGCCCGACCCACGTCCGCAACGGCCAGCAGATGCAGGGCGGTCTCGTCGGCACCGCGTCCCGGTTCTTCTGGGGCCGCCCGGTCCCGTCGAATGAGAACCGCGCACGACTGCACGTGCCCGCCCCGGCCGACCTCGCGACCCTCGCTTCCGACCTGGTGTTCGCCGAGCCGCCCGAGGTGCGTCTCGCTGCCCCCGGAGAGCAGACGCTCCGTCGTGACGGGAAGGCACAGGCCCGCCTCGACCTGATCGCGAACGGTGACGAAGCGCACGCGACGTTCAACATGATGGGCGAGCTCAAGTCCGCGCTCGGCGCCGTCGCGCTCGTCGTCCGCTGGGACGATCAGGTCGCCGATCACGCGTGGCTGGAACCGTCCGCCGCCGACGTCATCATTCCGACGTTCCGCTCCGGCCGCATGATCGAGTGCACGCTCTGGTCCGAGTACGTGAAGGGCTCCGTCCACTACCGGCACCTCGAGCACCACGCTGTCGGGTACATCGAGCACGCCCTGTTCGAGGGAAAGGGCGACAACCTCGGCCGCCGCGTCCCTCTCGACGCTATCCCCGAGACCGCCATGTACGCGGGCCTCGTGAACAGCGCCTCCATCATCCCGACCGGCATCGACCGGCTGACGGCGGTGTACAACCCCAACATTCCGACTGCGGCATGGCGGAAGAAGGGCGTGCTCGCGCACACGGGCCGCTCCGACTTCGCGCAGCTGCACTCGCTGTTCGACTTCCTCGACGAGACGTTCTCCTCGTGGATGCGGGACCTGCGCCTCGGCGCCGGCAAGATCCTCGTCCCGGAAGCCGCGCTCGACTACGGCATGGTCGGGCAGGGTGGTTCTTTCGACACCGGACGCGAGATCTTCGCAGGTCTGAACGTGCCCGGCGAGCCCGGGAAGGTCGCGTTCGACAAGGTGCAGTTCGACATCCGTGTCGAGGAGCACGAGAAGACCGCGTTCGGCATCTACCGTGAGATCCTCCGCAAGGCCGGGTTCTCACAGTCCGCGTGGGGCGACTACAACACCTCGTCGCAGATGACCGCGAAGGAAGTCTCCGACCGCGAGAAAGCGTCCGAGCGCACCCGCGACAAGAAGATCCTCCAGGAGCGCGTTGCGATCTCCCGGGCCGCTTCGGTGGCGCTGGAGATCGACGGCGCCGTGTTCCGGGGGAAGGGCGGTGGCCGCTTCGAGCAGCCGACCGTCGTCTTCCCGGACGTGTCCCAGGAGGACCCGGAGAAGCTCGCCCGCACCCTGACCCTGCTCGACACCGCTTCGGCGATATCGCTCGAGCAGAAGGTCCGCCGTGCGAACCCGGACTGGGAAGACGAGCAGATCGGCCGCGAAGTCGAAGCGATCCGAGCCGAGCGCCCAGCAGTACTCGACCCGGCCACCTTCGACGGAGACGACCCCGACGAGGCGGACACGGAGGACTGATCGGAGGACATCGTGGCACTGTTCGTCCCGAACCCCGAGCGCGAGTCCGTCGAGGAACTCATCGAGGAGCTGTCGCAGTACCTCGCATCCCGCTACCGGGACGCCGAGGACGCACTGATCCGCGAAGTCGCCACCCGCGCCGCCCGCGACTTCCACCTCTCCGGCCTCCTGTCATCCGACGACGGCGGCATGGGGATGACGGTCGCGGAACGGCGTGCACGGAACCGCGCACTCGCCGAGCTCGCAGCGCACCGCGCCGCGGCGACCCGCGAGCTGCAGGCGATCGCGCTCCAGATCGTGTCCGACCTACGCCGCGAGGATCTCGCGAACCGGCTCGTCACGATCGCCGCGAACGAGGGTGAAGCCGCAGCAGCCGCATCTCTGCGGTTCGCCGGCGTCCCCCGCGTCGCACCCGTCGTCGGCTCCGCATCCCAGGCCGTCGCGATGGTCGCCCTGTCGCTGCAGTCGCGGTTGGAAGTGCTGAACCAGCGCCTCACCCGCTACCCGCAGGACGCGTACCAGCGCATCGTCGCGATGTACTCGCCGAACACTCTCCTCGGCGTCACGACGTCGCGTGTCCAGCAGGCGGCGACCGTGCAGCGGTTCCTCGCCGAGGGCATCACCGGGTTCGTCGACCGCGCTGACCGCCGGTGGACGATCGGTGCCTACGCCGAGATGGCCGGCCGCACGACCGTGAACCGGGCGTTCAACGACGCCGGGATCTGGCGCATGGGCCAGTCGGGCATCAACCTCGTCACCGTCGTCCGCGGTCTCGACTCGTGTCGGAAGTGCGCGGCGTGGGCGGGCGCGATCCTCTCCACGGATGGGACGCCCGCCGGGCCCCGCGTGCTCCCCCACGCCACAGACTCCGGCTCCGTGACCGTTTACGTCTCCGGCACGGTCGACGGCGCGCGCGCGGCAGGCTGGGGACACCCGAACTGCCGCTGCCGTCTCGTCGCCTACTCCCCCGGCCTCACAGTTCCCCAGGGCGACACCACGTACGACGAGGCCGCCGAGAAGGAGCGCGCGAAGCAGCGTTCGCTCGAGCGCGAGATCCGGTCCGCGAAGCGCCGCGAGGCGTCGGCGATGACCGATACGGACCGACGCAAGGCCGCACAGGACGTCCGCGGCGCTCAGGCCGACATGCGCGACTTCATCCGGGATACCGGCAGGAACCGCCAGTCGTACCGTGAGCAGCTCGGTTTCGCTGACGGGCGAGGTCCGGGCGGACGCTCGACCCCGGCTTCTCCCCCGCAGGCTCCGCGCCCGCTGGTCGCCGCCGACCGCGTCTCTGCGCGTACGCTCGGCGACGTCCGCCCATCGAACCGCGGTGCACAGACCGTCCCGTCCGGGGCGTTCCCGCGTGCGCACGAGCTCGCGACCGGCGACCGTCTCGCCCGAGCTGGAGTCAACGTGCAGTGGCGCGTCGAGGACTTCACTCACGGGGTGAAGAACCCGGACGTCACGATCCGCGGGCAGGTGTGGGACTTCAAGAGCCCCGAGGGTGCCGGGAAGAACACGATCTCGAACCAGTTCGCGCGCGCCAAGGATCAGGGCGTGCAGCGGATCGTGCTCGACCTCGCGCGAAGCCCGCTCGATGAAGCCACCGCGCTCGCGGACGCCCGCCGGCGACTCGCTGGCAGCGACTGGTTCCGCGAGGTGATCGTGATCGACCGGTCCGGTCGGGTGACCTGGCTGACCAAGGAATAAGAGAACGCGGCCCGGCTATCCGAGGGGACTGCCTGCCGCGTTCACCCCGATTCTACCCGCTCGTCTGGGCGGTGTATAGATCATTCCGGCTGGGGTCAACGCTGGCTCCGAGATTCTCCGCGAAGGCCACTCACGAAGCGCTTACCTTTCTGCGCCAGGTGGACCTGCCCCGGCCGGGATCAATCGTCGTCCGCACCCTCACGCGCAGTCAGGCGGCGGGCGCGGTTACTGGCAGCCTTCGCAGCGTCCATGCCGAGCCAGCCCATCGCCAGCCCAGCGAGGCTCACGACGATCACGAGGACCTGAGCGAGCGTCGAAGCCTGCTCGGTCGTGAGGGTGGGCACGTACGTCGCGAAAGCCCACGCTGCGAACGCCACGACGACGACCCCGGCCGCGATTCCGACCGCGGCGTTCCGACGCTTCGGGGCGCTCTTCACCCTTCGCGCGACGCGCATCAGCAGGTCGTTCCGCGCCTCGGTGAACTGGCTCATCCCGGATGGAAAATCGGACAGACCAGCGATCACCTCGTTCATCGCCTTGAGCTGACGTAGCTCTGCCGACTCACCGCGGCTGTTCCAGAACGCGACGCTCACGGCCGCGACTGCGCCCACGACCGCGACGAACAGCGGCACCCATTGCTCCATCCGGCGATGATATCGCCCCACACGCTCCGTGCCGTCGTTGGCCCTGCACTGCGACGGCACGGTCTCTCTCCTCACGCGCAGGGCGTCGAGGTCACCAATGAGCAGGAGGCTCACCATGGCAACACCCACGAAGTACCGGCACCCGGTCGCGATGAACCGCGACGGCATGGCCCAGATCGGCCCGACCTCGTTCGAGCTGCGCGGTATCCGCTTCGCCGATGACCCCGCTGGCGCTCCGCCTGCGGCCCCGGCCGCGCCTGGCGCACCTGCCGCCCCGGCGCCCGCGGCACCCGCTCCGGCAGCGCCCGCCGCGCCTGCCCAGCCAGCCCCGGCCGCTCCCGC
>NZ_JAHWXM010000002.1:300000-554077 GCF_023091225.1 Microbacterium galbinum | reverse complement strand
GCGGCCATAGCGTGAGGGAAACGCCCGGTTACATTCCGAACCCGGAAGCTAAGCCTCACAGCGCCGATGGTACTGCAGGGGGGACCCTGTGGGAGAGTAGGACACCGCCGGACTTCTTTTAAGAAAAAGAGCCACCCAACGCTGGGTGGCTCTTTTTCGTTTTACGGGCACGTACACGCGATCACGCGCGCACGTGCACCATGCTCACGTGATCAGTGCGCAAGACGCGCCTCGAGCACCGAGGCGGTGCTGCGTACCGCATCCGACAATTGCGTCTCCGTGACGTCGTTTCCTGCCCAGGTGACGGCGACCGCGGCCACCGGCCACCCGTTGTGATCGCGCACCACGGCGCCGACGGAGCGCAGGCCGTCGGCGACCTCGCTGTCTTCGGTCGCATATCCGCGCGTGCGCACGTCGCGGAGCACCTCGCGGAGCTCGCGGGGGTTCCGCGGTCCGACGCCGGTGCGGTCGGGGAAAGCCGAGGCGCTCGGATACAGCGCGCGCACCTGCTCGCGGGGGAGCGCGGCCAGCATGGCCCGCCCGCTCGCGGTGAGATGCGCGGGCAGCCGCACGCCGACGTCCGTGACGAGTGCCGGCCGCCGCGGCGCGCGCTCTTCGACGATGTAGAGCACGTCGCCCCCGCTCATCACGGCGAGGTGCGCGCTCTCGCCCAGGCGGTCCGAGAGGGCTGCCACGAGCGGACGCCCCAGCCGGGCGAGCGGCTGCTGTCGGGCGTAGCCGCCGGCGAGCTCGAACGCGGAGGTGCCGAGGCCCCAGCGACGGTCCTCGCGCAGGTGCACCACGAAGCCGTGCAGCGCCAGGGTGCGGAGCAGGTGGTAGACGGTCGACCGCGGGAGCGCGAGTTCGCGTGCGATCGCCGATGCGGCGACCGGCGCGGGCCGCCCAGCCAGATACCGGAGGATCCGCAGCGTGTGCTCGGCCGCCGGCACCTGCAGGGGAGCGTCGGCCACGGCATCCGAACTGTCTGGCATCACAGACACAGGATGTCATGATCCGCTGTCGCGGGCGACCCCTCGGGTGTGGAATCGAGACATGAGTGAACTCGCCCCCGTGCTCGTCGGCGCCGCCCCGCTGGCTCCCGCCGATGTCGTCGCCGTCGCCCGCCATGGCGCCCCCGTCGTGATCTCCCCCGACGCGCTCGCTCGCGTCGCCGAGACCCGCGCCGTGATCGACGGGCTGGCTGCCGACCCGCACCCGCACTACGGTGTCTCGACCGGGTTCGGCGCACTCGCCACCACGTTCATCGCTCCCGACCGTCGTCTGCAGCTGCAGGCCAGCCTCATCCGCTCGCACGCGGCGGGAACGGGTGCCGAGGTCGAAGCCGAGGTCGTGCGCGGCCTCCAGCTGTTGCGACTGCAGACGCTCGCCTCGGGCCGCACCGGCGTGCGCCCCGTCGTCGTCGAGACCTACGCCGCGCTGCTCAACGCGGGGATCGTCCCGGTCGTGCGCGAGTACGGATCGCTCGGCTGCTCGGGCGATCTCGCCCCGCTCGCCCACATCGCACTGGCGGCGATGGGCGAGGGCGACGTGCGCACCCCCGACGGTGCGCTGGTCCCGGCATCCGAGGCGCTGGCGGCCGCCGGCATTGAGCCGGTGACCCTCGTCGAGAAGGAGGGACTCGCCCTCATCAACGGCACCGACGGGATGCTCGGGATGCTGGTGCTCGCGCTCCACGACCTCGAGGGTCTGCTCCTCACCGCCGACATCGCCGCGGCCATGTCGATCGAGTCGCAGTTGGGCACGGATGCCGTCTTCGCCGCCGATCTCATGGCGCTGCGTCCGCAGACGGGACAGGGCGTCTCGGCGTCGCACCTGCGCGCGTTCCTCCGTGACTCGCCCATCGTGCACAGCCACAAGGGTCCGGAGGACGGCCGGGTGCAGGACGCGTACTCGCTGCGCTGCTCGCCGCAGGTGCACGGTGCCGCGCGCGACACCGCGGGCTACGCGGCGACGATCGCCGGCCGTGAGCTCGCCAGCGTCATCGACAACCCGGTCATCACGGTCGACGGGCGGATCGAGTCGAACGGCAACTTCCACGGGGCGCCGGTCGCCGCCGTGCTCGACTTCCTCGCGATCTCGGTCGCCGACGTCGCCTCGGTGTCGGAGCGGCGCACCGACCGGGCGCTGGATCCGGCGCGCAACCACGGTCTTCCGCCGTTCCTCGCCGATGAGGTCGGCGTCGACTCGGGCCTCATGATCGCGCAGTATGCCGCGGCCGGCATCGTGTCGGAGCTGAAGCGGCTCGCGGTTCCGGCATCCGTCGATTCGATCCCCTCGTCGGCGATGCAGGAGGACCACGTCTCGATGGGCTGGGCGGCCGCACGCAAGCTGCGCCGCGCCATCGACGGCCTCGGTCGGGTGCTCGCGATCGAGATCCTCACCGGTGCCCGCGCCCTTGATCTGCGCGCCCCCCTGCAGGCCGCACCTGCCACCGGTGCCGTGCGCGACCTCGTGCGCACGGTCGCCGCCGGCCCCGGGCCCGACCGATTCCTCTCTCCCGACATGGAGGCCGTGACCGCGCTCGTGCAGTCCGGCGCCGTCGCCCGCATCGCACAGGAGCACGCGAATGACTGACCAGAAGCCCACCCTCACCGACACGACGCGCACCGTGCGCGCGGCACGCGGCAATCAGCGCACCGCCAAGAGCTGGGGCGCCGAAGCCGCCAAGCGGATGCTGATGAACAACCTCGACCCCGAGGTGGCGGAGCACCCCGAGAGCCTGGTCGTCTACGGCGGCACGGGCCGCGCCGCCCGCAGCTGGGAGGCGTACGACGCGATCGTGCGCACCCTCGACGAGCTCGAGCCCGACGAGACGCTGCTCGTGCAGTCGGGCAAGCCGGTGGGGGTCTTCCGCACGCACGAGTGGGCGCCGCGCGTGCTCATCGCCAACTCGAACCTCGTGGGCGACTGGGCGACGTGGCCCGAGTTCCGCCGGCTCGAGGAACTGGGTCTGCTCATGTACGGCCAGATGACGGCCGGCTCGTGGATCTACATCGGCACGCAGGGCATCCTGCAGGGGACCTACGAGACGTTCGCGGCCGTGGCCCGCTCGCTCGGCCGCGACTCGCTGCGCGGCACCCTCACCCTCACCGGCGGTGCCGGCGGCATGGGCGGCGCGCAGCCCCTCGCGGTGACGATGAACGACGGCGTGGTGCTGATCGTCGACGTCGACGAGTCGCGCCTCGCCCGCCGCGTCGAGCACGGGTACCTCGACGAGTACACGACCGATCTCGACGCCGCCGTGGCCCGCGTCCTCGCGGCGAAGGATGCCGGGGAGGCGCTCTCGGTGGGTGTCGTGGGCAACGCCGCCGAGGTGTTCCCCGAGCTGCACCGCCGTGGTGTGCCGATCGACATCGTGACGGATCAGACCAGCGCGCACGACCCGCTCGCATACCTGCCCGTCGGCGTCGACGTGGCCGAGTGGAAGGCGGAGGCCGAGCGCGATGCCGAGGAGTTCACGCGGCGCTCGCGGGAGTCGATGGCGGCGCACGTCGCCGCGATGGTCGCGTTCCAGGACGCCGGTGCCGCGGTCTTCGACTACGGCAACTCGATCCGTCGGGAGGCGGAACTCGGCGGTTTCGACCGCGCGTTCGCGTTCCCGGGATTCGTGCCGGCCTACATCCGCCCGCAGTTCGAGGAGGGGCGCGGACCCTTCCGCTGGGCGGCGCTCTCGGGCGACCCCGAGGACATCGCCAAGACCGATCGGGCGATCGCCGAGCTGTTCCCCGACGACACCGCGCTGCACCGCTGGCTCGAGAAGGCCGGCGAGAAGGTGCACTTCGAAGGGCTGCCCGCCCGCATCTGCTGGCTCGGATACAAGGAGCGCCACCTCGCCGGGCTGCGGTTCAACGAGATGGTCGCCTCGGGCGAGCTCTCGGCGCCCATCGTGATCGGGCGCGACCACCTCGACTCGGGCTCCGTGGCCTCTCCCTACCGCGAGACCGAGGCGATGAAGGACGGCTCCGATGCGATCGCCGACTGGCCCCTGCTCAACGCGCTGCTGAACACCTCCTCGGGTGCCTCGTGGGTGTCGCTCCACCACGGCGGAGGCGTCGGTATCGGTCGTTCGCTCCACGCCGGTCAGGTGACGGTCGCCGACGGCACCGATCTCGCCGCGCAGAAGCTCGAGCGCGTGCTCACCAACGACCCCGGCACCGGTGTGATGCGGCACGTGGACGCGGGCTACGAACACGCCCGTGAGGTGGCGCGCGAGCGCGGCCTGAACATCCCGATGCTCTGAGCTGCGCTTCTCGAATCTGAAAGGCTGACGCCATGACGACGCTCCTCACGAACATCGGCGAGTTGACGACGAACGCTCCGGGGGCGGGCCCGTCGGCGGGCTCAGGGACCCCGGACAGCGGCGATTCCGTGGGCACGCTGCACGAGGCGGCCGTCCTCATCGACGGCGACCGGATCGCGTGGGTGGGGGCAGCGGCGGATGCCCCGCCCGCCGATGAGATCGTGGATGCCGCGGGGCGGGCGGTGATCCCCGGGTTCGTCGACAGCCACAGCCACCTGGTGTTCGGGGGTGACCGGGCCGTCGAGTTCGAGGAGCGGATGGCGGGACGCAAGTACGCGGCCGGCGGCATCCGATCGACCGTGGCGGCCACCCGCGCGGCGACCGACGACGAGCTGCGTGCGCGAGTGCGCGGGTTCCTCGACGAGATGCTCGCGCAGGGCACGACGACCGTCGAGATCAAGAGCGGGTACGGGCTGAGCGTCGCCGACGAGGAGCGTCTCGTGCGTCTCGCCGCCGAGGTCACGCCCGAGGTGACCTTCCTCGGCGCGCACGTCGTGCCGGCCGAGTACGCCGACCGCGGCGACGAGTACGTCGACCTTGTGATCGGCCCCATGCTCGACGCCTGCGCCCCGCACGCGCGGTGGATCGACGTGTTCTGCGAGACCGGGGCCTTCACCGTCGCGCAGTCGCGCCGCGTGCTCGAGGCCGGGATCGCCCGGGGCTTGGCGCCGCGGGTGCACGCCAGCCAGCTCGGACCGGGGGAGGGCGTCGCGCTCGCGGTCGAGCTGGGCGCGGCATCCGTCGACCACGGCACCTACCTGACCGACGAGGACGTCGCGCTGCTCGCGGCATCCGACACCGTGCTCACTCTGCTGCCGGGCGTCGAGTTCTCGACCCGCCAGCCGTATCCCGATGCGCGCCGCCTCATCGATGCCGGCGTCACGGTCGCGCTCGCGTGCGACACCAACCCCGGATCGAGCTTCACGTCGTCGATGCCGTTCTGCATCGCGGTGGCCGTGCGCGACATGGGCATGACCCCGGCGGAGGCCGTGTGGGCGGCGACGGCGGGCGGCGCCCGGGCGTTGCGCCGCGACGACATCGGGATCATCGCTCCGGGGGCGCGGGCCGACCTCGTGCTGCTCGACGCGCCGACCCGCATCCACCTCGCGTATCGCCCCGGCGTGCCGCTTGTGGCCCGCGTGTGGAAGGACGGCGTCGCGGTCTGAGCCGTCGCTGCGGGCGGTCGGGCCTGCGGGCTTTCCGGGCGTCAGGCTTTCAGGCGGTCAGGCGGCCAGCCCTGCGAGGAGCCTGCGCAGCCCGTAGTCGAAGGCCTGGCCGACGTCGCCGCCGAGCCGGAACGCCCCCGACAGCTCCATCTGCAGGAATCCCGTCGCCCAGGCGGTGAACAGGCGCGCGGCGTCGAGGGCATCCGCCTCGCCGACGAGCGCGGCGGCAGCGCGCAGCACGGGCTCCGACGCGCGGTGCAGCGCGTCGACGGGAGCGGATGCCGTGAACATCAGCCGGAAGCTCTCGGGGTGCTCGTGCGCGAAGGCGCGGTAGACCTCGGCGAGCTTCGTGAGGTCGGTACCTGAGTTGTCGGTGTCGGTGGCGGCGCCGGAGTCGGCGAGACGCGAGCCGAGCTCGTCGATCGCGGCCTCGGCCACCGCGGTGAGGAGGGCATCGCGATCGCGCACGCGCTTGTAGAGCGAGGGGGCGCGCACGCCGACGCGGGTGGCGACGGCCTGCATCGTGAGGCTCGCCGGCCCCGATTCCTCGAGGATCGCGCGACCGGCGGCGACGATGGCCTCGGTCGAGGTGCGTTCGGGTGCCGGCACGGGCGCCTCCTTCATGGCTATTGACAGTAGCCATGATAGCTACGTATCGTAGCCTTCGCAATCGTCCGTCGATCGCACCCGTCCAGAAAGGACCCCGCCATGCTGCTCGCCCCGCACCTCCACCGCCTCGGCAACGACATCGTCGCCTCCTACCTGATCGAGACGCCCGAGGGCATCACGCTCGTCGATGCCGGACTCCCCGGACACTGGCGCGATCTGCAGCGCACTCTCGCCGAGATCGGGCGCCCGCTCAGCGACATCCGCGGCGTCGTGCTCACCCACGGCGACAGCGACCACATCGGCTTCGCCGAACGACTGCGGCGCGAGGGCGGGGTGCCCGTGTTCATCCATGCCGCCGATGCGCACCGCGTGCGCACGGGCGAGAAGCCGAAGACCGCGATGGGGCCGGCGCGGGTCGGGCCGATGCTCGGCTTCGTCGGCTACGGGCTGCGCAAGAACGCCTTCCGCACGCACCACGTCGCGGAGGTGCGCGAGGTCGGCGACGGAGACGTGCTCGACCTGCCCGGCTCGCCCGTCGTGATCGGGATGCCGGGTCACTCGCCCGGCAGCATCGCCGTGCACGTTCCTCTCGTCGAGGCCGTCTTCGTCGGCGACGCGCTCACCACCCGGCACGTGCTCACCGGGCAGGTCGGTGCGCAGCCCGCCCCGTTCACGGATGAGCCGGCCGAGGCGCTCGCCTCCCTCGATCGGCTCGCCGGGGTCTCGGCTTCGTGGGTGCTTCCCGGGCACGGAGCCCCCTGGCGCGGATCACCGGCCGACATCGCGGCAGCCGTGCGGGCATCCGCCTGACGGAGCTCCTGATCTCGGGCTCAAAGCTCCGCCATCGGCGTTCAAGTGTCGGCGTTCCGGTGTCGGCGTTCCGGGTTCAGCGCCCCGCGAGCACCGTCGCCGTGTCGCTGATGGTGATCTGCGGCGGGTAGAGGCCCATCACCTGAACGGCGGCGGCGTGGTTCTCGGCGGTCGACCCCGCGCAGGCATCGGCCGCGACGGTGACGTGGGCCCCGGCATCCGCGGCGGCCAGCGCCGTCGAGATCACGCAGCAGTCCGTGGAGACGCCGGCCAGCACGATGTGCGCGCCGCGTCCGACGATCCGCTCGATGTCGGCGCCCCACTTGCCGAACGTCGGCAGGTCGAGCGTCGGCAGCGGCGACAGGGTGGAGGCTTCGGGTACGAGAGCGAACAACGGGTCGGTCGGCGGCTGATCGGCGAACGGCCAGGCGGCGAAGTAGTCACCCCACGAGGTCGCGCGATCGGCCGTCGGCATCCATCGCGTCACGAGCACGCGCTCGCCGAAGGATTCCGCGAGAGCCCGGATACGGGGCATCGCCTCGGCGAAGAACGGCGAACCCCAGGCGGAATCCGGTGCCGCGAAGATCGCCTGCGGATCGACCACGATCAACCACGACTGCTCGGTCTCGGGTGCCGCCGTTCCGGTTTCCGCCGGCGGCGTCGCGCCCGCCGAGGCGCTCACGCCTCCTGCCGCCGGATCTTGCCCGCACGCGCGATGTACGTCACGAGGAACGAGAGCACGAGCGCGAAGAAGACGCCGAGGTTCGCGTACGCGAAGTCGCCCTCGGTGCCCCCGACGAGGAAGAGCAGGTAGCCCTGCCAGTTGTTCCACGGGGCATCTTCGGCGAAGCCGTTGAGGACGAGCCCCCACCCGATCACGCTCGTGACGACCATCGTGCCGATCGAGATCCAGTCCCAGGAGCCATAGCGACCCTTCGCGTCGAACAGCGCTTTCTCGTCGTAGTCCTTGCGGCGGCGCAGGATGTCGGCGATGAGGATGCCCGCCCACGACGCCAGCGGAACACCCAGCGTGATGAGGAAGCTCTGGAACGGGCCGAGGAAGTCGGTCGCGAAGAACACGACGAAGATGGTGCCGATCGTCAGGATGACGCCGTCGATCGCGGCGGCGGAGGGGCGGGGGATGCGGATGCCGAGGCTGAGCAGTGTGAGGCCCGAGGAGTAGATGCCGAGCACCGCGCCCGAGACGAGGGCGAGCACGGCGGTGAGCAGGAACGGCACGAGCACCCACAGCGGGAGGATGGTCGCGAGGGCGCCGATCGGGTCGGCCTGCACGGCGGCGAAGAGATCGTCGTTGGACCCCGCGAGCAGCAGACCGAACACCACCAGGATCACGGGAGCGACCGATCCGCCGATCGTGTTCCACGCGACGATCGCCCCGTCGGATGCCGTGCGCTTCTGGTAGCGCGACCAGTCGGCGGCGATGTTGATCCAGCCGAGTCCGAAACCGGTCATCACCATGACGAGGGCGCCGATCACCTGTCCGATGCCGCCGTCCGGACGCGCGAGCACCGCCTCGAGATCGATGCTGGGCGCGGCGAGGATCACGTAGAGGATCGTCACGGCGCCGGTGAGCCAGGTGAGCACCGACTGCATCTTCATGATGGCGTGGTAGCCGAGCACCGAGGCGCCCACGATGAGCGCCGCGACGATGACGGTCGCCGTGATCTTGACGGCGATGCTGTCGCCGTCGCCGCCGAGCTGCGTGATGACGGTGGCGGTCGCGAGCACGGCCATGATGGCGAGGAACGTCTCCCAGCCGATCGACGTCAGCCACGACACGATGCCGGGTACCTTCTGCCCGTGCACCCCGAACGCCGCGCGCGAGAGCACCATGGTCGGCGCCGATCCGCGCTTGCCGGCGATCGCGATGAGCCCGCACAGCAGGAACGACACCACGATGCCCACGACCGAGACGATCGTCGCCTGCCAGAACGAGATGCCGAAGCCGAGCACGAACGATCCGTACGACATGCCGAAGACCGACACGTTCGCCGCGAACCACGGCCAGAACAGGTCGCGCGGCTTCGCGGTGCGCTCGGACTCGGGGATGATCTCGATGCCGGCGCGCTCGATGAGGCCGGGCGGGTTCTGCGTCATCCCCTCATCCTGGCACCGTGCGCCGACATCGGGGCGAATGCGACGAACGACGCCGGATCAGGGCAGGGGTCAGGACGGGGTCGAGACCCGGGTCAGGACCCGGTCAGGACCGGAAGAACGCCTCGGCGGTGCGGGCGAGATCGTGGAGGTCGGAGACGCCGGCGAGCTCGCGCGCGGAGTGCATCGACAGGATCGGGATGCCGACGTCGACCGTGCGGATGCCGAGGCGGGTCGCCGTGATCGGTCCGATCGTCGAGCCGCACGGCACCCCGTTGTTCGACACGAACTCCTGCGTCGGCACGCCGGCCCGCTCGCACCAGGCGTGCCAGGCGGCGGCGCCGAGAGCATCCGTCGCGTAGCGCTGGTTGGCGTTGAGCTTGAGGATCGGACCCGATCCGAGCACCGGCTGCACGACGGGGTCGTGCTTGCCGACGTAGTTCGGGTGCACCGAGTGGCCGACGTCGCTCGACAGGCACCATGACGACGCGAAGGCGCGTCGGCGCTCCGAGGCATCCGCCCCCAGCCCGTCGGAGATGCGCCCCAGGATGTCTTCGAGGAAGGGGCCGGCGGCGCCGGAGCGCGAGTTCGAGCCGAGCTCCTCGTGATCGAAGGCCGCGAGCACCGCGATCGGGGCGCCCGCCTCGGTCTCGTGCGCGGCGAGGGCGACGACGCCCGCGTGCACCGAGGCGAGGTCGTCGAGGCGACCCGAGGCGAAGAAGGCGTCGTCCTTGCCGAACACGGCGCCGCGAGCGGTGTCGGCGATCACGACGTCGTAGCCGCGGATATCGGCGGCGTCGACACCGGCGGATGCCGCGAGCTCGCCGAGCACGTTGGCCTCGCTCGGGTCGCCGAGACCCCAGACCGGCTGCGTCTCCACCTGCTTGTCGAGAGCGAGCCCGCTGTTCGCGGTGCGGTCGAGGTGGATGGCCAACTGCGGCAGGCGCAGCAGCGCGCCGGTGTCGGCGAGCACGACGCGGCCGCCGGTCAGCGCCAGGCGCCCGGCGAGCCGCAGCTCACGGTCGAGCCAGGAGTTCAGGAGAGGTCCGCCGTACACCTCGACGGCGGCCTGCAGCCAGCCGCGGGTACCGGTTGTCGGCTGCGGCTTGAGCTTGAAACCGGGGGAATCCGTATGCGCGCCGAAGACGTGCACGGGTGTGGTGGGCGAGGCATCCGTCGGCACCACCCAGGCGATCGTCGCGCCGTCGCGCACCACGACGAAGCGACCGCCGGGCTGTGCGGGCCAGGCATCCTCCTCGTTCAGGCGCGTGAAGCCCGAGTCCTCGAGGCGGCGGGCGATCTCGGTCGCGGCGTGATAGCTCGAGGGGGAGGCGGCGACGAAGTCGGCGAGGTCCTCGGCGTGGGCGAGGGCGACCGGAGTGACGGGCATGGAGGGCCTTCCTGCAGACGGGCGTCCTTCGAGCGTACCCGCGGATGGTGTCGTGCTCGATCGTTCACCTCGGGGGAGTAGGGTGCACCTCGATAGCGCCTAGGGTTCCGGGGTTCGCCCGACTGGTCCGAGCGGCGCCACGGCTCGCCTCCGCAGGCGAGCCGTCATCTGACAGGACAAAAGCCCGGAGGAGCCCTGTTCGTCGCGCCCGCGGCGGCCGGAAGGGTTCCCGTATGTCCGCTCTCGCCTTCGCGCTCGTCATCGGCGCCGCACTCTCGCACGCCGCGTGGAACATCATCGCCCACGGCATCAGCCGCGCCGGCATGCCGTTCCTGTGGTGGGGAGCGGTCGGCAGCACGGTGGTCTGGGCCGGAGCGATCCCGTTCACGGGCGGGATCGGGGCATCCGATCTCGGCTCGTTCCTGCTGGGCGTCGGGGTTTCGGCGGTACTGCACGTCGGTTACATGTTCGTGCTGCAGCGCGGCTACCAGGAGGGAAACCTCTCGACCGTCTACGCCACGGCCCGGGGCACGGGGCCGTTCCTCTCGGTGATCATCGCGGTTCTGCTGCTCGGAGAGCGCCCATCGGTGCTGGCGCTGGTCGGAGTGGCCGCGGTGATCGCGGGCGTGGTCGCGATCGGTCTCGTCGACCGCGGGGGACGTGGCGATGCGGGTCGTCGGATCGACCCGGGTCTGGTGTTCGGGGTTCTCACCGGTGTCGCGATCGCGATCTACACGATCTGGGACGCCCACGCCGTGCGCACCTGGGGTCTCTCGCCGGTGGCGTTCATGGTCGGAACGACCCTGCTGCAGGTGCCGTTCTACTCTCTGGCCGTCGGCGTGCGCGGACAGTGGGCGGCGGTGCGGATGCTCGGACGAACCCAGTGGCGGCGCATCGTGGCGTTCGGGGTGCTGTCGCCGCTGTCGTACATCCTCGTGCTGACGGCGATCCAGATCGCGCCGGTCGCACTCGTCGCGCCGCTGCGCGAGGTGAGCGTGGTGATCGTGAGTCTGTTCGGGGTGCTGGTGCTGCGCGAATCGCGCCCGTGGTGGCGAGTGGGCGCGTCGGCGGTCGTGGTCGCGGGGATCGTGCTGCTCGCGGTGTGAGGTGGTGCTTGTCCCCTCAGTTGGGTCCCTGGATTTTGTCGAAGGGCCCCACCCCTCTCACACCCGGTTCCTGAGCGAGCGCAGCGAGACGAAGGGCCTCGTCCCTGTCGCTGCTGGGTCCCTGAGCCTGTCGAAGGGTCCCGCCCGTGTGCACTCGTTCTGCACCGCTGCCGTGTTGCCCCGAGTTCTCCACCGATCGCGTCGATATCTCCTTTGGCCTGGGGTTTTCGTTTCGGAATGTCGGTGGCTACTGGTGGACTGGGACGTATGAACAGCACCGCCGAACTCCTGGACCGGGTCGCCGCCGACCTGGCCGCGGTGCTGCGCGCAGACGCGCTGGCGGGGCTGTCGGATGCCGAGAAGATGCAGGTCCTCCGCGCCGCTGGCGAGCTCGCCCGCCGGGTGGATGCGGTCATCGTCGAGACGGTCGGATCGGTCGATCAACGCCCGGCCGGATCGGGAGAATTGGCGTTCTGCGGCCTGTTCGGATGCCGGACGATGAACGAACTCGTCCAACGCGTGCTCCGCACGGACGCGGCCGGGGCGGCACGGGTGGTAAAAGCCGGGAAGGTCGTCCGGCGGGAGGTGGACTTCTCCTCCGGGGCGATGCTGCCCGCCCGATGGCCGGCCCTGCGGGAAGCGCTGCTGGACGGGGCCGTCGGGGTCGCGGGGCTATTGGCCGCGACCGGCCCCGTGGAGCAGGCGGGGCCGCGGATCGGTGCGGCGGACCGGTTGAGGGCGGATGTCGAGTTGGCGGAGTACGCGCGGGGGCTCATCGCCGTGGATGGTGGCGGTAGCGGGAGTGCGGACGGTGACAGTGAGCTGGATGCCGATGGGTACGCCGATGCCGATGCCGAGCGTCGTCTCGAAGCGGGCCCGCCCGCGACGCCGGAGGATCTCAAGCTGCTGTCACGCGTGATCGTGACGTACCTCGACCCCGACGGTGCGGAACCTGCCGAAGAGCGCGCGATGCGCGCCCGCGGGATCGTGCTCGGCCGGGTGAAGGACGGGGTGATACCGATCCGCGGGTCACTGCTGCCCGAGACGGCGGGGCAGTTGCAGCGCATCTGGGATGCGTACCTGAACCCGAAAGTCGACGGACCACCCATCCCGGCGGCACCGCAGCCTGCTGTGGGCATGGCCAGTGGGGTGCGGTTCGTCCCCTCCGCCGACGAGGCAAGGTTCGACACGGATGAGCATGCGCTGAACGGCGAGACGCACGGCCCTCTCGACGACACCCTCTGCCCTCTCGACGGTGCGGTTTTCCCGCCCGACGGTGCCCTGCCCTCGGGCGACCCTGGTGGGATGGTCGATGGGCGGTCCCGGGCGCAGAAGCAACACGATGCCCTCGCCGCCGTCCTCGGGATCGCCGCCCGCCACAGTGACATGCCCTCCCTCGGCGGTGCCGCCCCGACCCTCGTCGTCTCCGTGACCGCGGAGGACTACGCGACCGGCCGCGGGTGGGCGCACGTCGACGGCACCGACACCCCGGTCTCCCTCGCCACCGCCCGGCACACAGCGTGCGGCGGGAGCATCCAACGCGTCACCTCCGACCCCACCGGTCGCATCATCGGCATCGACACCACCGACCGGGTATTCACCGTCCACCAACGCCGCGCGATCACGCTCCGTGACCGCGAGTGCCTCATCCCCGGCTGCCACGTCCCCGCCGCCTGGTGCGAGATCCACCACGTCACTGAACACTCCCGCGGCGGACCCACCACCACCGACAACGGCGTCACCCTCTGCTGGCACCACCACCGCACCCTCGACACCTCCGGCTGGACCATCCGCATGCACAACGGCACACCCCACGTCCGCGGACCCGCCTGGTGGGACCCCCACCAGAAATGGCGAACACCCCGACCCGCACCCCGCACCACCACCGCCGCCACCGCTGCCGCTGCCGCTGCCGCGAAACGGCGAGCACGACCACCGATGCGCGCATGAACGCAGTGTGGCGACCGCGATCGGGCACCGAGATCGGGCACCGCTATCGGCGGCGTTCCCCGCCCGTCCGTGACCGGTTCCTGAGTGGTGCCATGAGCGGCACGTTCCGCGACATGCACCGCGCGCCGCGGCATGTTCCGCGACATGCACCGCGCGCCGCGACGATATCGGCGACGCGCACCGCCACGAGCACTGCCACGAGCGCCGTGGCCAGCCGGGCCCGGCGGTATGCATCAGTAGATGCTGATCACCAGATGGCTCTCGGCGTCGGCGGCCTGCTGGTGCACGCGCCGCAGCTCGGTGAAGGCATCCGTCAGCTCGGCCCGCAGCTGCGCGGGGTCGTCGGTCCAGATGTTCGGGTAGACGCGCGCCGAGGCGAACGCGGCGAAGTCCACCCGCGCGAGCGCCTCGTCGAGGTCGACCGCGTCGAGGGCTTCGATGATCGGATCGAGCTCGTCGTTCTCGGTGCAGCCGACGAAGTCCTCGCCGCCGAACGCGTGCACGCCCACGACGGCCTCGCTCAGCGGGTCGTCCTCGCGCGGAGCGGATGCCGACACCCCGGTGAGCAGGAAGTGCAGGCCATCCCACATCTTGTCGACGTAGACCGTCGGCGCCCCCGCCTCTTCGAGCTCCTCGAGCGTCGACAGCAGAACCTCGGGCGACAGCGACACCAACCGATCGAGCGTGCCCTCATCGATCAGTGTGTATGCAGCCCTCATGCCCATCCGAACCCTCCCCGTTCGTCGCGGTACCGCTCCCAGCCTAGGGGGGCGTCAGGCTCCGACCGCGCGCATGAAGTGCCCGTCGGTCGAGATGCCCGAGGCGGCGACCGTGAAGCGCACGACCTCGCTGAGGTACCGATCCTCGGACGCTTCGAAGATGCGCCCGTCCGCATCGCGCGAGGTGCGGCTCAGCCGCAGGATCGGTGTGCCCTGCGGTACCTGCAGCAGCGCGGCATCCTGCTCGTCCGCCGCGACCGCGTCGATCACGTGCTGCAGCCCCACGATCGTATGCCCCTGCGACCCCAGGTATTCCGTGATCGAGACTTCGTCGAGATCGACGTCGAACAGCCGACGACCGGCAGCCTCGGTGTAGAACAGCCGCTCGAGCATCGTGGGCCGGCCGTCGAGCAGCCGCAGGCGCACGACGCTGACGATGGTGTCCTCCGGCTCGACGCCGAGCGCCGCGGCGTGGTCGCCGGCTCGTCGCAGGCTCACTTCCTGGGTCTCGGCGCCGGGCTCGACGCCCAGGTCGCGCGCCCACCGTGTGAACGGCACCGACACGTC
The DNA here is from genome assembly GCF_023091225.1 of Microbacterium galbinum. Taxonomy (NCBI): domain Bacteria; kingdom Bacillati; phylum Actinomycetota; class Actinomycetes; order Micrococcales; family Microbacteriaceae; genus Microbacterium; species Microbacterium galbinum. Next base: position 539,324 of record NZ_JAHWXM010000002.1, on the reverse strand, counting down.
GACGGCCTGGCTGGCCTTGCGTGCGACGACCCGCGCGGGGCGGCCGCGTCCCGTCTCGATCAGCCCCTCGCCGCGCAGGGCGGCGAGGGCGTTGCGGATCGGGCCGCGCGAAGTGCGCCACCGCTCGGCCAGTTCGGCCTCGGTGGGAACGTCGTCGCCGGGGCGCAGGATGCCGGACGTGATCTGCGCGCGCAGATCGTCGGCGATCTGGGTATAGACAGCTTCAGCCACATAGGCATATTACTTGTCCGGGTGATGAAGTCCAGCCCTGCGATCGCGCAGGAGTCCGCCCGGGAACGCGCGGGTAAACGACCGTTGAACTCTCCCGAGTTAGGTACATTTCTCGTTGCTCGGCCTGAGAGAGTCGTCTGTGGATCACCCCTCCCACCTCTGAAAGGTCCTCATGAAGCTCCGTGCTCTCCCCGCTCTCGCGGGTGTCGCGTTCCTCGCCCTCGGTCTCGCCGCCTGTTCCGGCACCGCCGAGGCGACCGGCTCCGACACCGACGCGTCGGCGTCTTCCGCCTCCGGTTTCGCGGTCGACGAGAACACCCTCGTCTTCGGCGTCGTTCCCGACTCGGTCGACACCGAGACGAACTACCAGCCGCTCATGGACTACATCGCCGAGATCACCGGCAAGACCGTCGAGTACCACGAGTCCACCGACTACGCCGCGCTCATCGAGGCCGCCGTCGCCGGCAAGGTCGACGTCGCCTCGTTCTCCGGCTTCACCTACGTGACCGCCACCAACAACGGTGCGAAGCTCACCCCGATCTCCTCGATCGTCACTGCCGAGGGTCAGGAGCCCGGTTACTTCTCGCAGGCGATCGTCCCCGCCGACAGCGACATCGACAGCATCGAGGACTTCGCCGGTAAGAAGGTCTGCTTCGTCGACCCGTCGTCGACGTCCGGCTACCTCTTCCCCTCGTACAACCTGCTCGAGGCGGGCATCGACCCGAAGAGCGACATCACCCCGGTCTTCGCGGGCAAGCACGATGTCAGCGTCCAGAAGGTCGGCGAAGGCGTCGAGTGCGAGGTCGGGTTCGCCGAGGACTCCGAGGTCGAGAAGTCGGATGCCGTGAAGGTCGTCGACGAGACGATGGTGCCCGGCGCCCCGCTGGTGTACTCCTCGACCCTCCCGGACGACGTCGCGCAGGAGCTCATCGACGGTCTCGGTGAGATCACGATCGACGACATCATCGCCGCGGGCATCGACAGCGCCGACACCGACGAGTTCCGCAGCGTCTTCTACGCCACGAAGCCGGTCGACGACGCGTACTACGACCTCATCCGCGACATCTGCGAAGAGACGGAAGCGGAGCAGTGCAAGGCCTGACCCAGGTCTGCTGACCCTTCCGGAGCCGATCGGGACGCCCACCGTCCCGATCGGCTCCACTCCCACATCCACGAGCACTCCCATATCCACGAGCACTCCCACATCCACGAGCCCGCGCACGACCCCGCGCACGACCCCGCGCACGACCCCGCGCACGACCCCGCCTTACCCCGCCCGATCCCGCAGGAGCCACGCCATGACCACGACCGACGCCCTGATCCGCCTCGACGGCGTGACGAAGACCTTCGGGTCGACCACCGCACTGAAGGATGCTTCCCTCCAGGTCTCCCGCGGCGAGATCGTCGTGCTGCTGGGCCTCTCCGGCTCGGGCAAGTCGACGCTCCTGCGCCACCTCGACGGCCTCGAGACCCCGACCGCCGGCTCGGTCGAGGTGCTCGGCTCGCAGGTTCCGGCGCTGCGCGGCCGGGCGCTGCGCACGCTGCGCAGCCGGGTCGGCTTCATCTTCCAGCAGTTCGAGCTGGTGCCATCGCTCACGGTGCTCGAGAACGTGCTCACGGGTTCGCTCTCCGGCATCCGCGGTCCGCGTCTGGGGCTGTGGGGCTACTCGAAGGCCGCGAAGCTGCGTGCACTCGAGCACCTCGACCGCGTCGGCATCCTCGACCGCGCCTATCAGCGCAGCGACACGCTGTCCGGCGGACAGCAGCAGCGCGTGGCGATCGCCCGCGCCCTCATGCAGAAGCCCGACATCCTCCTCGCCGACGAGCCCGTCGCCTCGCTCGACCCCGAGTCGAGCGACCAGGTCATGGCGCTGATCCGCGAGATCGCCGCCGACGAGGGGCTCACGGTGGTCTGCAGCCTGCACCAGGTCGACCTCGCCATCTCGTGGGCCGACCGCATCGTGGGGCTGCGCCACGGCGAGATCGTGCTCGACACCCCCACCACCGACCTCACCAAGGCGGAGGTCATGGAGATCTACGGCCGCGTCGCGACGTCGACCGCCGAGATCACCGCCGTGGCGATGGAGCTGGCGGATGCCGCGACTCAGGTGGCCGCCTCATGACGCTCTTCGCCGATCGACCGGCGGGCACCGTGGGCGCCTCGGTCGCGGAGCGCGCGCCGAAGCATCCGATCTCGCCCGAACGGATAGCGGCCGGACTCACCCTGCTCGCGCTCGTCGTGCTCGGCGTGCTCGCCGTCGGCGAGGTCGGCATCTCGATCCCGGCGATGGTGGAGAGCTGGGGCAACGCCGAGAACTTCCTGGCGCGGGTCGGCGGACTCACGTTCCCCGAGCCCGGCGACCTGCTCTGGCTCGTCGCGCTCACGGTCGGACTCGTGCTGGTCGGCACCCTGCTCGCCGCGGCGCTCTCGGTGCCGATCGCCTACCTCGCCGCCTCGAACACGACCCCCGGCAACGGCTGGCGCGCCGCCGCCCGTTTCGTGGGCGTGCTCACCCGTGCGCTGCCCGACGTGGTGCTCGCGATGGCGTTCGTGCTGATGTTCTCGCTCGGCACGCTCCCCGGCATCCTCGCCATCGGCATCCACTCGATCGGCATGATCTCGAAGATGTTCGCCGATGCGATCGAGCAGATCGACGAGGGGCCGCGCCTCGCGATCCGCGCCGCGGGAGGCTCGAAGCTGCAGGAGTTCACCGCGGGCGTCCTGCCGCAGGTGCTGCCGAGCTGGGTCGCGACGGTGCTGCACCGCAACGACATCAACCTGCGCGGCAGTGTCGTGCTCGGGTACGTCGGCGTCGCAGGTCTCGGCCTCGAGATGTCGTACGCGTTCAAGGCGCTCAACTACGGCAAGGGCCTCGGCATCGCCCTCGTGATCTTCGTGCTCTGCATCGCGATGGAGATCGTCTCGAGCCTGGTGCGCGGCGCGATGCTCGGCCACGAGAAGCACACCCGCTCGTGGATGGACCGGATCGTGCATCCGCGACTCTCGCCCTCCGCCACGGCCGGCGAAAGCGCCGCCGGCGCCCGCCCGGCGTGGGCGACCAGCCCGCAGACCGCGGTGCGCCGCCCCTGGACCCGCCAGCGCGTGCGCAACACCGCCGCCGGCATCGTGGCCGTGCTCGTGGTGCTCGGCAGCGTAGTCGTCAGCGACATCAGCTGGACCGACTTCCTCACGTTCTGGGCGAAACTCCCCGAGACGGCCGCGAAGTTCTGGCCGCCGTCGTTCGGCAACTACGACGCGGCGTCCATGATCGAGGCCATGCGAGACACGGTCGCGATCGCGCTCGCCGCGACCGTGCTCACCCTGCTCCCGTCGCTGCTGCTCGGCTCGCTCGCCGCGAGCAACGTCGCCCCGAACGGGGGAGTGCGCGCCACCGCCCGGTTCCTGCTCGTCGGCATCCGCGGTGTCCCCGAGCTGATCCTCGCGATCGTGCTCGTCGTCATCACGGGCCTCGGACCGCAGGCCGGTGTGATCGCGCTCGCGATCGGCGGCATCGGTCTGCTCGGCAAGCTCATCGCCGACTCCTTCGAAGAGGTCGACCGCGGCCCCGAGCGTGCGCTGCGCGCCGTCGGTGCCACGCGCCTGCAGACCTACAGCTCGGCCACCGTGCCGCAGGGCATGCAGGCGCTCATCGGGCACAGCTTCTACATGCTCGACACCAACATCCGCGCGGCGACGATCCTCGGCATCGTCGGCGGTGGCGGCGTGGGCTACTACCTGCTCAACGCCAGCCAGGGATCGCGTTACGAGACGGTCACGGCGATCGTGCTGATGATCCTCGTCACGGTGCTCGTCGTGGAGGGGCTCGCGATGTGGATGCGCAAGGTGTTCAAGTGAGCGGTGTTCAGGTGAGCGGGCGCACCGACACCGCCGACCTCGTCGTCGTCGGCTCGGGGATCGTCGGCCTCGGTGCCGCCTACGCCGCAGCGCGTCGCGGGCTGCGCGTCGTCGTCGTCGATCGGACGGATGCTCCCGCCGGCGCCACGATCCGCAACTTCGGGCACCTCTGCATCGGCGCCCAGGCCGGAGAGGCGCGTCGGTACGCGGATGCCTCGCGCCCGCTGTGGGTGCGCCTCGCGCGCGACGCCGGGTTCTGGCTGCGGGAGTCCGGCACGCTCGTCGCCGCGCGTCATGACGACGAGATCGCGGTGCTCGAGGCTGCGGCCCGTGACGGCGGGATGCGGATGCTCGACGCCGAAGAACTGCTGCGGCTCGCGCCGCTGCGCGCCCAGGCTGTCATCGGCGGCGCGCTCATCGAGACCGACCTGCAGACGGATCCGCGCAGTGCGGCGGCCGCGATCGTCCGCCACCTCGCGCGGCTCGGGGTGGACTTCCGCTTCCGCACCGCGGTCACCGCCGTCGCGGGGGAGCGCGTCGAGACGACGCGGGGCACGCTCACCGCTGCGCACGTCGTCGTCGCCGTCAACCACGACATCGACCAGCTCCTCCCCGAGATCGCCGAGCGGAGCGGGATCGAGCGGTGCGCACTCGACATGATGCGGGCCGCGGTGACGCTGCGGCATCCGCTCTCGGCCCCGTTGCTCACCGGCTGGTCGCTCGTGCGGTACGGCCGATTCGCGGGCACGCCGGAGGGCGCGCGCCTGCGCGGGCGCCTGCACGCCGAGCGCCCCGACCTCGCCGCCCTCGACCTCAACCAGATGTACACGCAGCTGCCCGACGGCACGCTGATCATCGGCGACTCCCACGCGACGGCCACGACACCCGCCCCGTTCCAACCCGAGGCGGCATTCACGGCGTTCCTCGACGAAGCCGCCGCGCTGTTCGACATGCCGACGCCGCGCGTGCTCGAACGCTGGCAGGGCGTCTACGCCAAGGCCGCCGGCGACTTCCTCGTCGAGCGCGGCGATGCCGGCGTCCTCGTGCTCGCCGCCACGACCGGCATCGGCATGACGACCGGATTGGGCCTCGCCGAAGAGAACCTCACCGCCGCCTTCGGGTGGACCCCCGCAATGGAAGGAACCCCATGAACACTCCGCTCGATTCCCCCGTGCCGCTCGCCCGGACCGTGCCCATCGAGCTCGTCGTGCTCGACATGGCCGGAACCACCGTGCTCGACGACGGCGTCGTCGAGCAGGCGTTCCAGCGCGCCGCCGAACGCACCGGTGTCGCCGATCGGATGCCGTGGGCCGAGGCCCTCGATCACGTGCGCGTCACGATGGGGCAGTCGAAGATCGACGTCTTCACGCATCTCGCAGGGGGCGATGTCGCCGCCGCCGAGCGGGCGACCGCCGCATTCGAAGACGCCTACGCCGAGATCGTGCGCGAGCAGGGGGTCAGCGAGATCCCCGGGGCCGCCGAGGCGATCCGCGGGCTGAAGGACGCCGGCCTGCGGGTCGTGCTCACGACGGGCTTCGCCCCGGTCACCCGGGACGCCCTGATCGACGGACTCGGCTGGGGTGACCTCGTCGATCTCGCCCTCTCGCCGGTCGACGCCGGTCGCGGGCGTCCCGCTCCCGACCTCGTGCTCACGGCGCTTCTGCGCGCGGGCGCGTCGTCGGTCGCCGCCGTGGCGGTCGCCGGCGACACGGTCAGCGACGTCGAGTCGGGGATCCGGGCGGGTGCGGGCTTCGTGGCTGGCGTGCTCTCGGGCGCGCACGACCGTCGAGCGCTCGACGAAGCCGGAGCGGATGCCGTGCTCCCTGATGTCACCGGCCTGCGCGCGACCCTCGCCGAGCGCAGCCTGCTGCCGCTGGTCACAAGCTCCTGAGGATGTGACGTCATGGGAACGATGCTGACCCGCCCACCCGGGCATCGACGCGACGTGGCGCTGCGACCGGCGGCCACCGCGATGGTGTTCGTCGGCGAAGGACAGCCCCACGAGACGATCGCCGTGCCGGGTGTCGCCCTCTCCGACGGCGACGTGCTGGTCGCGGTCGAGCTGTCGACCATCTGCGGATCCGACGTGCACACCGTGCAGGGGCATCGACCCGCCCCGGTGCCGCTGGTGCTCGGGCACGAGAGCGTCGGCCGGGTCATCGCGCTCGGCGACGCCGGGGCGACCGCGACCGACGGAGCACCGCTGCGCATCGGCGACCGGGTGGTCTGGTCGATCACGGTGTCGTGCGCGAGCTGCGACCGGTGCCTGTGCGGCATGCCTCAGAAGTGCCGCACGCTCGCGAAGTACGGGCACGACCGCATCGGTGCGCACGGGGAGCTGACCGGAGCCTTCGGCAGCCACATGCAGCTGCGCGAGGGAACGACGATCGTGCGGGTGCCCGAGACGCTCCCGGCATCCGTGCTCGCTCCCGCGTCGTGCGCGACCGCGACCGCCTGGGCAGCCGTCGCCCGTGCAGCCCGGCATCGCGATCTGGACGGCGCACGGGTGCGCATCCACGGAGCCGGCCTCGTCGGGCTGTCCGCCGCCGCGATCGCCGCCGAGCAGGGGGCGCTCGTCGAGGTGCTCGACCCGAACGACGCGCGTCGCGCCCGCGCGCAGGAATGGCTGGCACCACGCGGAAGCCGGTCCGTGAGCGAGCGGAGCGAGACGAAGGGCGGTGCGCTACCCCTCGATGCCGCAGGCGGCCCCGAACCCGACATCGTGATCGAGGCATCCGGTCACGCGGTCGCCGAAGCGCTCGACGGGGTCGCCGTCGGCGGGATCGTCGTGCTCGTCGGCAGCGTGTTCCCCGCCGACCGGGTGCCGCTCGACGCCGAGAGTATCGTGCGTCGCCTCGTCACGGTCGCCGGTGTGCATAACTACACGGGCATCGACCTGGCCGAGGCGGTGGCGTTCCTCGCCGGGCGGGGACGCGCCTACCCCTTCGCGGACGCCGTCGGAGCCGTGCGGCCGCTCGCCGCTATCGACGAAGCGCTCGCCGAGGCATCCGCCCCGGGAGCGCCGCTACGCGTCGGGTTGCTACCGGGCCGCTGAATCCGGACCCGGCGTCTCCGGTGCGGGACCGTCGGGCGCGGCCTCGTCGTCGGGGCCCTCGGCTGCTTCGTCGTGCGCGTAGTCGGGTCGCGGCGGCTGCAGCGGCTGGTCGTCGTACTCGCCGCCCTTCCGCCCGCCGAACGGGCGGCCGTGGTCGGCGAACTCCTCGCGGTGGTACACGAACGTCCACGGTCCGGCGGTGAACCGCGCACCCGTGCGCAGGGTCTCCGTGCTCGGAGCGGAGTGGGTGCCGTCGGCGTTGTCGCTCGCGTTGCGCTCGCCCTCGCCGTGCAGCTCGAGCACGTACTCGTCGCGCTGGTCATGGGTGATCGTGGCGTGCACGGGATCCGTGTCGGCGAGACGGAGTTCGTTGCCCGCCGCCGAGCCGATGCGCACGACGTCGACGTCGAGGAGGAACTCGGTGCGCTCGTCGTCTCGCGAGATTCGCAGCTTCGGTTCGCCCGCGCCCCACTCGGCGTGGGTCGTGGTGGGGGTGTAGCCCTCGGTGCCTGAATCGGTCATCCGTCATCGCCTCCTCGGCAGGTAATGGGACTCGACTCTAGGGTCTCGGCCGTCGCCGTCGCAGGGGCTTGACTTCGCCTGGCCGGGGTGTCACGTGGACCCGGGTTCCGCGCGGGAACGATGAGGGCATACGCTTATTCTCATGGGGTGATCCCGACGGCCGGGTCGGAGAACCGAAGCATCGCACCGAGGAGCACCTGATGGGGAAGTTCGTCTACGAAGGCGGAGTCAAGACCGAGATCGAGGACCGGGCGCTCACGCACCTGCAACTCGTCATCACCGCGAAGCTGCGCCGGGGCGAGCCGTTCCCGTTCAGCTGGCGCGAAGACGCGAGCGTCGGCGGCGGCCGCACGACCGTGTGGATCCAGCCGGCGAGCTCGCTGGTCTTCAAGTACTTCGGCAGCCGCCAGCCGTCGATCAACCGCGCGTGGATCGAAGCACTCGCCTTCACGGCCAACGCTCCCAGCGGTCTGTACCTCGTGCCCGAGCCGGCCGAGAACGGTGAGGCGCCGACGACGACCGAGATCCCGGCGGCGCCCTAGAGCTGAGCGCGGCCCCTCGTCGGAGCATCCGCCTGTCAACCCCCTGGAATCGGGTGGGCCGTGACGGCATCGTCGGTATCTCGCGCAACCAGACTTCTGCGCACCGAGACCGACGATACGGAACCCAGGTGACGAGATGACCGACTCCACGACCGACCCCCGACACGCGCACCGCGAAGAGGGCTTCCCGGCGCAGCAACAGGACCAGCCGGGCCTCACCGGGCTGACCCTGCCGACCCCCGATCACGGAGAGGCGAGCTACGTCGGCCACGGCCGGCTCGACGGACGGCGAGCCCTGATCACCGGCGGCGATTCGGGCATCGGCCGCGCGGCGGCGATCGCGTTCGCCCGCGAGGGCGCCGATGTCGCGATCGCGCATCTGCCGGAGGAGCAGGCGGATGCCGACGATACGGTTCGGCTGATCCGCGACGCGGGGCGCACCGGCGTGAGCCTCGCCGGAGACCTCCGCAACGACGAGTTCGCCGCCGCGATCGTGTCGCACACCCGCGAGGCGCTGGGCGGTCTCGACGTGCTCGTGCTCAACGCCGGGTATCAGCACGACATCGACGGGTTCGAGTCGATCGACCCCGATCGCATGCGCCGAGTGTTCGAGACGAACCTGGAGGGGATGCTGCTAACCGCCCGCGCCGCCTTCCCCGAGCTCGAGCCGGGGGCGAGCATCATCGTGACCGCCTCGGTCCAGGCGTACAACCCCTCGCCCGGACTCATCGACTACGCGATGACGAAGGCCGCGCAGGTCGCGTTCGTGCAGGCTCTCGCCGAAGAGGCGGGTCCCCGCGGCATCCGGGTGAACGCCGTCGCGCCGGGGCCGATCTGGACGCCGCTGATCCCCGCCACCGGCTGGGACGAGGAGCGCCTCGCGACCTTCGGCCAGGACACCCCGCTGGGTCGCGCCGGGCAGCCGGCGGAGCTCGCGGGGGCGTACGTGTACCTCGCGTCCGCGGAGTCGTCGTACACCTCGGGCATCGTGCTGCCGGTCACCGGGGGCAAGCACCTCTGAGATCGCGCGGGGCGGCGCGGAGCTACGCTGGAGGAGTGCAGAAATCCGCGTCGTCCCGGACCCTGACGGGCGTCGCCCTCGTCATCGGTTCCTGCCTGTCGCTGCCCTTCGGGGCGGCCGTCGCGGCACAGCTCTTCCCGGTGCTCGGCCCCTGGGGTGTGACGTCGCTGCGCGTGGCGATCGCCGCCCTCCTCCTGCTCGTCATCGTGCGCCCGCGCCCCCGGCGCTGGACGCGACAGCAGTGGGCCGCGGCGCTGCTGTTCGGGCTCTCGCTGGCCGCGATGAACGGCTTCTTCTACGCCGCGATCGACCGCATCCCCCTGGGACCCGCCGTCGCGATCGAGTTCCTCGGCCCCCTCGTGCTGGCGGCCGTGCTCACCCGCAGGCTTCCGGATGCCGTCTGGGTCGGCGTCGCGGTGATCGGCATGGGTCTGCTCTTCGTCGACGGTGTCGTCGGCGCCGAACCGCTCGATCCGCTCGGCGTGGTGTTCATCCTCATCGCCGCCGGATTCTGGGCCATGTACATCCGCACCAGCGCGAAGGTCGGGGCGGTGATCCCGGGCAGCGGCGGGCTCGCGATGGGGCTCGTCGTCGCCGCCGTGCTGCTGCTCCCGGTCGGCATCCCCACCGCGACCGTCGTCGCCGCCGACCCGCAGCTCCTGCTGCTGGCGGGGATCACCGCCGTGCTGTCGTCGGTGATCCCCTACAGCTTCGAACTCGCGGCGCTGCGCCGTCTGCCGCAACGGGTGTTCGGGGTGCTGTTGAGCCTGGAGCCCGCCTTCGCGACGCTGGCGGGGTGGCTCATCCTCGGTCAGGACGCGTCGCCTCTGCGCCTCCTCGCGATCGCCCTCGTCGTCGCCGCGAGCATCGGGACCACCCTCGGCATCCGGCGCGCGCGTCGGCGGGCGGACGACGCCGCGTCCGCATCCGATTCCACGACCGAGCCGGGCGCGGTTCCCGGCTCCGATCGCCGGAACGATCCCGAGACCGGGGTGTTCACCGCGCCGATACCCCTGCCCGACTGACCGGCGCTGCCGCGTCCGCCGTGCCGGTGGTCGCGAGCGGGTAACGGCGACGCAGCAGCATCCGCTGGACGAGCGTCCACACGACCGTGACCGTCAGGTACAGCGCCGCGGCGAGCGGCACGAACACCGCGAACACGGCCGTCAGGTAGTGGAGCGACCCGAACACGCGCTGCATCGCGGGGGAGTTCATCGCCGCGCCCATCGACGAGTCGTCGTCGACGGGAGCGGGGCGGAACACGCGGCGCGTGACCTCCGCGGTCGCGATGATCACGAGCAGCAGCGCCCCGAACACGAGGAACGTCGCAGGCGTCGCCGTGCCCCCGAACACCGCGGAGACGAGGCTCGTCCCCAGCGGTGCCCCGAACAGGTCGTGGGTGAGCAGGTCGTTCGGGTGCCCGGCGATCTCCGGGCGGATGAACAGCGTGTACAGGATGCCGACGACCGGGGCCTGCGCGAGCACCGGGAGCATGCCCGCGAACGGTGAGGTCTTCTCGTCGCGGTAGAGCGCGAGCATCTCCTTCTGGAGCCGCTCGGGATTCTTCTTGTGGCGGCGCTGCAGGTCGCGCAGCTTCGGGGCGAGGCGGGTGCGCGTCTGCTCGGCCTTGGCGGTCGAGAAGCCGACCGGGATGAGCAGGGAGCGCACGAGCAGGGTGACGAGCACGACCGCCAGAGCGGCGGCGGATGCCCCGGCGAGGGGTTCGAGCAGGGTGGAGAGCCCGGCGAGGGCGCCGTAGGCGGCGTCGAGGAGGGCGGCGAGGGGCGGGAAAGCGAAGAGATCCATCGGAGTGTCCGTTCATGAGGTCGGGAGGGGTCGGCGAAAGCCGCGTGGTCCCTCCCGTTCCCGGGCGGAGGACTACGCGGGGATCGCGACTCCCGGCGCTCGCGGACGCGGGTGACCGGCCGCATCGGGATCGCTCTGCGCGAGCAGCGCGGACGCATCGATCGCGCGCCACGGATGCGGGGCGCGGGCGTCGACGGTCGTGCGGATGCTCAGCGCGACGGCCAGCACGAGGGCGGTCACGGCGATGACGGCGATGGCCACACCGAGGGCGGCGGCATCCGGCATCGCGACGAGACCGAGGGTCGCGAGCAGCACGCTCAGCATCCGCTCGATCCACTCGCCCATGCTGCGAGGGTAGCACCGGGCCCTGGGCGCGAGGGCGGGAATAGGCTCGGAGCATGAGTGATCTGCGTGGCCTTCGTGAGCTTGTCGGTGTCGAGCATCCCATCGTGCAGGGGCCGTTCGGCGGGCTGTCGTCGGTCGCGCTCGCCGCGGCGGTCAGCGAGGCGGGCGGGCTCGGGTCGTTCGGTCTCTACGGCTACGACGGCGACCGCATCCGCGCCGTCGGAGCCGAGCTCCGCGCGGCCACCAGCCGACCCTTCGCACTCAACGTCTGGCTGCCCACGGGCGACGAGGTCGAGCCGAACGCCCAGCACATGATCTTCGCCCAGGCGCTGCAGCCGTTCTACGACGCGGTCGGCATCGAGACGCCGGCTCGACCGGACCGGTACCTCGCCCCGCTCGACGAGCAGCTCGACGCGATCTGGGAGGTCGCCCCCGCCGTGCTCAGCGTGGTCTTCGGTGTGCCCGGCGCCGAGGTGGTCGACGAAGCGCACCGCCGCGGCATCCGCGTCGTCGGAACCGCCACGACGGTCGCCGAGGCCGTAGCGCTGGAGGCGGGCGGTGTCGACGCGATCGTCGCGACCGGCATGGAGGCGGCGGGCCACCGGGTGTCGTTCCTGCGGCCCGCCGAGGAATCCCTCGTCGGCACGTTCGCGCTCGTGCCGCAGGTCGTCGACGCGGTCTCGGTGCCCGTCATCGCCGCCGGCGGCATCGCCGATCGTCGCGGAGTGGCCGCGGCCTTCGCGCTGGGGGCGAGCGGGGTGCAGGTGGGCACCGCGTTCCTCGCGACCGACGAGTCGGCGGTCACCGCCGCGCACCGGGCGGCGATCCACGCGACGGCCGCCGACGAGACCGTGCTCACCCGCGCGATGAGCGGACGACTCGCGCGCGGCGCCCGCAATCGAGCCGTGCGCGCGATCGAGGCGAGCGGCACCATCGCGCCGTTCCCGATGCAGAACTGGCTGACCGGGAAGTTCCGCGCGGCTGCGGGGGAGCAGGGGTTCGGCGAGCTGCAGTCGCTGTGGATGGGGCAGGCCGCACCGCTCGTGCACCTCGAGACGGCGGGCGAGGTGTTCGCCGAACTCCGCGCGGGCGTTCCGCGGGGGTGACGCCTGCCGGCGAGCTGTCTGTCTAGAGGATGACGGTTGAGCGGCCGTGCACGATCACGCGGTCCTCGGCGTGCCACTGCACCGCGCGGGCGAGCACGAGACGCTCGACCTCGGCGCCGCGGCTCTGCAGGTCGGCGGCGGACTCGCCGTGCGTCACGCGCGTGACGTCCTGCTCGATGATCGGCCCCTCGTCGAGGTCGGCCGTGGCGTAGTGCGCCGTCGCACCGATGAGCTTCACGCCGCGATCCTTCGCCCGTGCGTAAGGGTTCGCGCCGATGAAGGCCGGCAGGAACGAGTGGTGGATGTTGATGACCGGGGCGCCGATGCGCTCGATGAAGTCGTCGGTGAGGATCTGCATGTAGCGTGCGAGCACCACCAGATCGACGTTGCCCTGCAGCAGTTCGAGCTGACGGGACTCCATGGCTCCCTTGTCGCCCGAGGGGATGTGCACGAACGGCACACCGAACGATCGCACCGACTCGGCGAGGTCGGGGTGGTTCGAGATGACCATCGTGATGTCGATGTCGAGCTGACCACGCTGCGTGCGCCACAGCAGCTCCATGAGGCAGTGGTCGTACTTCGACACGAAGATCGCGACGCGCTTGCGGCGGGAGACGTCGTGCAGCGACCACTCCATCGAGAAGCGCTCGGCGACCTGCGCGATGCTCGCCTCGAGCGCAGGGCGGGCAGCGGCGAGGCCCGGCAGGTGGATGACGGTGCGCTGGAAGAAGCGCCCGCCCTCGGAGTCCGTCGAGTGCTGATCGAGCGAGATGATGTTCGCTCCGTGCTCGGCCAGCACGTTGGCGACGGCCGCGACGATGCCGGGCTGGTCGTCGCACGCGATCAGAAGGCGAGCGGTATCGGGCTGTGACATGGCGTCTCCTCGGGGTGTGCATCGATTCTGCCGTGCGAGCGGCCCTCCCGGCGAATCGCGCCCGTCACGAGCCACCGCTCGCTAGCCTGGAGGGATGCATCCGACCGCTTCCGACCTGCTGACCCGCGCGGTCGCCGACCTCGCGGGCGCCCCGAAGGAGGGGCTCGGCGAGGAGCGCGACTCCCGTTGGCGGGGCAAGCGGATCGTGCGCGTCGGCGAGGCCTGGCACCTGGGCGTGCTGCTGCTCACCGACACGCACGCGCTCGCGACCGCCGAGGTGCTCCGCGCTGCCGACCCCGGTCGCCGCGGCTACACGGCCGAGTCGGCGCGCGAACGCGCCGAGCGCCGTGCCGAAGCCCTCAAGGGCGGCTTCGACGAGGGCGAGGTCGTGCACGTCGGGTGGAGCGTGATCGACGTCGACGCGGTGGATGCCGGGGGAGCCTCCGGGCCGCTCGCGCTGGTCGACGGCATCCCCTCGGTGCGATGGAGCGCCGCCGGGGGCTTCATGCCGCTCGAGGCATACCTGCGGGAGCGCGTCGAACTGCTGCGCGGGGCGAGCTAGTCGCGCGCGTCCAGTGGTCGCGGGCGGACGCCACGGACGCTCGGCTCAGGCGAACGTCTCGGCGAAGCGGCGCAGCAGCTCGGCGCCCTCGGTGACTGATGCCGCCAGTACCTGCCCCTGTACGCGATCGAACTCCGCCGGATCGAAGTACCCGGTCGTGCGGTAGAACGTCATGCGGTCGGCGAAGTCGCGCGGCGTGGGCTCCGGGTGGAACTGCGCGGCGTACAGGTGCGTGCCCACGCGGTACGCCTGCACCGGGCAGGAGTCGTTCGTCGCGAGCAGTTCGGCCCCCGGCGGGAGCGCGGCGGCGCTTTCCTTGTGCGCGGTGAAGACGGTGAGCGCGGGTGCGCTCGGACCGAACACGGGGTCGGCGGCTCCGGCATCCGTCGTGCGGATCACGGTCGCGCTCGCCGATTCCGGAGTCGAGGTGGCGACCTCGCCGCCGAGCAGGCGGGTGACGACGCCGATGCTGAAGCAGGTGAAGAACACGGCGGTCTCGGCCGCGATCGCGCGGCGGGCGATGCGCTCGAGGTCGGCCTCGACCCGCAGCTGCACGGCGGACTTCACGGTGTCGGAGACGTTGAACGGCGAACCGCCGACGACGATCCCGCGGTAGCCCTGCAGACGCTTCTCGTCGAGGGGCTCGTCGAGAAGATCGAGGCGATCGACGACGTCCACGCCGAGCGCGCGCCGGAACGAGGCGTGCTCGGCATCCGCGGCCCCGATCTCGGGTCGCACGCAGACGTAGAGAAGCGAGGACATCAGAAGATTCTAACGAGGGCGCGGCGGCCGGCCGGTCGGCGGTGACTCACCGTGACGACGGCGCTCACCGCGACGACTGCGCTCACCGCGACGACTGTGCCGTGCGGCCGCGGACGATGCCGACGAACGTCTCGACGTCGGGCGTCGTGCGCTCGCGCACCCAGGCGAGGGCGACGGTCGAGGTCGGGCCGTCGACGAGCGGGCGGTAGTCGGCGTCCTTGCGGTGGTGCAGGCGCGCGAGCGACATGGGCACGACCACGGCGCCGGTACCGGTCGCCGCGGTGACGATGGCCTCGGCGGTGGACAGGGGCGCGAAACGCGGCGCGAGGGCACCCGGTGCGTCGATCGCGGGCAGGGTGTCGTCGGTCAGCGCGATGAGCACTTCGCCGGCGAGATCTTCGAGTCGGAGTTGGTCGGCGGCGAGCAGGTGCGACTCGATCGATGCGACGACCACGGGAACCTCGTCGTACAGCGGGATGACGTGCAGCGTGTCGACGGTGTCCGCCCCGAGCGGCAGGCGCACGAGGGCGGCGTCGAGCCCGTCGATCGCGGCATCCTGATCGGCAACCTCGACCGGCACGACCTCGAGCGGGACATGCGGCATGCGCTGCTTCCAGGCATCGATCCACTTGCCCGGCGTCGCGCCGGGTACGACGCCGAGGCGGAAGGTGCGCGGCTCCTCCGGAACGGAGGCCGGGGCATCGAAGACGACCTTCTTCGCCTGCTTCGGCTGGCCGGGGCGGCGCTTCTGCTGCGGCGGCTTCGTCGTCTTCTGCGGGCGCCGCTGCGGTCGCCGTCCCTGAGTCGCCATGCGATCAAGGGTATCCGGCGACCGCGCGGTCGGGTGCCGCGGTGGTCAGTGGTGCGTCAGGCGGCGAGCCAGAGGCCCTTGCGGTTCGTCGCGACGGTGAGACCGGCCGCGACCGTCTCGTCGTCACCGATGCGTGCGCCGCGCACGATGCGTGCGCCCGCGCCGATCTCGGTGCGGACGCCGATGTGCGCGCCATCGCCGACGGCCGCGCCCTCTCCGATGTGCGCGTGCGCCTCGATGTGCGCTCCGTCGCCGATCACGGCATCCGGTTCGATCCACGCGCCGCGCGCGATGGTGGCTCCGGCGCCGATGCGTGCGCCGGGTTCGATGTAGGCGCCGGCTTCGATGTGCGCCTTCGGGTGCACCTTCGCGCCGTGCGCGACGAGTCCTCGGCCGTTGGCGTGCTTGCGGTAGCGCAGCGTGTCGCCTCGGTCGTTCTCGATGTCGACGTAGTTCTTGCCCACGATTCCTCCCGTGCTCCGGGGTTTTCCCCAGTGCTATCAATAACCACGCGCCTACGGGATTCATTCCCCGGTATGGAACCGGTCAGCGCTGGCACACGGGGCACCAGAAGGTGATGCGCTCACGCGTCGGATCCGCGCCCTGTTCGCCCCGTCGGATGAGCGTTCCGCACCGTCGGCACGGTCGCCCCGCGCGGCCGTAGACCCAGGTGGCCTGGCCCGGCCGATCGATCCCGGTGAACGTGCGGTTGCGGCGGTCGCGGTTGGCGCGGATTGTGCGCGTGCCGAGGTCGAGTAGGGCCGCGGCGTCGACCTCCGCGGCCGGCGTGGTCGGCAGGATTCCCCGCAGGAACAGGAGTTCCGCGGCGTACTCGTTGCCGAAGCCCGCCACGTTGCGCTGGTCGAGCAGGGCGACGTGGATGCTGCGCGCATCGGCCGAGATGCGCCGGGCCGCCTCTGCGGGATTCCAGTCGGCGGAGAGCGGATCGGGGCCGAGGTAGCCCACGAGATCGTCTTCGTCGCGGGTGGGCACCAACTCGATCTCGGCGATGTCGACGCCGACCGCTTCGCGCTCGGCCGTGCCGACGATCGCGCGGACCTTGAACGCCGGATGCCGCCACTTCTCACCCGGTCGGTAGACGAACCACGCACCGTCCATGCGCAGATGGGAATGCAGCGTGCTCTCGCCGATGCGCAGGAGCAGATGCTTGCCCCGAGGTGCCGCTCCGTGCACCGTCTGGCCCGTGAGATCGGCGGTCGCGAAGCGCGGCACCCGCAGGTCGAATCGCGTCACGGTGCCACCGGCCAACGCCTCGTCGAGCCGCCGCGCCGTGCGGAAGACGGTATCTCCCTCGGGCATCAGCGGGGTCCGGCCGGGGGCGGGGGCGGGGGAGCGCTCGGCGCGGCAACGTCGTGGTTATGCATGCTGCGGCTGCGTTCCTGCATGCTGCGGCTGCGTTCTTGCATGCTGCGGCTGCGTTCCTGCATGCTGCGGCTGCGTTCCTGCATGCTGCGGCTGCGTTCCTGCATGCTGCGGCTGAGCATCGTCGAACCGGCGACGGCGGCGGGCATGACCGCGACGGCACCGCCGGGCACGAGGAAGCAGAGCTGGGTGGCGACGCCGAAGCCGAGCACGCGCGCTCGGCTGCCCGCGAACAGAGCGGCGCGGTCGGCGGGGGTGAGGTCTCGGGCGTCGAACGCGCGCCCGGTGAGTTCGCGTGCGAGGAGGCGTCCCGAGAGGACCACGCCGAGCACGGGGCCGACGAAACCGCCCACGAGGGGCAGGAGGCCGGCGATCAGCACCACGATCGCGATGAGCACGCCCAGCACCACGAGGCGCAGGCCCTCGCCGATCGTCGTCCAGAAACTGCCGCCGTCGGTCGGCGGCGGATCGCCGAGGTCGACCTCGACCGCGTGCCAGATGCGCTGATAGAAGGGATCGCCGATGGTGAGGGTCAGGGCCGTGAACACGGCGCTCGCGAGGAAGACGGCGGCGGCGACGATGACGAACCCGACCGCGGTGCGGAACAACGACCGCCAGGGCTCGACCCAGCCGTCGGCGAAGGGCGTGGCCCACGCCGTGATCGACCCCATGCCCAGCACCAGCGGGAGGATCGCGGCGATGAGCAGCACGAGGGCGATGACCGCCGGCACGAGCCCCAGCGCCATGAGTCCGGGGCGGGTGCGCCATACGGAGAACCCGCGCAGCAGAAGGCGGACGCCGGTGACGAACTCTCGGATCATGACTCTCACAGTAGAGGGGGGCGGATGAGCGGGCGGTGGCGGGCGGGCAGAGGCGGGTGCGGGTCACACCGCCTTGCGGAGCGTGAAACCGCGCGGTGTCGCGACGAACCCGGCATCCTGCAGGGCGAGAGCGAGCGGGGTGCCGTAGACGCCCTCTCCGTCGATCTTCTCGACGGTGAGAGTGTCGAGCCGTCGAGCGCGGGCGGTGGCGGCGAGGTCGGCGGCGGCGGCGCGCAGCACCTCGGCGTCGTCGGTGAAGGACAGAACCGTGCGCCCGCCGCGCTCGAGGTACAGCACGAGCGCGCCGTCGACGATGACCACGAGCCCGCCGGCCTTGCGCCCGGGGCGGTGCGAGACGCCGTCGCGGCGCGGCCAGCCGAGGGCCGCCCCGTAGGGGTTCGCTGGGTCGGTCGCGGCGAGGGTGACGGCCTTGCGGGGCGGCGGGTCGGCGAGACCCGCGAACGTGCGCAGGCGGTCGACGGTGGCGGATGCCGCGAACTGCGCCGCCCCCAGCTTCTCGATCACGTAGCCGCGGCGGCAGTGCCCGGCCTCCTCGAAGCCGGCGAGCACCCGGTACGCCTGGGCGAACCCGCCCGGTACGCCCTCGGCCTGCACGGCACCGCGCGTCACGACGCCGTAGCGGTCGAGCAGGAGCCCGGCGGTCACGGTCGCACGGCGGGCGGGGTCGGTCTCGGCGGCGGGGAGGAGCGACCAGCGTCCGCCGATCGCGGTGGGGCGCGCGGGGGTGCGTCCCAGGGAGACGCCACGGTACGTGCGCGTGCGCGGGGCGCGGCGGGTCACCCGGTGCGCCTGCGACCCGCCCCCGAGGAGCGAGCGGATCGGAGCGAACGTGTCGTTGGTGACGTGCCCCGACCAGGTGAGCGACCACAGCGCCTCGAGCACCGACTGCTCGTTCTCGGCACCGGTCATCTCCTTGAGCTGCGCCGCGAAGTACGCACCGCCGATCCCACCGGCCACCCCGATGCTCCCGCCGGCCCCGGGGGTCGCGGCGTCGTCGCGTGCACCCGGCCCGCCGAGAGCCCCGAGCAGACGGGCTTCGAGCGAGTCGGTCGCGATCTCCGCGTCGGGCTCGGGAAGGGTGAACGGCGCGAGATCGGCGGGGTGCAGCGACACCCATCCGTCGCGTCCGGGGAGAGTGCCGTGCCCCGACCAGATGACCTCTCCCGAGGAGGTGAGTTCGTCGAGCATGCCCGGGGTGTAGTCCCGCACACGGGAGGGCAGCACCAACGACTCCCAGGCGCTCGCGGGGATGGGCACCCCGGCGAACTGCTCGATCACGGCGAGCACGCCGTCGATGCCCTCGAGCGGGCGGGTGAGGTGCTGCCAGTCGGGCAGGAAGCGCGCGTACGCTTCGGGCGAGACCGGTTCGACGCTGCCGCGGATGGCAGCCAGCGACCGCATACGCAGGCGGCGCAGCACCTCGGTGTCGCACCACTCGATGTCGTCCCGGGTTCCTGCACCCGCTCCCGCCGCCCCGGAGGAGCCGGTGGCCGGGGCCGATGCCTCGGGCAGGAAGTAACCGCTCGTGAGACGGCCCGCATTCTCGAGCCGCTGGAGCGTGTGCCGCGCGACCGCCGCGCCGATGCCGAAGCGGGTGGCGACGGCATCCGTCGTGAAGGGGCCGTGGGTGCGCGCGTGACGCGCGACGAGGTCGCCGAGCGGATCGGCGAGCGGCTCGAGGAACGCGACCGGGATGCCGGTGGGGAGCGCCGCGCCGAGCGCATCGCGGAGGCGCCCGGCGTCTTCGATCGCCGCGATGCGCTGCACCCCGGCGATCGTCACGGGGATGGCGCGCCGGGCCTGCACGAGCGCGTCGAGGTGGGCCGCGGCGACGGCCTCGTTCGGTTCGTGATCGTCGTCCGGTCCGCGATCGGCGTCCGCTTCGCGATCGCCCTCCGGCGCGAGCCGCGCGGCGACCTCGGCGGCGTCGAGCGGTCCGAGCAGGCGCAGCAGATCGGCCGTGCCCTCGAGTCCGCGCGCGCGGCGCTCGGGGTCGAGGCGCTGCGCTTCGCGTTCGGACTGGACGATGACCTCGGGATCGAGCAGCTCGCGCAGCTCGACGGTGCCGAGCAGCTCGCCCAGCAGGGCGGGATCGACCGAGAGCGCGGCGGCCCGGCGCTCGGCGAGCGGGGAGTCGCCCTCGTACATGAACGCGCCCACGTAGCCGAAGAGCAGGTCGCGGGCGAACGGCGAGGGCTGCGCGGGCTGCGTCTCGACGAGGCGGATGCGCCGATCGGCGATCGAGGTCGCGAGCCGCCGCAGCGAGGGCAGGTCGTAGACGTCCTGCAGCACTTCGCGGAGCGTCTCGAGGATCACCGGGAACGTCGGATGCCGGCGCGCCACCTCGAGCAGCTGCGCCGAGCGCTGGCGCTGCTGCCAGAGCGGGGTGCGGCGGTTGGGGTTGGTGCGCGGCATGAGCAGCGCACGAGCCGCGCACTCGCGGAAGCGTGAGGCGAAGAGCGCCGAGCCTCCGACCTCCTCGGTCACCAGGTGCTCGATCTCGTCGGGGTCGAAGACGAACAGCTCGGCGCCGGGCGGTTCGGCCTCGGCATCCGGGATGCGCACGATGATGCCGTCGTCGCTCGCGACCGCAGACCCCTCGACGCCCAGGCGTTCGCGCACCCGGGCGTTGATCGCCAGCGCCCACGGTGCGTGCACCTTCATGCCGTAGGGGGAGTGCAGGATCACGCGCCAGTCGCCGACCTCGTCGCGGCCGCGCTCGACCGTGAGCGTGCGGTCGGTCGGGAGGGTGCCCGTGGCCTCGCGCTGCTCGCTGAGGTGGGCGAGCAGATTCGCGCGGGCCTGCTCGTCGAGCCCGGCGTCGATGAGGCGCTGCGCCGCCTTCTCGGGGGTCGCCGCCGACACCTCGCGCGAGAACGCGCCGAGGGCCTCGCCCAGTTCGAACGGTCGCCCGATGCCGTCGCCGTGCCAGAACGGCACCTTGCCGGGCTGGCCGTACGCGGGGATCACGTTCACGCGGTCGTGCGTGATCTCGGCGATCCGCCAGCTGGTCGTGCCGAGCGTGAACACATCGCCCACGCGTGATTCGTAGACCATCTCCTCGTCGAGCTCGCCGACCCGGGCGCCCGTCGACTCGCCCGCCACGAACACCCCGAACAGCCCGCGGTCGGGGATCGTGCCGCCGCTCGTGACCGCGATGCGCTGCGCGCCCGGACGCCCCGTGAGCGTGCCGGCGTCGCGATCCCAGACCAGGCGCGGGCGCAGCTCGGCGAACTCGTCGGACGGGAAGCGCCCGGCGAGCAGATCGAGCGTCGCCTCGTACGCCGACCGCGGGAGCGATTGGAACGGCGCCGAGCGGCGCACCGTGTCGAACCACTCCTCGACGCTGATCGCTCCCAGCGCGCTCGCCGCGACGGTCTGCTGGGCGAGGATGTCGAGCGGGTTGCGGGGCACCTGGATGGCCTCGATCTTGCCCGCGAGCATCCGCTCGGTCACGATCGCGGTGTGCAGCACGTCACCCCGGTGCTTCGGGAACAGCGCCGCGCGGCTGATCTCGCCGACCTGGTGCCCGGCCCGGCCGACGCGCTGGAGGCCCGATGCCGCCGACGGTGGAGCCTCGACCTGGATGACGAGGTCGACGGCCCCCATGTCGATGCCGAGTTCGAGGCTGCTCGTCGCGACGACGCAGCGCAGCACGCCCGACTTGAGCTCCTCCTCGACGAGAGCGCGCTGCTCCTTCGAGACAGAGCCGTGGTGCGCCTTGGCCAGCACGGGATCGGCGCCCGCGGTGGCACCCGCCTGCGCCATCATCTGGGCGGGGACCGTCTGGTCGGGCAGCTCGACACCGGTGCGCTCGGAGTAGATCTCGTTCAACCGGCCGGTCAGGCGCTCGGCGAGGCGGCGCGAGTTCGCGAACACGATCGTCGAGTTGTTCTGCAGGATGCGATCGACGATCGCCTCCTCGACGTGCGGCCAGACCGATCCCGTCACCTCGGTGTACTCGGCATCCGCTGTCGGGGAGTCGGCACCGCTGCCCGGAGGCGGCGGCGGATTCGTCATGTCGTCCATCGGCACGACGACGCCCAGCTCGAAGGTCTTCGATGCCCGGGGCGCCACGATCTCGACGGGCGCGGAACCGCCGAGGAAGCGGGCGACCTCGTCGATCGGGCGCACGGTCGCCGAGAGGCCGATGCGCTGCGCCGGGGCCTCGGCACCGTACGACGACCGCAGCGCGTCGAGGCGTTCGAGGCTCACCGCCAGGTGGGCGCCGCGCTTGGTGGCGGCGACCGCGTGCACCTCGTCGATGATGACGGTGTGCACGCCGCGCAGCGTCTCTCCCGCGCGGCTCGTGAGCATGAGGTAGAGCGATTCGGGCGTGGTGATGAGGATGTCGGGCGGATCGGAGACCAGCTTGCGCCGGTCGCTCGAGGTGGTGTCGCCCGAGCGGACACCGACGGTCACCGTCGGCGACGGAGCCCCGAGCCGCCGGGCCGACTGCCCGATGCCGACGAGCGGGGAGCGCAGATTGCGCTCGACGTCGACGCCCAGCGCCTTGAGCGGCGAGATGTACAGGATGCGCGTGCGCGGGGCGTCGTCCTTCTTCTTCGCGGGTGCATCCGGTTCGGCCATGCGCTCGCGGAAGACGCTGTCGATCGCCCAGAGGAACGCCGACAGCGTCTTGCCCGAGCCCGTGGGCGCGACCACGAGGGCGTGTTTGCCCGCCGAGATCGCCTCCCACGCACCCGCCTGCGCGGGAGTGGGCGCGGGGAACGCACCCCGGAACCAATCCTGCGTGGGCGGGGTGAAGCGCTCGAGCACGTCACTCATACGTCCATCTTGGCCCGGGCCACCGACATGGGCTCGACGGTTGTCGGAGGCGGGGCGCATGCTGTATCCATGGCGCACACCACGAACTACCACGACGCGTTCATCGAGGTCGCCGAGGACTGCCCGACCGATCACGCGGTCGAGCCGCCCGCGAGCGAGAAGCCCACGATCGCCGCCCTGCACTACCGGCTGATCGCCGAGCATCCGTACGGCCGCACGTCGGACGACGTGGTGTTCGAGACGTTTGCCCTGCGAGCGGGAATCGCCGTCGACGACGCCGTCGAGCGTGCCCTGTTCTTCTCCGTCGGGCGCCCCTGCCTGCGTTCCTCGCCGCTCGGCAAGCGCTACGGCTGGGGCCTCCACCACGACGCTCAGGGCCGTGTCGCCCTCGTCGCGCGCGAATCCGACGACTATGCGCTCCACGCCGCCGACCCCGAGATCTCCCACATGCGGGCGATGCGGAGCAGGCGGCCCTGACGGCATGACCGATACGGTGGGTGCAGATCGACCAGGGGGAGACGATGACCGATCCGCATGCACCGCAGCCTGCCCACGGCGTTCCGGCGCCGCAGAATTCCACGCCGCAGCATCCATCGCCGCCTCATCCCGGCGCGCACCCCGGGCCGCCGCGCCGTACCCGCGCGGGTGCGTGGATCCTCCTGTGGGTGTTCGTCGGAGCCGCGGTCCTCGCGGCGGTGATCGCCGGTGTCCTGGTGGCGGTGAACGGTGCGAACCGCGGGCCGAGCGCCGGTGAGGTCGCCGAGCAATACCTCCAGCACATCGCCGACGGCGACGCCACCGCGGCCGCGGCTCTCGTGGCACCCCGGCCGCAGGAGATCGAGAAGCTGGACGACCCGTCGATGCTGACCGACGAGGTGCTCGGGGCCGCGACCGAACGGATTCGGGACGTCGTCGTCGATGCCCCCGCAGACGCCGATGACGCCGCGAGCGTCACGAGCGTGGACGTGTCCTTCGCCCTGGCGGGAGAGCGGCACGACACGACCCTCTCGCTCGCCCGCGACGAGGAGTCCGGGCAGTGGCAGGTCAGGACTGCGCTGACCGACCGCTTCATCGTCACGGAGGAGGACCCGGCGTTCCTCCTCGGCGGTGTCGAGACGCCGACGGTCGATTCGGGCGAGGTCCTGCCGCTCGCGCTGTACCCGGCGGTGTACCCGGTCGCGGCGATCGATGACACGTTCTACGAGACGGATATCGACGAACTCGTCATCACCGGCGCGCCGGACGGAACGCGGAAGGTCGCCGTCGTCCCGAACGCGAACTTCTCGGAGGAGGTGCAGCGCCAAGTCGACGCGCATCTCGACGAGTGCGCCACGCAGACCACCTGGCGGGTCGACGGATGCCCGTTGAGCGCGCCGTTGGACGCCCGCACCGTCGAGGTCGAATGGACCGTCGACACGTACCCGACCGTCGAGTTGCTGCTCGACGGCGAGCTGTTCGTCGCACGGGGAGGAGCCGTCCGGGCCGTCTACGCCCCGGCGGATGCCGCGGAGCCGGTGACCTTCGAGGGCGAGCTGTCAACGAGCGGCACGGTCGAGGTCAGCGGGAGCGCGCTCGTCGTGACCTTCGAGTGAGCGCGCTCCGGCCGCTCACACCTCCTGCAGCATCCCCTCGCCGTCGATCTCGAGAGTGAGATCGAGAGCGAGACGGGAGAGGAAGGCGTCGTCGTGGCTCACGACCAGCACGGCGCCGCGGTACGCCGTCAGCGCGTCGACGAGCTGGTCGACCGTGTCGAGGTCGAGGTTGTTCGTCGGCTCGTCGAGCACCACGAGCTGCGGCGCGGGATCCGCCAGCAGCAGCGTCGCCAGCGCGACGCGGAAGCGCTCGCCTCCCGACAGGGCCCCCACCGGCCGGTCGGCCGTCGCGCCGCGGATGAGGAAGCGTGCGAGCCGATTGCGCAACTCCTTCTCGGGCACGTGCGGAGCGGCCGCGGTGATGTTCTCGAACACGGTGAGCGTCCCGTCGAGGCCGTCGACCCGCTGCGGCAGGTAGCCGATGTGATCGACGTGCGCGGCGGCAACCGCCCGTCCGTCCTCCGACGCGGCCCCGGCGACCAGGCGCTCCAGCAGGGTCGTCTTGCCTGCACCGTTGCGCCCGATCAGCGCGACCCGCTCGGGGCCCTGCACGACCCACGACCTCTCCGCATCGGCGATCGTGGCGATGCGGCGGCTGCGCGAGACCTGCGGGTCGGGCAGCTCGATCTTCATCGACGCCTCGGAGCGCACGCGGCGCCCCGCCTCGTCGAGGGCGGCGCGCGCGGCATCCTCCTTCGCCCCGACCTCGGTGCGAAGCTTGCCGGCCGACACCTCCGCGGCCATCTTCCGGCCGTGCGCGATGATCTTCGGCACGCGTTTCTCGATCTCGGCCTTGCGGGCCGTGCGCGCACGGTGCGCGAGCTTGGTCTCGGCCTCGATGCGCTGGCGCTTCTCCTTGCGCACGACCTGGGCGGCATCGCGCTCGGCCTGTCGCGCGGCATCCTGCTCGGCGTCCAGCCACGCGCGCCATTCGGAGTACGGTCCACCGAACACGCTCAGCGTGCGGCCGAACAGTTCGGCGGTGTCGTCCATCCTGTCGAGCAGCGAGACGTCATGGCTGACGACGATGAGCGTGCCCTTCCACGAGGTCACCATCGCGGCGAGCTTCGCGCGGGCGTCGCGGTCGAGGTTGTTGGTGGGTTCGTCGAGGAGCGTGATCGGGGCGCGCCGCAGACGGATGCCGGCGATCGCCACGAGCACCGCCTCACCGCCCGAGAGCTCCCCGACGCGACGGTCGAGGAACTCGGGCGAGAGACCGGCCTCGGCGAGGGATGCCGCGGCTCGCGCCTCGATGTCCCAGTCGTCGCCGACCGCGTCGAAGTGGGCGGGGTCGACGTCGCCGGCCGCGATCGCGCGGACGGCATCGAGCGCCGCCGTGACCCCGAGCAGGTCGGCGACGCGTCGTTCGACGGCGAGCGTGAGCTGCTGCGGCAGGTACGCGACGTCACCGGTGGTGGTCACCGTGCCCGCCGTCGGGTCGAGTTCGCCGGCGATGAGGCGGAGCAGGGTGGACTTTCCGGCGCCGTTGCGGCCGACGAGGCCGGTGCGACCCGCGCCGAAGGCGCCCGACACGGAATCGAGGGCGGTGGAGCCGTCGGGCCAGGCGAAGGTGAGGCGGTCGAGCGTGACCGATGCGTGAAGGGTGGGGGTTGACACGGTGTGTCTCCTGTCGAGTGCGAGGGTGCACTGACACCGGGCCTGCACGGCGGGTCTCCTGCGCGGCGCCGTCGAAGGCGGGAGGAGAGCGGCCGGGTGGAGTCGGCGATCGTCGGGTCAGCGCGCGGAAAGAGGAGCGCGGCGGCGACGGATCAGATCAAAGGACTTCCAGACACGGCGGACAGGACGTGACGACGATACCCCCGGCGGATGCCGTCGTGCAACCCGGGCGTGTCGCGCCGGAGCGCCGTGACCGAGGGCCGCGCGGGTCACTCGCCGGCGATGCCCTCGAGCCAGAGCGCGAGGAACTGGTGCACGTCGCCGAGCTCCTCCTCGGAGATGCTGTGCGTGAGCCCGGTGTATACCCTGCCGGAGAGCGTGGAGTGGTCGGGGAGCCACAGCGAGGTGTGCGTGATGAGCGCCTCGGGGATCACGTCGTCGGCCGATCCGCGGCCCCAGAACACCGACGGACGCAGGTCGCGCAGGGCCTCGTCGCCGGGCAGGTCGCCCGGGGTGGCGTACCCGCTCAGGGCGACGACCGCGCCGAGCCGCTCAGGGGCGAGGCGCAGCGTCTGGAGGGCGACGGCCGCGCCCTGCGAGAAGCCGAGGAGTGCCACCGACGACGCGTCGGTGGCGACGGCGTCGAGCCAGCGGAGGAACGCGCGGGCGGCGACCGTGACGTCTTCGGGCCGACGACCGTTCAGACCCTCGATGGGGTACCAGGACCGGCCCGGCATCGGGAACGGAGGGGCGAGGGGGGCAGCGACGGATGCCACGGCGATGTCCGCGGGCAGATACGGGGCCAGGCCGATGAGGTCGTGCTCGTCGGCGCCGTAGCCGTGCAGCAGCACCAGCAGCGGCTTGCCCGTGCGGTCGCCCGGCACCCACCGGGTCGCGGCGTCGTCGATCGTCAACTCCTCGCTCATGCCGTCCATCCTGCCAGGGGTCGCCGACACCGGCCCGGCCCCCGGCACGGCATGGCCATAGGGGAAGTCGGATGCTGCTGGTAGAAAGGACACATGGCGGTGCGCACACCTGATCCCGACCCCGAGCCCGACGACGACGGCCTCGGCGGCTTCGGCGACGGTGCACCCCAGCCCCCTGCGCCCGACGCGAACCCCGGGTGGCTGAGCGACGTCGAGCTCGAGGAGGCGCGCCGGCACCTGCCGATGCTCTACGTCGAGGCGATCCCGGTGCGCACCGACGGATCCGGCCAGGTGAGCGAGATCGGCATCCTGCTCCGCTCGACGCCCCTGGGTGAGATGACGCGCACGATCGTCTCGGGCCGCGTGCGCTTCGGCGAGACCATCCGCGACGCGCTGTTCCGCCACGTCGAGAACGACCTCGGTCCGATGGCGTTCCCGCTGCTCCCACCCCAGCCCTTGCCGTTCACGGTGGCCGAGTACTTCCCGATCCCCGGCGTGAGCGCCTATCACGACGACCGGCAGCACGCCGTGTCGCTCGCCTTCGTGGTGCCGGTCACCGGTACCTGCGAACCCCGTCAGGATGCCCTCGAGGTCACCTGGTTCTCGCCCGAGGCCGCCGGCTCAGACGCGGTCTGGTCGGAGATGGAGGGCGGCCGCGGCACGCTCATCCGGCAGGCGCTCGCGAGCCTCGGCCTGCTGCGCTGAGCGCGCCGGCGGCACATCGCATTCTGCATATGGCCTTCGAGGCCTCTGCCGGTGTATCTATGTCATAGGCGATCTGCTCCGAGAGAGCCGTGTTCGGCGTGATACTCGATCGCGTCCCGTCCCTCCGAGAGGATGCCCATGGCGATCCCCCTGCGCCCGCGCTTCGGTCGATCCGTTGCTGTCACGGTCGCCGCTGTCATGCTGGCGTCGATGCTGATCGCGGTGGCAACGCCCGCAGCTTCGGCCCAGATCGCAGGAGCGACGGTGGCCGCGACCGAGCCGGCGTTCGCCTCCTTCGCGGATCGTCTCCCGCGGGCGGCCATCGCCGCGGCCGAGCGCGCGGCTCAGCCGACGGAACCCGTCGAGGGTGTTCCCGAGACGGGCGTCGTCGCCGGGACGGTAACGTTCCCCGCAGCCGTCGCCCTGGCGAGTGGGAGCACGTACGTCGTCGCGTACTCGCCGGGATCCGACGTGGCCTCACCGCTCGCGGCGGCCCCGGTCGGTGACACGGGGAGCTATTCCCTGCAGGTGCCCGTGGGCGAGGTCCTGCTCGCCGTCGTCTCGCGGGGACGTGCGGTCTTCGACCGCTGGGGTGTCGACTCGACGACTCCGGACGGCGCTGCGACCGTCGTCGTGGACTCGGCGGGTCTGGCGTACGACGTGGCTCTCACCGCGTCGGCGCTCGTCTCGGGATCGGTGACGGTCCCCGCCGGTGTCGATCTGCGGGGGAGGCGCATCGCCGTGGCCGTCTACCCCGGTTCCGGGACGGGCACAGTTGCGACCTCGGCGGACTACGTCTCCGACACCGGCACGTTCGCCGTCGGCGGGCTGCCGGCCGGGGATTACCGTGTCGCGTTCGTATCGGCGGTGACGGGGGCGTCGTCCGAATGGTGGAACGACGCACCGGGAATCGCCCAGGCGGAACGCATCGTTCTGGGAGCAGCGACCGTCCGTACGGGGATCACTGCGAAGCTCGAGAGTCTGCGTCTGATGGAGGCGGCGACGCCGACGATCACCGGATCCCCGACGGTCGGGCAGAAGCTCAGCGCATCGACCGGGTCGTGGACGTCCGGGGCCGCGCTCACGTATCAGTGGCTGGCGAACGGAGTCGCGATCTCGAAGGCCACCGCGGCGACCTTCGTCGTCCCCGCGTCGCTGGTCGGCAAGAAGATCTCGGTGCAGGTCGTGGGACGCAAGGCCACGTATCTCGTGACGACGCGGACATCGGTGGCGACATCCGCCGTCGTCCAGCCGATGACGGCTCCCGTGCCCAAGGTCTCGGGTTCGGCGATCGTCGGGCAGACGCTCACCGCGGCGGCCGGCACCTGGACGGCGGGAGCGAAGCTGACGTACCAGTGGTACGTCAGTGGGGTCGCGGTGCCGAAGGCGACGACGACGGCCTTCAAGATCCCGGCGACAGCAGCGGGCAAGACCATCACGGTCGTCGTGACCGGCACGAAGGCCGGGTTCGCTACAGCGGCGAAGCGTTCCGTCCCGACGTCCGCCGTGCTCGCGGTTCTCGCGGCCCCGACGCCGACACTGAGCGGCTCCGCCGTCGTGGGAAACCGCCTCACCGCCGCCGCCGGTGCCTGGACCGCCGGCACCCGCATCGCCTACGCGTGGTACCTCGACGGGAAGGCCATCGCGAACGCGACGGGCTCCACGCTCTCCGTGACGGCGGGCATGGTCGGCAAGCGCGTCACAGTACGGGTGACCGGAGCGAAGAGCGGCTACGTCACGGCGCAGCGGACGTCCACGGCATCCGCTGCGGTGACGTACCCGAACCGGACCACACCCGTCTCGTCGTGGGACTGCCCGTCGTGGGCGCCGATCAAGGGCAACGCCAGCTCGCACATCTATCACGTGCCATCCGGTGCCTACTACTCGAAGACGAAGCCCGAGGAGTGCTTCCGGACCGAGGCTGCGGCAGTGAAGGCCGGGTATCGCAAGTCGAAGCGATGAGCGCGCCGGCCGAGGCTCCGCGCGGCCTCAGGCCGTGAGGCGCGCGAGCTCGGCGACGAACGCGTCGACGTCGTCCTCGTGGGTGTCGAAGCTGCACATCCAGCGCACCTCGTTGCGCGCGGCATCCCAGTCGTAGAAGCGGAACGATTCGCGCAGCGCGTCGGCGACGCCGTCGGGCAGAGTCGCGAACACGCCGTTCGACTGGGTCGGCTGCGTGAAGGCGACGCCGGTGATCGAACCCGATGCGATGCCCTGCTCGATCTCGCCGCGGAGGCGGGCGGCCATGGCGTTCGCGTGACGCGCGTTGCGCAGCCACAGGTCGCCCTCGAGCAGAGCGATCAACTGCGCCGACACGAAGCGCATCTTCGACGAGAGCTGCATGTTGAACTTGCGCGAGTAGACCAGCCCGTCGGATGCCTCGGGGTTCAGCACCACGACGGCCTCGCCGAGCATGGCGCCGTTCTTGGTGCCGCCGAAGCTGAGCACGTCGACGCCGGCATCCGTGGTGAAGGCCGCGAGCGGCAGATCGAGGGCGGCGGCGGCGTTCGAGAGGCGAGCGCCGTCGAGGTGCAGCTTCATGCCGCGCTCGTGCGCGTGATCGGCGATCGTACGGATCTCGTCGGCGGTGTAGAGGGTGCCGAGCTCGGTCGACTGGGTGATCGAGACCACCAGCGGCTGCGCGCGGTGCTCGTCGCCCCAGCCCCAGGCTTCGCGGTCGATGAGCTCGGGGGTGAGCTTGCCGTCGTCGGTGGGCACCGTGAGCAGCTTGAATCCGCCGATCTTCTCGGGGGCACCGCCCTCGTCGACGTTGATGTGCGCGGTCGTGGCCGCGATCACCGCACCCCAGCGGGGGAGCATCGACTGCAGGCCCGTGACGTTCGCGCCCGTGCCGTTGAAGACGGGGAAGGCCTCGGCGCGCTCGCCGAAGTGGGAGCGAACGACCTCCTGCAGGCGCGCGGTGTACGCGTCGCTGCCGTAGGCGCCCTGGTGGCCGTCGTTGGCGGTCGCGATCGCGGCGAGCACCTCGGGGTGGATGCCGGAGTAGTTGTCACTGGCGAAGCCCCGGATCGCGGGGTCGTGCTGAATGGTCACCGACCCAGCCTATTCGCCCGAACCCGTATCGGATGTCGGTGGTCCTGAGTACCCTCGAACCCATGCAGCGGACCGCAGCGAACCGGGCGTTCCTCAACGTCCTCGTCAATACGCTGATCGCCAACGTGACGACCAGCTTCCTCTGGTTCGCGCTCACTTTCTGGGTCTACATCGAGACGCAGTCGGTGCTCGCGACCGGCGTCATCGGCGGCGCGTACATGCTGTTCGTCGCGTTCTTCGCGATGATGTTCGGAACGATCGTCGATCGGCACCGCAAGCACGCGGTCATGGTGCTCTCGAGCGTGATCTCGGCCGTGGCCTTCCTCGTCGCCGGAGTGCTCTACCTGTCGCAGCCCGAGGCGGCCCTGCTCGACCTGGGCGGCCCGTGGTTCTGGCTGTTCTCGGGTGTGATCCTGTTCGGCGGGGTGATCGAGCAGCTGCGCAACATCGCGCTCTCGACCACCGTCACCCTGCTCGTGCCCGAAGAGAAGCGGGCCAACGCCAACGGCCTCGTCGGCACGGTGCAGGGCATCGCCTTCCTCGTCACGAGCGTCTTCTCGGGGCTCTCGATCGGGTTCCTCGGCATGGGCTGGACCCTCGCGATCGCGATCGCCGCGATGGCGGTCACCTTCGCGCATCTGCTCTTCATCCGCATCCCCGAGAGCGAGCCGCAGGCCGACCCCGACGCCCAGAGCGCGGTCGACTTCCGCGGCAGCGTGCGCGCGATCCGGCAGGCTCCCGGGCTGTTCGCGCTCATCATCTTCTCGACCTTCAACAACCTCATCGGCGGCGTCTACATGGCGCTCATGGACCCCTACGGGCTCACGCTGTTCGACGCGCAGACGTGGGGCTTCGCCCTGGCCTTCGCGTCGACCGGCTTCCTCATCGGCGGCGGCCTGGTGGCCAAGTTCGGCCTGGGCAAGAAGCCGATGCGCACCATGCTGCTCGTCGTGATCGCGATGGGGCTGCTCGGAGCGGTGTTCATGCTGCGCGAGTGGTGGTGGCTGTACGTGCTCGGCATGTGGGTCTACATGGCGCTCGTGCCGCCGGTCGAGGCGGCCGAGCAGACCGTGATCCAGAAGGTCGTGCCGTTCGAACGCCAGGGCCGGGTCTTCGGCGTCGCGGCGGCGATGGAGGCGGCGGCCGCACCCATCACGGCGTTCCTGATTGCGCCTCTCGCCGAGTTCCTCATCATCCCCTACATGGACGGCCGTGAGGGTCAGCAGCAGTGGGGCTGGCTGCTCGGCGAAGGAGAGGCCCGAGGCATCGCCCTGATCTGTCTGTTCGCCGGGCTCATCATGGTGGTCGCGGCGACGCTCGCGTTCTTCACGAAGTCGTACCGCAAGCTCACGGTGCTCTACGCCGAGGCGCCCGAGCAGAGCATTCCGGGCGAGGGCGAGGGCGCGTCGGTCGACGATGCCCCGCCGGTCGTCCCGGGAGCATCGCAGCTCTAGCCGCCACGCTCCCGATCGCGAACCCCGCTCACTCCAGGTCGATGACCCGGTCGTTCAGCTCGGCGGCATCCGCATCCCAGAAACCGACGATGCGCGGTGCCAGCGACTCGGGGTCGAGCGCCTTCGCGCGGAACACGACGGATGCCGCGCGCAGCGGCTCTCCCGCATCCCGAGCCGTCTTGGCGAACCCCTGTGCGACGGCGCGCGTCCACGCCTCGCTCGCGGCCTTGACCGCGGCGTAGTTCGCCCCGCCGGCGAGCGGTCGCGCGACGGCCGTCGACGACACGATCGCGAAGCGTCCGGCATCCGATGCCCGCAGCGCCCCGTCGAACGCGCGGCTCGTCGCACGCACGGCGTCGAGTGAGGGCAGCAGCGCCGTGAAGTCCTCGTCGCTCTGACCGGCGAGGCCGCCGCCCCCACGCCACCCGCCCACGAGGGGCACGACGGCGTCGACCGCGAGGCCGTCGGACGCGAGTCGCTCCGCCAGCGCGATCATGTCATCGAGCGAGGTCGCATCGGCGACGTCGGTCCGTGCTCCGGCATCCGCCAGCGGCTGCAGACGGTCGGCGGAGCGTCCGGTCGCGACGACGCGCATGCCCGCCGTGATCAGCGCGCGGGTCACGGCGAGGCCGGAGGTGCTCGTGGCCCCCGCGAGAACGATGGTCTTCATATGCGAGACTCCGGCCCGGCCGTGGATGCGATCAGTCGTCGGTGCCGCGGATTCCCACGGTCGACTCGATCACGGTCTTCATCTTCTTGTCGAGCGCCTCGAAGAACATCGACAGCGGGAACTCGTCGTCGAGCACCGCGTCGGTGTAGCCCTTGGGGGCCCCCGCGAGGATCTCGTCCGACAGTCCGCGCGCCCAGGCGGACGCCGGATGCGGGGTCAGCACCGAGCGGACGAGGTCGTAGGCGGCCAGCCAGTGCGCCGTCTTCGGACGGTCGATCGAATGCCAGTACAGGTCGTCGATCGCGTCGCCGAGCGCGACGACCGCGTCGGGCACGCCCTCCCAGTCGAACGCGAGCGCCGTGTCGGTCCAGTGCAGCACTCCGCGCTGGTGCAGCCACGCGAACAGCAGCTGTCCGCCGAGGCCGTCGTAGTTGCGCACGCGCGAACCCGTGATCGCGAAGCGGAAGATGCGGTCGAAGATCACCGCGTACTGCACCAGAGGTGCATGCTCGAGCATCTCGCGCTCGGAGTCGGTGAGATCCTCGCCGGCCTCGCTGCGCGCGGTGAGCGTGCGCTCGATCTTGACCGACTCGCGGAACGCGGTCAGGTCGCAGCGCATCTCTTCGAGCGAGTAGAGGAAGAACGGCATCCGCTGCTTGATCATGAACGGATCGAACGGCAGGTCGCCGCGCATGTGGGTGCGGTCGTGGATGATGTCCCACATCACGAACACCCGCTCGGTGAGCGCCTGGTCGTCGAGCATCTCGGCGGCGCGTTCGGGCAGATCGAGCTTGGTGATCTCGGATGCCGCGCGCGTGACGCGGCGGTAGCGGGCGGCCTCGCGGTCCTGGAAGATCGCGCCCCACGTGAACGAGGGGATCTCGCGCATCGCGACGGTCTCGGGGAACAGTACGGCCGAGTTCGTGTCGTACCCGGGCGTGAAGTCGACCAGACGCAGCGAGACGAACAGCTTGTTGCCGTAGTCGCCGGCCTCGAGGGCGCCGATGAACTCCGGCCAGATCGTCTCGACGATCAGGGCCTCGACGAGGCGGTCGCTCGAACCGTTCTGCGTGTACATCGGGAAGACGACCAGGTGGCGGATGCCGTCGACGCGGTGCTCCTGCGGCTGGAACGCCACGAGCGAGTCGAGGAAGTCCGGAACGCCGAAGTCCTCCGCGGCCCAGCGGTCGAAGTCGACCACGGAGGCCGCGAGGTAGGCGGCGTCATGGGGGAAGGCGGGCGCGAGGGCGCGAATGCCGGCGGTGATCGCGGCGACGAGCTCGCGGGCCGTCGCGTGGTGCGCGGCGTCGGGGATCGATCCGTCCTTGATCTGCATCTCGCGGATCGCGATCGCGGCGTCCTTGAGCTGTGCCCAGGCGGCGGAGGACTCGGCGGTCGATGCATCCTCGACGACCTCGGGTTCGCCGACGATGGCCTGAACAGCGGAACTGTTGGCGGAAATGATGGACATCGGGACCTCCGATCGGAGAAATAGACGGAAACTTTCCTGTGCAAACGGGAAGCTAACGATATTCTTACACGCATGGATGACTCTGTCGACCGCGCGATCCTTGCCGAGATCTCCCGCGACGGGCGTGCCACGCTCTCGCAACTGTCGGATGCCGTGGGGCTGTCGGTCTCGGCCGTGCAGTCGCGTCTGCGCCGCCTCGAGACGCGGGGCATGATCACCGGCTACCGGGCGCTGCTCGACCCGGAGAAGGTGGGCACGCCGCTCTCGGCGTTCATCGAGATCACCCCGCTCGACCCCGCACAGCCCGACATCGCCCCCGAGCAGCTCGAGCACCTGGATGCGATCGAGGCGTGCCACTCGATCGCCGGCGACGCGAGCTACATGCTGTTCGTGCGCGTGGCCTCGCCCCGGGCGCTCGAGGAGCTCGTGCGCGACATCCGGCTCGCGGCATCCGTGAACACCCGCACGACCGTGGTGCTGCAGACCTATTATGAGCATCGACCGATCATCCCGATCGCGCACGACTGACCCCCTGAAGGAGACACCGATGTCGTTCCAGGCCTACCTCGACAAGGTCGAGACCCAGACGGGTCTCACCCCCCGGCAGTTCATCGCGCTCGCGAAGGAGCAGGGTTTCGACGACACGACGAAGTCGACCGTCGTGCTGAACTGGCTCAAGGAGACCTACGGTCTCGGCCACGGGCACGCCCAGGCGATGGTGCACGTGATCCTCAAGGGGCCGAAGATCAGCTCCACGCACGTCGGCAAGGGCGGAGCACACGGCGACAAGAGCGACGAGCTGTGGCTCGACGGCAAGGACTCGAACCCGAATCCCTGACCCGAATCCCCGACCCGCCGTCGCCCCCGGGGCGTCATGGGCTCGCACAGTAGGATTCCTCCGTGGCAGCATCCTCGAAGCGCAAGACCTCCGCGACCCGCAAGACCAACCCGGCCCGCGTGAGCGGCAACCCGGCGAAGCGGGCGAGCGGCGACCCCGCCCGCCAGGCCGTGATCGAGGCCGGGCCCGTCACGCTCGGCGACTGGATCGGCGCCGCGCGTCTGCGCACGCTGCCCCTCGCGATCGCGCCGGTGCTCATCGGCACGGGAGCCGCGCGCAGCACGGGCCCCGAGTTCCACTGGGTGATCGCCCTCGCGTGCCTCGCGGTCGCGGTGCTGCTGCAGATCGGCGTCAACTTCACCAACGACTACAGCGACGGCGTGCGGGGGACGGATGCCGTGCGCGTCGGTCCCACGCGTCTCACCGCTTCAGGTCGCGTGAAGCCGCGCACCGTGCTCATCATCGGGCTGGTGTTCTTCGCGCTCGCCGCCGCGGTGGGCGTCGCGATCGTGGTGCGCACGGAGCAGTGGTGGATGCTGGCCGTCGGCGCCGCATGCATCGTCGCCGCCTGGTTCTACACCGGCGGCAAGCGCCCCTACGGCTACGCCGGTCTGGGCGAGGTGTTCGTATTCGTCTTCTTCGGGCTCGTCGCGACCCTCGGCACGACCTGGGTGCAGATCTTCGACCTGCCGCAGCAGGCGTGGCTCGGGGCGATCGCCGCGGGACTGTTCGCCTGCGCGGTGCTGCTCGCCAACAACCTGCGCGACATCGACCAGGATCGCGTCGTCGGCAAGCGCACGCTCACGGTGCTCATCGGGCGCCGCGCGACGCAGGTGCTGTTCACGCTGTTCGTGCTCGCGCCGTTCGCGATCGCGATCCTGCTGGCGTTGCTCTTCCCGATCGCCTGGCTCTCGCTGCTCGCCCTGCTCGCGGGGCTCCCGGCGATCCTGATCGTCTGGACCTACCGCCAGCCCAAGGAACTCGTCATCGCTCTCGCGCTGACCTCGCTCACGTCGCTGCTGTACGCCGGCGCCCTGTTCTGGGCGTTCATCGGCTGAGCCGGCCGAGCCCGGTTGACCCGGCACAGCCCGGCAGAGCCCGGCTGTCTCCCGCGGTTACTTCTCGTCGCGGGTTTCGTCGGCGCGCGTCTCGCTCTCGCCGTCGACCACCGCGTCCTCCGCGTCGGCATCCTCCTGGCCGGTCGACGCGCGCGCCTCGCGGCGCTCGACGATCGCCGCCGACGCCTCGGTGAGCGGGCGGCGCAGGAACAGCATCGAGATGCTCGTGCCGATCAGCGCGGCGAAGATCGCGGCGAGCCACCAGAACTCCCGGAAGATTGGGAAGAAGAACCAGAGGATCGCGAGCGGGACGAGGAACGCCAGCAGCCGCAGCACGGAGTAGACGAAGAAAGGTGCAGGCTTCACCCGACAAGTCTACGAGCGTTCTCGGGGCGGACTTCTCGGCCGACCCTCACAGCCCGATACGGGCGAAGGGGATGCCGCGCACGACCCGGTGCCGGGGATGCTCGCCGAGCGTCCACAGCATCCGCTCGTCCGGATCGAGCGCGAGGTCCTCGCACCCGGCGGGCAGGGGCAAGGAGTGCCGGGTCAGGGCATCGCGCGTGCCGGTCCACAGCCTGCCGGGGGTCTTCAGCGCCGACTGCGACACGAGGATCCGGTCACCCCACCGCACCGCACCCTGCATGCGGGGGATGCCGGGCGCGAACCGCTCGTGAGCGACGAAGTCGTCATCGGTGCCCTCCGGGATCGTGAACTCGCCGATGCGTCCCTCGTCGTCGCGGCGGTACTCGCCGATCAGCACCCGCCGCAGCGGTGCGCCGTCGGCGTCGAACGCGCGCCCGAGGAACGAGCAGCGCAGATCGACCGGATGCACGCGCGTGCGCACGGCGACCAGTGCGGAGCGCGGCCACCATCGGCCGGCGATCCCGCGCACACGCCGGGCGACCGGGCCGTGCACGCGGCGGATGTCGGACAGGTCGAACTCCCAGATGCCCCGTCCCGTCGCCGCGGCGAACAGCCGATCGCCGAACCAGGCCAGCCCGCCCGTGTGGATCTGCGCGGGCTGGAGGTCGCCCGCATCGTCCTCGATCGCGAGCGCGATGTCGATATGCCTCGCCCGCTCGGTGTCGATCAGCACGACGCGCGAGGCGAGATGATGGCCGGTCCGATCCTGGCGGAACCAACTGACGGCGAGCGTGCGGCGCCCCTCGCGTTCGCCGATGTCGATCCCCTGCGGATACCAGCGGGTCGTCCAGGCGCGCGCAGAGAGCCATCGCAGATCATGGGTGTCATGGCGTCGTCGCAGCATCCGTCGACCGTTCGACCCGCGTGAGAAGAGCATCGCTCCATCGTCGCCGATGCGCGCGGCCCCGCCTACCAGGACACCCCGCGTTCACCCGCGCGTCGCCGGGCGGCAAGGAACGCCTGAGACGATTCCCGACCGACCGACCATCACCGGGAGTCCCGTGCGCAGTCCGCTCGTCACCGTCATCCTTCCCGCGAAGGACGCCGGCGCCTACATCGCGACCACGCTCGAGAGCCTGACGCGTCAGTTCGACGATGCGGCGGCGCTGAAGCTCGTGGCGATCGACGACGGATCCGGCGACGACACCGGCGCCCTCATGCGCCGGTACGCCGATCGGTTTCCGCACGCCGAGGTCATCCGCAACGACTCGGCCCGCGGGCTCGCGAGCGCGCGCAACCAGGGACTCGCGCACGTCGAGGGCGACGCCTTCTGCTTCCTCGACGGCGACGACTGGATGCAGCCGCAGCGGCTCGCCGTGCTCGCGCGTCGGCTGCGGGAGCTGGATGCCGACTTCCTGCGCACCGATCACGTGACGGTGACGGATGCCGATCGGGCACTCGTGCGCGCTCCGCATCCGTGGCGGGAGGCCGTCGTCGCCGCCCGCGACGCCATCCTGCCGGCGACCGAGACCACGATGGTCGATTACCCGTTCGCCTGGGCGGGCATCTTCGACCGCCGGATCATCGATCGGGGACTCGCCGCCTTCCCCGAGGGGCTGCACACCGCCGAGGACCGCCCCTGGATCTGGCGACTGCATCTGTCGGACTCCTCGTTCGCGGTGGTCGACGCCCCCGCGCTCCTGTACCGCCGCGGGGTGTCGACCTCGCTCACGCAGGTGCGCGACCGGCGGCAGCTCGACTTCGCCCGCGCGATGGCCGAGGCCGTCGCGATCGTCGAGGCGGATGCCGAGGCCGCACGATTCCTGCCGAAGATCACCTTCTCCTCCCTGGCGCTCAGCTCGCACCACCTCGTGCGAGCCCGGCGGATGCCGCGCGCACTGCGCGGGGAGATGCGTGCGGGGATCGTCGAGCTGCTGCGGGCGCTGCCCCACGCCGAGGTGCGGGCCGCCGTGCGCGGACTCTCGGGACCGCGGCGCCGAGTGCTCGCGCGGGTGCTGCGACGGGCGGGGCACGGCTCATGACCCGGATCTTCGCGCTGCACAGCGCCTACGGGCTCGCGACCGTCGCCGCGGCGATCGACGAGGGGCTCCTGGAGCCGCGTCCCGGTGGAGCGGGCGGCGACCGGGTGCTGGTGCCGTTCGTCTCGGCGCGGGTGCCCGAGCTCGTGACCGGGATCGCCGCAGACCCGGCGCTCGCCGCGATGCGGACTCGCTTCGACCGGATCGAGGACCTCGACGCGCTGCTCGGCCCGCTGCATCCGAGCGGATGGGAGCCGGAACCTGCCGACCTGCCCTTGCTCGAGCGCCTGTTCACCCAGGCGTGGAACCTCGACGCCGATGATCTCGAGCTGTTCGTGCAGAGCCCGCAGGTCGCGCCGGCGCGCACGCTGATGTCGCTGTTCCCGCGCGCGAAGATCACGATCGTGGGCGACGGCCTCATGACGTACTCGCCGATGCGGGTGCCCCTCGACCACGCCGTGCGCAGCCGCATCATCCGGGTGCTGCACGCCGACGTCGTGCCGGGGGTCGCGCCTCTCGCAGGCGGCCCGGTCGCGGCATCCGTTCCCGTGCCCGTCGCCGCGTTCGGACGCGTGCTCGACGAGACCGATCTCGGGGAGCCCCTCCTCGACACGGCGGGGCATCCGCTCGACGACGGCGCCTCCACCGCGATCGTGCTCGGACAGTACCTCTCGGCGCTTGGACTGCTGACCCCGCGCGAGGAGATCGCCTTGCAGCGCGAGCTGATCGACCGGGCGGCTGCCGCCGGACCCGCCCGCATCGTCTTCAAACCGCATCCGGCGGCGCCGCCGCTGCAGACGGATGTCGTGCGCGAACGCGCCCTCTCGCACGGCGTGGAGTTCGCCGTCTACCGAGGGCCGCTCGCCGCCGAGCAGCTCGCCCGCCGCGTCGATGCGCGTGCGGTGGTCGCGGCGTTCTCGACCGCGCTGCCCACCGTGCAGGCTCTGCGCGGCACGACGATCGCCTCGGCGGGGGCGTCGATGCTGCTGCGGCGCCTGCGCCCGTACGAGAACAGCAACCGGGTACCGCTCGCGATCGTCGACGCGCTCACCCGGGAGGATTCCCCGTACGTCGATCCTGCGCGTCTGCAGCTGCTCGTCGATGCGGTGGGCTACGCCATGCAACCTGAGATCGCCGGGCACCTGCGCGATCGCGCGGAACTGCTGCTGCGCGATCTGACGCCGGGGGAACGCGAGCGGTACTTCTCGCCCGAGCGGCTGCGCGACCTTCGTCTGCCCGGGGCGCCGGCCGAGAGTGCTGCGCGGCGGATGCTGCGCTCGGCCGGAGGCACCGGGCGTATGGAGGAGCTGCGGTTGACGGCGATCGGGGCGCGACGGCGTGCGGGCCGGGCCTGGCGAGTGATTCGAGGACGATGACATGAGCGATGACTTGAGCGATGACATGAGTGATGCGACCGACGGGCTGACCGTCGCGATCATCCCCGCGCGCGGCGGATCGAAGGGCGTGCCGCGCAAGAACCTGCGAACCGTCGGGGGAGTGCCGCTGGTCGTGCGGGCGATCCGGGCCGCGCGCGACGCCGCGGGCATCGACCTCGTCGTCGTCTCGACCGATGACGACGAGATCGCCGCCGTGAGTGCGGCGGCGGGCGCGCGGGTGGTCCGTCGACCCGCGGAGATATCCGGCGACACGGCGTCGTCGGAGAGCGCGATCCTGCACGCGGTCGACGAGATCGAAGCCGCGGGGGAGCGGGTCGGAATCATCGCGTTCGTGCAGGCCACCTCGCCGTTCCTCCCGAGCGCGGCGCTCGCCGGAGCCGTCGCCGAGGTGCAGGCAGATCGCGCCGACAGCGTGTTCTCGGCGCACGAGACCTACGGCTTCCTCTGGCGCCGCGGCAGCGCATCACAGGTCGACCAGGCCACGGCCATCAACCACGAGGCCGCGCACCGCCCGCGCCGCCAGGACCGCGAGCCCCACTACCTCGAGACCGGCGCGTTCTACGTCTTCCGTGCGGAGGCTTTCCGCACGAGCCGGCACCGTTTCTTCGGCCGGATCCGCATCGCCGAGGTGCCGGAGTGGACGGCGATCGAGATCGACGATGCGCAGCAGCTCCGCATCGCCGACGCGCTCGCCGCGGTGCACGATCGGGCAGGCGAAGCCCCCGGGCGCATCGACGTGCGCGCCGTGGTCACCGACTTCGACGGCGTGCACACCGACGACACCGCGATCATCGACGCCGACGGCGGGGAGCGCGTGCGGGTGAGCAGGGAGGACGGCATGGGCGTCGCACTGCTCCGGCGCGCCGGCATCCCGATGCTGATCCTCTCGACCGAGCAGAACCCCGTCGTCCGCGCCCGGGCCGAGAAGCTGCGGGTGCCGGTGCTGCACGGCATCGACGACAAGGAGCAGGCGCTGCGCGCGTGGGCCGCGGACGCCGGTATCCGCCTCGACGACATCGCCTACCTCGGCAACGACGTCAACGACCTGCCCGCGATGCGCATCGTCGGGTGGCCGGTCGCGGTGGCGAACGCGCACCCGCGCGTGCTCGCCGCAGCGCGCGTCGTGCTCACCCGCACCGGGGGGAACGGCGCCGTGCGCGAGCTCGTCGAACGGGTGTTGCCCGACTGACCGGTGCCGGTAACCCGGGAGTCGTCGGGTGTTCACCCCCGAGGCGTAGCCAGGAGGGGCGGGGGTTTTCCGCATCGCTCGACCACCGGAGGAACCATGACTGTCAGCATCGGATCGCGCGTGATCGGCGGCGGTCGCCCCGCCTACGTCATCGCCGAGATCGGCCTGAACCACAACGGCGACGTCGACATCGCGAAGCGTCTCATCGACGTCGCGGCCAGGGCCGGTGCCGACGCCGTGAAGTTCCAGAAGCGCACCCCGGAGATCTCCACCCCCGCGCACATGCGCGACGTGCCGCGCGAGACGCCCTGGGGCACCATGAGCTACCTCGACTACCGCCGCCGCGTCGAGTTCGGACGCGACGAATACATCGCGATCGGCGACCACGCCACGATGCTCGGCCTCGACTGGTTCGCCTCGCCGTGGGACGTGCCGAGCGTCGCCTTCCTCGAAGACCTGGGCGTGGTCGCGCACAAGGTCGCCTCGGCGAGCCTGACCGACACCGAGCTGCTCCTCGCCCTGCGCGAGACCGGCAAGCCCGTCATCCTCTCGACCGGCATGTCGACGATCGAGCAGATCGATCGCGCGCTCGACACGCTCGGCACCGACCGCGTCGTGCTCATGCACGCCACCTCCACGTACCCGCTCGAGCCCGAGGAGGCGAACCTGCGGGCGATCGCCACGCTCCGCGACCGCTACGCCGGGATCCCCGTCGGCTACTCCGGCCACGAGCGCGGCCTGCAGATCTCGCTCGCCGCCGTCGCGATCGGGGCCGTCGCCGTCGAGCGCCACATCACCCTCGACCGCACGATGTGGGGTTCCGACCACGCGGCCTCCCTCGAGCCGACCGGCCTCGAGCACCTCGTCCGCGACATCCGCGTGATCGAGAAGGCCCTCGGCGACGGCGTCAAGCGCGTCTTCGACAGCGAGCTCGCCCCCATGGCGAAGCTGCGCCGCGTTCCCGCATGACCGACCTGCGCCCCGGGGAGGGCGGAGGGCTGAAGGCCGTCGCGATCGCCGATGCCGACTCCTTCGTGAAGTGGTCGGCCTCGCTGCTCGCGGCGGTGCCCGGCATCCGTCCGCAGCTGCTGCTCGTGCGCACCCCGCTCACCGCGAGCGCGGCCCAGCAGCGCACGGCTCTCGCGGGCACCGGCATCCGTGAGTCCGATGTCGCGCGCATCGCCTTCCACGAGGCCGAGGCCTGGCTCACCCGGCACGAGCCCGACGTCGTCGTGCTCGCCGGGCGCGGCCCTTTCGTGCGCCTGATGGGGCGCGTGATCGACGCGCTGCCCCAGCGTCCCGTCACCGTCTCGGGCCTGCCGGGGATGGCGATCCCCGCGCAGCGCGGCGCCCTCGACTACCGGCGCCACACCGACCTGCTGGTCGTGCACTCGCACCGCGAGCAGCGGGCCTTCGCCGAGCTCGGTCGTCGCATCGGTGTGCAGATCCCCATGGCCCTGGCGACGCTGCCGTTCGCGCGCGGACGGGAGCGGATGCTGGCGGCCGATCGCGCGCGGGTGCTCGCCGCCGGAGCGGCGGGGGTGTCGGGAGTGGCGGGCGTCGCGGTCGCCGAACGCCCGCAGCCTGCCGAGGCCGTCGCTCACCGCCCACCGGCGACCGACGTCGTGTTCGCGGCTCAGGCGATGGTTCCCGCGGAGCGCGCCGAGCGCGAGAAGATCGCCGAGATGCTCATCCGCGCCGCCGAGGTCGACCCTACCCGGCGCATCGTGGTGAAGCTGCGCTCGCGGCCGGGGGAAGCCGAGACGCACCTCGAACGCGACTCGTACCCCGAGCTGCTCGCGGGCCGGATGCCGTCGAACCTCGTCGTCTCGTACGCGTCCATGGCCGAGGCGCTCTCGACGGCCGCGGGTCTCGTCACCGTGAGCTCCACCGCCGCGATCGAGGCCGTCGCACAGGGTGTGCCCGTGATCGCGCTCGACTCCTACGGGGTCAGCAAGCCGCTCCTCAACACGGTGTTCGTGGGCAGCGGTCTGCTCGGCGGCGGGCGCGAGGTGGTGGGCGGCCGGTTCCGTCAGCCGCACCCCGACTGGCTGCGTGACAACTACTTCCACCCCTCGAAGGAGTCGACGTGGTGGGAGCGCGTCGAGGAGCTCGTGGCACTGCGCCGGGCGGGCGGGCTTCCGGCCCGGCGGGTGCCCGCACCTCGCGGGCGTCGGCTGCACGAGGCGTGGCATCGGGCCAGCGTGCTCGGTCGCGAGGACCGGTCGGTCAGCGGGGCGGTCGCACTGGCGATCGGTGTGCCGGCGACCCGCCTGATCTCAGCGCTGCGCCGGGGGCGCACGCAGGGCGGCGGGCGCACCTGGGCGGATGCCTCGACCGACTACACGCTCGAGCCGAGCCCGTTGCGCGACTCCATCCGGCGCTGACGTCGTGCCTTGATGACGTCATACGAAGTAGTCGAGTGTCACTTCGAGGAATGTCCTCGCTTTGACGATCACGGCCGGGTAACGTCAGTGCCATCGCGGCGATCCGGGCGGTCCCGGGCCTCAGCTCATATCTGATGGCGTTGCGGGTTCGACTCCCGCCGTCGCGTCCACTTCTCCCGACGAGACCCGGGCGTCACCCGAGCCGCTCGTCCAACCAGTCGAACATACGCTGCGCCGTGATCGTGCGGCCGAGCGGCTGGCAATGCCCGTCGGCGCCCTCCGCCTCGGTGAAGCGCACGACCGTCGACACGCCGGGTGTCAGGGCGGCGAGCCGGTCGGCCTGGCCGGGCCAGAACTGCTCGTTCTCGGGGGAGAGGAGCAGCAGCGGGGTCGTGATCTCGGCGGCGATGTCGGCGACCGAGTACTGACGCACGGCCTGGATCGTCTC
Organism: Microbacterium galbinum; assembly: GCF_023091225.1. NCBI lineage: Bacteria > Bacillati > Actinomycetota > Actinomycetes > Micrococcales > Microbacteriaceae > Microbacterium > Microbacterium galbinum. The sequence continues at coordinate 495,607 of NZ_JAHWXM010000002.1, read as the reverse complement.
GCCGTAGCCTCGCGTGCCGTAGGGGCGTGCGCGGAAGCGCCAGGTGCGCGCGGTCTCGGGGGAGAGCTTGAGACCGAGCTCCATCTCGCGGTCGAACTTCTCGACCTGCCCCTCGTCGAGCAGCTTCAGCAGCCCGTGCGGGAGGTGCCCGGTCCACGAGGTCGAGACGTCGACGAGCCCGGGGTCGGTGATCGCAGCGGCGAAACGGTCCTCGAAGGCGAGGGCGCGCGCCACCCAGTAGCTGCCCTGGCTGATGCCGTAGACCGCGATGCGCATCGCATCCACGCCGTCGAGGCGGGCGACCGTGTCGAAGACCGGGGTGAGCACGTGCTCCCAGTCGGGGCGGAACGGCACGTCCTTCTCGAAGAGCTCCGACTGCTGGCCGGGACCGTCGAAGACGAGCACGTTGTATCCGCGGCGCAGAGCGGGCGCGACGACGGCCGCGTAGAGGGAGGCGCGCGAGCCGTCGCTGCCGTTGACGGCCACCAGCGTCGGGGGCGTCGCGCCCTCCGGTACCGGCGCGGGGCGGAAGAACCATCCGGGCAGGGTCCCGCCGCCGCACGGGATCGTGACGTCGTCGACCACGGTCGAGGTGTGCGTCACGAATCCGCGCCAGGCGGCCTCCTGCTTCGCGAACGTCGGTGCCATCGCATCCGGGTCGGCGAGTGCGCTCGCCGCATTGACCGCGACCCCGTAGTACGCCGAGGCGCGCAGGTAGGCGGATGCCGCGCTCACCGGGTGCCCCGCCTCCGCGCTCGCGGATGCCGTGGCGACCGTGCGGTCGGCCAGACCCTTCCAGGCGTCGAACCAGGCCTCGTGCTCGCCGTTGCGGATGCCGGCGACGGCGGCGAGGACCTCGCCCGGTTCTGCAGCGCCCTCCACGCTCGCGCCGAGGGCGCTGCGGATCTCGAAGTCGAAGTCGGCGCTCTCGGAGAACGCGCGGATGTGGGCGGCGTGGTGCGTCATGCGGGACTCCCTTCCGTTTCCACTATCGAGGGTCGTGCGCCGAGCCCACAAGGCGCTGCTCGACCCGGCCCCATCCGTGCTCGAGTACGACGAACCCGGCGTCGAGGGTGGCGAGCTGGTCGTCGCTGTCGGTGATGAGCAGCTGCAGCTGCAGCACGAAACGTGCGTAGACGCGGATCTCGGGCGTCGGGGCGTCGAGGCCGAGCTCGTCGGCGATCGCATCGGCCAGCGCGTCCTCGTGGCGCAGCCACATCTTGGCGGCGTAGTCGCGCAGCGCCGGGGTCTCGTTGAGGAATCGCAGGAAGATGCGCGCGACGTCCTCGCCGTGCTCGTCGAGGTTCGCGCCGATCTCGGCGGCGTAGAAGTCGCGGATCGCGCGGTTGATCGTGCTGCCGTCCGCACGGTCGCGCACGGCGCCCACGAGACGGTCGCGCTGCTCGTCGTCTTCGTCGAAGACGAGCGCCTCCTTCTGCGGGAAGTGCGCGAAGACGGTGGTGGGCGAGACATCGGCCGCGTCGGCGATCTCGCGGATGCTGACGTCGTCGAATCCGCGTTCGAGGAACATCATCGTCGCGACATCCGAGATGTTCTTGCGGGTCGCCGCCTTCTTGCGCTCCCGCCGGCCGAGGGGGTTCGTTCCGGTCATGCCTCCACCCTATCGCGAACTCGATACAAAACTGGCTTGACACCAAAACTGGTATGGATACACTTTCGGTATGACTTCACCTTCTCTCCTCTCCGCGCGCTCCACGAACCGCGCCTGGATCATGCTCATCGTCCTGACGATGCTCACCGTCATCGGCATGACGGTCGTCCTTCCCGTGCTCCCCTTCGTCGTGTTGCAGTACGTGTCGCACGAGAGCGACCTCGCCATCTGGGTCGGGGTGCTCGAGGCGATCAACGGTCTGTGCGCCTTCCTCGTCGCCCCGTTCCTCGGACGCCTCTCCGACCGCTTCGGTCGGCGGCCCGTCATCATCGCCGCCGCCTTCGGAGCCGCGCTCTCGATGGCGCTGTTCGGGATCGGCGGCGCGCTGTGGGTGCTCGTGCTCGCGCGCGTCATCCAGGGGCTGACCGCCGGCGATCTGCCCGCGCTCTTCGCCTACCTCGCCGACATCACCCCGCCCGAGAAGCGCGCGCAGCGCTTCGGCCTGCTCGGTGCCCTCTCCGGCATCGGCATGATGGTGGGCCCGGCCGTCGGCGGGCTCCTCGCCGCCATCAGCCTGCAGCTGCCCGTCTTCGTGACCGCCGCCGTCGGCCTGACGATCGCGATCCTCAGCATCTTCCTGCTGCCCGAGAGCCTCGCGCCCGAGAACCGCATCGCCCGCATCGCGGCCCGCGACGTGCAACCGTTCGCCGTGTTCCGCAACGCCTTCGCCCGCCGCGAGCTGCGCGGACTCCTCATCGGCTTCGCGCTGCTCGCCCTGCCGTTCGGGTTCTTCGTCAACAACTTCAGCGTGCTCGCCCTCGACTCGATCCAGTGGGGACCCACGCAGATCGGGCTGCTCACCGCGGGCGTCGGCATCATCGACATCCTCATCCAGGGCGTGCTGCTCGGCATCCTGCTGCCCCGTATCGGCGAGCGCGGCGTGATCGTCAGCGGAATCGTCGCCCAGGCGATCGGTCTTGCCGGGCTCGCGATCGTCGCGTCCGTGCTCGCGCAGCCGTGGGTGTTCATCGTCGGTGCGCTGATGCTCGCCGCAGGCCAGGGCGCCGCGACCGCCGCGATGGACGGCGCGATGTCGAACGCCGTCGGCGACGACGAGCAGGGCTGGCTGGGCGGTGTGACGCAGTCGCTCAACGCCGCGATGGGCACGGTCGCCCCGCTCATCGCCGCCGCGCTCTACGCCGGCATCAGCCACGCCGCGCCCTACTGGCTGGGCGTCGCCCTGATGGTCGTCGCCGCGATCGTCGTCGGCCGCGCGCACATCGTCAACACCGCGAAGAAGGAGGAGCGCGGCGCGCTCGGCGAGCAGACCGACGAGCAGGATGCCGCGGCCCCCGCGCCGATCGCGGGATGACGCCGATCGGGGGATGATGGATGCCATGTCCACCTCAGCTCGCCCCGGCCTCCGGGTCTCGTCGGGTCTCACGATCCCCGAGTCCGAGCTGTCGTGGCGGTTCTCGCGCTCCTCGGGGCCGGGCGGGCAGGGCGTGAACACGGCGGACTCCCGCGTGGAACTGGTGTGGGATGCCGCGAACTCCCCGCAGCTCTCCCCGGTGCAGCGGGAGCGGATCCTCGAGAGGCTGGCCGGCCGGCTGGTGAACGGCGTGCTCACGATCGCGGCATCCGAACACCGGGCGCAGCTGCGAAACCGCGAGGCGGCGCGGGAGCGGCTGGTCGCGCTCGTCGCCGAGGCGATCCGGACGCCTGCGCCGCCCCGTCGCCCGACGAAGCCCAGTCGTGGATCGAAGGAGCGGCGGCTGAAGGCCAAGCAGCGCCGCACCGATGTGAAGCAGCTGCGTCAGCGGCCGCGCGACGTCTGACCCGTCCACAGCTGTCGGCGGGTGCGCGCGGTCTCTGCGATGATGGTCGCTGGCCCGCTCAGGGGGAGCGGTTCCGACCTTGGAAGCGAGACATGACCGACGAGAACCACGCCGTCCTGCCGCCTCAACCGCCCATCGAATACACGTCGATCAGTGGTCGCCGCTACTGGGCGCTGCTGTTCCTGATGTACATCCCTTACTTCGGGGTGATCGTCGCCATCATCGTCGCGATCGTGCAGCGGTTGTCGGCGATGCACGTGCACCATCCGATCGTGCGCGAGAATGCGCGCTGGGCGGCGAACTGGGCCATCAGTTACGCCTTCTACCTCATCGCTCTCATCGCGATCTTCCTCGCGGTCGCCGCTCCGCTGAACGCGCTGCGCTACCAGGAGGACTATCCAGGCGGTGAGGCCCTCAACTTCAGTGTGTGGCTGATTCTGGTCGGCTCGTTCATCGCACTGGTGATCTACTGCCTCGTCACGATCATCCGCGGCACCGTGGTCTCGGAGCGGGTCGTTCACCGCCCCGCTCTGGCGATCCCGTTCTTGCGCGCCTAGGTTGTCAGCCCGCGGAGTCTGATCCGTCCGCAGCCGTCCGCGGGTCCGCGTGCTGTCTGCGATGATGGTCGCTGGCCCGCTCAGGGGGAGCGCGGTTCCGACCTTGGGAGTGACAGATGACCGAAGAGAACGACGCCGTCCAGCCGCCCGAACCTCCCGCCGCGCCTCAGCCGCCGGCGGGCTACCAGCCGCCCGCCGGATACTCGCTCCCGGCGCAGCCGCCGTACGGTCAGGCCCCGGCGCCGTACCCGGGGCAGCCCGCGTACGCCCAGGCGTCCGCACCCTACGGCCAGGCTCCGACCGGCTATCCGGCCCCCGGCTATCCGGCCCCCGGCTACCCGACCCCCGGGTACGCCCCCTACGGCTACCCGCCGATCAGCGGTCGTCGCTATTGGGCGCTGCTGTTCCTCGTGTACATCCCGTACGTCGGTGCGATCGTCGCCGCGATCGTCGGGATCGTGCAGCGGTCGTCCGCGATGCGCTCGCCGCATCCGATCGTGCGTGAGAACGCGCGCTGGGCGGCGAACTGGGCGCTCAGCTACGTGCTCTACCTCATCGTGCTCTTCGTCCTCCTCATCACGATCGGTGTCGGGACGGCGCGGCCGCGCTCGTACGACGAGTACGGCTACAGCGACGGCGGCGAACCCTCGGGCTGGATCGCCGTCCCGGGGTTGCTCATCATCGGAATCGGGATCTACTGCCTGGTCACCCTCATCCGCGGCACGGTGATCTCCGAGCGGGTCGTGCACCGGCCCGCCCTGGCGATCCCGTTCTTCCGCGCCTGATCCGCGGAAGCGACGCCACACCGCACACGAAGAGAGGACGCGGGCCCACGATCGGGTCCGCGTCCTCTCTTCGTATGCGGCATGCGGTGCGCGTCAGCTCGGATCGGCGTCCGTCCCGGCATCCGCCCACCGCAGCGAGGCGATCGGCTCGCGCGCGGGCCGCTCCTCGCGGCGGTCGTCGGAGGCCTCGTACTCGTCGTCCTCGATCAGCACGCGGGCGTCGGTGAGCAGGGCGGCGCGCGCGAGCGCCTCGGCGGCGCGGATGCTTCCCAGCACCTGCGTGTTCAGTCGCTGCGCCACGTCGGTCACCACCCACGGCGGGCCGTCGAGAGCGATCAGCGTGCGCTCGTCGTCGAGCAGGCGCCCGTCGAGCACGAGAGTGTCGACGCGGGCCTGCTGCAGAGCCTCGATGACCGCCGGGAAGCCTTCGGCACCGCCCGAGCCGTCGTCGGCGGCTGCACGGTCGCGCACGTCGGCGATCTCCCGACGGCGACGCTCGTCGATCTCGCGGGCGATCGTGTCGTCGAGCGCCGTGCGATCGGCACCGTCGGCCCGGGTGTTCGCATCGACGTCGACGAGCAGCGCGCGCTCGTCGCCCGTGAGCTCCTCGGCCAGCAGCTGTCGTGCGCGCACATCGCCCGACACCGCGACGAACGCGGGCCGCTCCTCGCGGATGAGTGCGCTCAGCGCGGCCGCGACATCCTTCTGGTTCTGCTTCCAGACGTTCTCGACGTAGTTCTGGTACTTCGCATCTCCCAGGCCGCCCGTGCGCACCTTCGAGATCTCGTCGGTGTCGCCCTCGATCTCGGTCTCGCGCTCGCTGCCGCCGCGTCCCGAGGTCTCGAGGCGGATGTCGGCGCCGTCGCGGCTCGTCTCGACGACGAGGTAGCGGGTCTCCGACGCCGTGTGGCGCAGGAGGGGGAGGATCGACGGCAGGGCGCCGTGCTCGAGGCGCTCCGGGCCGAGGCGCGCTCCGATGAAGCTGCGATCGAGCACCGTCTCTCCGTCGCGGGCGATCACGACGCGGGCCGACGGACTCGGCAGTCCGTTGCGCTCGCCGAGGGCGGTCTCGATGGCCGCGGCGTCGTCTTCCGGTGCTCCGACCTCGTCGATCAGTTGATCGCGCACGGCCTGGTGGCGGGCTCCCTCCTCGACCTGCGGCAGCTCGCCCGTGCCGTCGACGTAGGCGGTGGTCCAGGGGCCCGAACCCTGCAGGATCTCGGTCAGCGTGTGTTCGCTCATGACTTCTCCTTCATCGGTCGTCGGTCCACACGACGCTAGGAAACGAGAGGGGAGAGGTCGACCGGGTTGACGAATCGGATGCCCGACGTTAGCCGCGCGCGGGGCCGACATCGGGCGCTCCCGATGAGCGCCGGACCGGCGCCGGACTAGTCCTTGCCGCCCCGCACGAGCTCCAGCCCCGCCCCGGCGAACTGCCGCAGCGTCGCATCCGGCAGGAACGCCCGGGTCAGCGCGCCACCGATCCGGGTGAGGTCGCTCTCGTCGCGGAACAGCAGGTACATGGTCTCGTAGCGCGGGTGGAACTTCTGCTTGAAGCGGTGCAGCGAACCGAAGCCGTACACCGGTTCGAGGGCTTCGGCGAGACGGTCGCTCAACGCGGCGATCATCCCGGCGTCCGGCGGATAGTCGTGGGCGAGCGGCGCCCCCGAGAGCGACATGATCTCGGCGCCCTCCTCGGAGAACTGCTTCGCCGAGGCGCCGATCAGGTACTCCATCACGGGTGCGAACCCGCCCTCGCGCCGGCGCATCAGATCGAGGGTCCAGCCGCGCACCCGGCCGCCCGCGCCGTACACCGGCAGCCACGACAGGAAGCCGTCGACGTCGCCGTTGGGCGCGAGTGCCAGGGCGATCCGCACCTCGGGGTCCTCGGCCTCCTCGAGCGTGCCGAGGGTGAAGCGCATCTCGGGCAGATCCTTGTCGCCGACCCACGCCTCCGAGATCGCGCGCAGCTGCTGCTTCACGCCCCACGACTCGTCGCCGAGCCGCGTCATCCGGAACGTCATGTCCTCGCGACCCGCCCGGTTCAGCGAGGTGCGCACCGATGCCCACTGCTTGCCCGTGAACTCCAGCCCCGGAAGATCGACGATCGTGTCGTCGGCGACGACGATGCTGCGCCACGTCGACGGCACGGCGGCGAGGGTCGCGGCATCCGCACTGAAGAAGCACGGAACGAGGCCGGTCTGCTCGGCCGTGCGGATGAAGTCCCCGACCGCTTCGGCCCGCGCATCCGCGGGGCCGATCGGGTCGGCGAGCGCGAGGGCGACTCCGTTGCGGCGCTGGTACGCGACGACGCCGCCGGCCACCCGGGCGTAGCTGTTGCCCTCCCAGGTCGTCATCCACGACAGCGTGCCGCCGCCGTGCGCGCGCAGATCGGCCTTGACGTCGTCGACGGTCGGCGTGGGCGGGATGCCGAGGGGCGAGCGCCGTTTGGCGCGGAACGCGCGCCGCACCCACACGAGGTAGACGAGCACGACGACCCAGAGGAACCCGTTGGCGAGCGCGAGCTCGGTCTCGCCGTCCCAGCGGATGTCGAGCTCGGCCTGACTCGTGAGGATGATGAGCGTCAGCACGAGGGCGGCGATCAGCACGTTGAAGATGCCGAGGAGCACGGCGAGCACCCACGACCAGCGGCGTCCGCGACGCAAGCCGTTCACGAGCACGAGGATCACGACCAGGTCGATCGCCAGGTCGATGAAACCGCCCGAGGCCGGATCGGTTGGGCCGAACGGTCCGTCGGTGGGCACCAGGGTCGTGATGATCTCGACCGCGCCGAGTACGAGGATCGCCATCACCGCGATGAGCCGCTGCTCGCGCACCGTCGTGCGCCGTACGCGCAGCGAGCGGTCGACGACCAGGATCAGCAGCACGGCGAGCAGGTGCTCGAGGTCGGCGACCTTGCCCCAGAACAGCATGGCGACGAACACGAAGCCGAGCAGGATCAACCAGCCGCGCACGCGCCACGGCGGGCGGAACAGGCCGACGGCTGCCGCGATGCACGCCATGGTGCCGCCGGATGCCCCGACGTCGAGCGCCTGCGCCTGGGCCGTCGCCCACGCCCAGGGGAACTGCGAGAGCACGAGCAGCAGGAGGGCGGTGGCGAAGATCGCGAACAGCTGCCCGATCGCGTAGTAGGCGAGGGCGACGCGAGACCCGCGACGGTACTCGAGGTACGCCATGCCCCAGAAGCCCGAGATCGTGAAGATGTACACCCACGGTTCGTTCACGAAGAACGTGCCGGTCAGCGGCGTCCACCACTTGCCGTCGGCGAGATTGGGGAGCCCGTAGGCGACGGTCTCGAACAGCGCGGACTTCTCGAAGGGGGTCCAGAGTCCCTGCCACACCACGCCGACGACGAGGATCAGCGCGATGAACGTCAGCGTCGCCGGCATCCGCCTCACGACGGAGAGCGCCGAGGACCGCACGGGTGTCGACGAGGCGTTCGGCTCTGCGTGCATGCGCTCAGCGTAGCGATCAGCGCCCCTCCGGGTCTTCCTCCATCTGACGCGAGAGGGTTGGATGGGAGACATGCCCCTCTCGCGCCGGACCGCCACCGCCCTCCTGGTCGTGTCTGCCGTCGCGCTGGCCGGATGCGCATCCCCGACCCCGGTCCCGACACCGGAGTCGGCCGAGTCCGAGGCCGCGGCGATCGTCACGTCCGTCGTCGCCTCGGGACTCGACGCCCCCTGGTCCATCGCCTTCCACGGCGAGACGGCGCTCGTGAGCGAGCGCGACAGCGCGCGGATCGTCGAGATCACGGCGACGGGCGGCGCGCGCGAGGTGGGCCGCATCGAGGGAGTGCGGGCGGGCGGTGAGGGCGGGCTCCTCGGCATCGCCGTGCACGAGGATCAGCTCTACACGTACCTCACGGCCGACGCCGGCGACGGCGGAGCGACCGAGAACCGCATCGAGCGCCGCGATCTGCTCGGCGACCCGGGCGCGCTCTCGCTGGGAGATGCCGCGACGGTGATCGACGGCATCCCGGCGGCCGGCAACCACAACGGCGGCCGCATCGCCTTCGGCCCCGACGGGCTGCTGTACGCCACGACCGGCGACGGCGGCGATCGCGAGAGCGCGCAGGACCCCGACGCGCTGTCGGGCAAGATCCTCCGGCTCACCCCCGAGGGCGCCGTTCCCGACGACAACCCGATCCCGGGCTCGGCGGTCTACACGCTCGGCCACCGGAACCCGCAGGGCATCGCCTGGGCCGAGGACGGCACGATGTACGCGAGCGAGTTCGGGCAGGACACCTGGGACGAGCTCAACGTGATCGTCGCGGGCGAGAACTACGGGTGGCCGACCGTCGAGGGCATCGCCGACCGCGAGGGCTTCGTCGACCCGGTGCAGCAGTGGTCGCCGTCGACCGCGAGTCCGAGCGGCATCGCGGTGGCGGCGGATGAGATCGTGATGGCGAACCTGCGGGGCGAACGTCTGCGGATCGTTCCGCTCGCCGACACCGGAACGGCGTTCGAGCTGCACGGCGGCGAGCAGCGCGGCGAGTACGGACGCCTGCGCGATGCGGTCGCCGCCCCCGACGGATCGGTCTGGGTGCTCACGAACAACACCGACGGTCGCGGCGATCCTCGGGATGGCGACGACCGTATCCTCCGGGTCGACTTCGGATAGGTCCTTCGGGGAGGCTTACTCTCCCCGGAGCACCCGACGAAGACCGGCGATCTCGTCGTCGGTCATCCCACCGCTGCGCAGGTACCCCGTCGCGCCGCCGTGCTCGGTGGTGATCCAGTCCAGCGCGGCCTCGATCGCCGGAGCCGGTGACTCGGTGGCGAGCGTGCGCAGGCGCGGCGTCAGCGGCACCCCGATCGCGGTGATGAGCTGCGTGAGCGAGGCGGCGAAGCCGCGCGCGAGGTTCGTGCCGGTCTGCGTGTAGTCCTCGACGATCGCCTCGCGCGGCACCCCGGCGACCGACAGCAGGATCGCCGCGGCCAGACCCGTGCGGTCCTTGCCCGCCGTGCAGTGGAACAGAACGCCCGGCCGGTCGGTGCCCGCGGCATCGAGCACCGCGCGCGCCACGGTCGCGAACTGCGGGGCGCTCGCGGCCAGGATGGCGACGTACAGGTCCTCCAGCGTCGGCACCTGATCGAGCACCGCCGCCATCTGCTCGTCCGTCAGCGCGTGCTGCCCGCTCGCGGGCAGCAGCTTCTGCACCATCTCGTCCATCGCCCCGCCCTGCACCGACAGCGGCACGAGCGTCACGCTGCCGTCGTCGGGCAGCCGGTCCGCGGCGCGGGTGCGCTCGGCGTCGGTGCGCAGATCGATCACCGTGCCGATGCCGAGGTCGGCCAGCGCCCGCAGGCCTTCGTCGGTCAGGCTCGCCAGGGCATCCGATCGGAAGAGGATGCCGGGGGCGATCACCGCGCCGTCGGAGGTGGCGATCCCCTCGAGGCTGCGGGCGTTGTGGGTGACCGTGAGAGCGGAGGAGATGTCCATGCGAGCGAGCGTAGCGAAGGTGGTGGGCTCGCTCCCTCGCTACTCTCGGATCATGCCGACGAACGCCGCATCGCCCGGGAGCGCCCGAGCATGGCCGCAGGTCCGCTCCGCGGCCTCGACGGCGGGGGCTCTGCTGCGCCGACGTGTGCTGCTGATCGTGGTGGTCGCGATCGCGGTGCAGGGCCTGTACGTCTGGGCGGTGCTGCCGCTGCTGCTCACCCTCTTCGACGCAGCCCTCGACGCGGGCGGCGTCGACGGTCTGAGTCTCGCCGGTCTGCCCGCAATCCTCTCGAGCCCGCTCGCCGTGCTCGCGCTTCTCGTCATCGCCCTCGTCGCGACGCTGTTCGCCCTCATCGAGGTGAGCGTGTTCTCGGTCGTCGCCGACCTCTGTCTGCGCGGTGGAGCTCCGACGGCGCCCGAGCTTCTGCGCGGTCTGGGGCGGATGGGCCGCCGCGTTCTCGGTCCGCAGATCGCGCTGTTCGCCGGGTACGCTCTGCTGATCCTGCCGCTGTCGCACGTCGGGGTCGGATCGACGGTGACCGCGCACATCGCGATTCCGCAGTTCATCAGCGGCGAACTCACGAAGACGACCCCGGGCACCGTCGTCTACGCGCTCGCGATCGCCGGCATCGTCTACCTCGCGCTGCGACTGGCCGCGACGGTGCCCGCGCTGGCGGGCGGGCAGCAGAGCGTATGGACGGCGATGCGTCGCAGCCTGGTGCTCACTCGCCGCACGCAGGTGCACGTGGCGCTCGTGCTGGTGCTCGTCGGCGCGGTGGCGGCGGGGATCTTCCTCGTGGCGGCGCTGCTCGGCACGATCCCGGTCGCGCTGGCGTCGACGACCGGGGACGGGACGGGGACGAGCGAGGGGACAGCGGTTGCCGGTGCGATGCTCGCCGTGCTCGACCTCGTGCGGTTCGTCGTCACCGGACTCGTCGCGGCCTTCCTGGCGTTCTTCTTCATCGCGCTGGATCGCGGTGCTGCGGCATCCGAGCCCGGCGGTCGCACGTCGATTCCGACGCGCGCGGTCCCGTCGACCGGCGCACCCGTTCGGGATCGTCTGTCTCGCGTGCTCGTCGTGACCGTGCTCGTCGCCTTCACCGTGCTCGCCGTGCCGCCCACGGTGTTCGCCTCGCTCGCGGCGATTCCCGCGGAACCGCCGGCGGTCATCGCCCATCGCGGCTACACGGCGCTCGGAGTGGAGAACACGCTGTCGTCGCTGCGGGGCGCATCGGATGCCGGCGCCGATGTGGTCGAGATGGACATCCAGGAGACCGCCGACCAGAGGTTCGTCGTGATCCATGACACCGACCTCCAGCGCCTCGCCGGCGACCCCCGAGACGTGTACGACCTCGATGCCGCCGAACTCTCCCGATTGGTCGTCCGTCAGGGCGGGTTCGAAGACCGCATCCCCACGCTGGAGGAGTATCTGGGCGAGGCCGACGATCTCGGGATCCGCGTGCTCGTCGAGGTCAAGCCGCACGGGCACGAAGCCCCGGGTTTCGCCGAGCGCGTGGTCGCCGTCATGGAACGCCTCGATCCCGACCGACGGCACTGGATCCAGTCGCTCGACCCGGCGATCGTCGACCGGATCGCCGCCGCCGACCCGGAACGCACGGTGGTGCTCGTCACCGGCTTCCAGATCGGCGACGCCCCGCGTACCGCCGCCGACGCGGTCGCGATCGAGGACTGGTCCTATTCCGACGAGATGCTCGTTCGGCTGCGTGACGAGGGCAAGCAGCTCTTCGTCTGGACGGTCGACGACCCCGCCCTCCTCGAGGAGTACGTCGGTCGCGGCGTCGACGGCGTGATCACCGACCGCGTCGCCGAGGCGATCACGATCCGCGAACTGCAGCAGACGGTGACGAATCCCGTCAGCCGCTACCTCGCGACCGCCGCGCGGCGCATCTCCCTGTTCTGATCGACCGCGGCCGTTGCGCCGGCCGGGCCGTCAGCCCTCGACGGCCCGGGCGACGGCATCCTCCAGGTCGTCCCATTCCTGCAGCTGCACGTACGTGCCGTCGACGAAGAACGACGGAGTGCTGGTGATGCCGAGCGACTCGCCGTCGGTCTTGTCGGCCTGGATCCGGGCGAGCGTCGCGGGGTCGGCGATCGCCGCATCGTAGGCCGCCATGTCGAGCCCGAGGGATTCGGCCATCGCGCGGAACACCGCGGGCGTCTCGCCCGTCGCGTGACTCCACTCCTGCTGGGTCTCGAACAGCCGGTGGTACATGTCCTCGAAGCGATCCTGCTGCGCCGCCGCCTCGGCCGCCAGAGCCGCCTGCGTCGAGTTGATGTGACCCGGCAGCGGGAAGTACCGCACCACGTAGGTGATCTCGCCGTCGAACTGCGCACGCAGGTCTTCGACGATCGGGTAGAAGGCGCCGCACGCCTCGCACTCGAAGTCGAGGAACTCGACGACGGTCACGGCATCCGTGCCGCCGTCGTCGAGCACGTGCGAGTCTGCCCGGGTGGTCTGCAGGGTGCCGTCTTCGGCGACGTCGGGCGCGGGCGCCTGCTGGGTGATGGCGTAGACGATGCCGGCGATCGCGAGCACGACGGCGACGGCGAGAGCGATGAGGGTCGCCTTGACGGGCGTGGTCAGGCGGGGCTTCGGGGCGTTGCGGGAGGGGGTGGCGAACATGGGTGTCTCCAGACACGAGAAAGAGGAACGACGGACGAGGATGCCGCGGCAGCGGCCGGATCGACGCGTCGTCGCTCAGGTGCGAGAGATCGAGAGCTCGGCGAGGGTGAGGGCGGTGCGCGACGGGCGGGGACCGGCGCGCGGCGCGGCGACGGCGAGGCTCGCACGCGGGAGCCGGATGCCGGGGCCGCGCCGCAGCATCCGCACGAGCAGCACGAGGAGTGCGAGGAACCAGAGCACGACGAAGCCCGCCACCGCGGTGTGCGAGGAGGAGGCATCGACCGGTGCGGCCTCCTCGTGGTGCGACGCTCCGGTTCCGGCATCCGACGCGGAGGCCCCCGACGCCAGGCAGAGCGACGCGTGCACATCGGCCTCGCCGTGCGAGGTCGACCAGGCGCCCACGACCAGCAGCAGGGCGAGGCCCAGCGCGGTGAAGAGGGTGGTCAGCGACCGGGTCGACGTCATGGTGCGCGAAGTCTAACAAGCGGTCCTCTGCACCCGCCGGGCCACGTGTCCGTCGACCCGCTTACACTGGAGGGGTGGCGAGACTACTGATCATCGGCGGCTTCCTGGCCGCCGTGTTCTGGGTGTTCAGCATCGTCGACTGCGCAGTGCAGCCGCCGACGCGGCACCGTGGTGTGCGCAAGGGCATCTGGATCCTGATCGTCGTGCTCCTCCCCGTCATCGGCGGGGTCCTCTGGTTCGTGATCGGCCGACGCCGCAAGAACGACCCCGGTCCCGCGCGCGTGATCGCCCCCGACGACGACCCGATGTTCCTGCGCGGCATCAGCAAGACCGAGCAGGACGCCCGCATCGCTCGTCTCGAAGAAGAACTCGCACGCCTCGATGCCGAGACGGATGCCGCGAACGAGGCGCAGGTCGACGGCGACAACGACAGCGGCTCCACTCCCGGGGCGACGCCCGAGCCCCGCCCGTGACCCTTCCGCGTCCGGCCTCGTCGCCGGCGACGGATGCCGCGGCATCCCTCCTGGCCGATCTGGTCGCCCACGGCGTGCGCGACCTCGTGCTCTCGCCCGGTTCGCGCTCGCAGGCGCTCGCGCTCGCCGCGGTGCGTCTGGCCGACACCGGCGACCTGCGCGTGCACGTGCGCATCGACGAGCGGGTGGCCGGCTTCACAGCTCTCGGGCTCGCCCGCGAGACCGGCGTACCGGCGGCGGTGCTGTGCACCTCGGGCACGGCGGCCGCCAACCTGCTGCCGGCCGCGATGGAGGCGTTCCACGCCGGCGTCCCGCTGCTGCTGCTGACCGCCGATCGTCCGCCCGAGCTGCGCGGAATCGGCGCCAACCAGGCGACGACCCAGCCCGGCATGTTCGCACCCTGGGTGCGTGAGAGCGTCGACGCTCCGGTTCCCGGTGAGTCGGGGTCCGGGGACGACTGGTCGGGCCTCGCCGTCCGCGCGGTCGCGCTCGCGCTCGGCGCGGACGCCCCGCACGGCCTTCCCGGAGTCGCGGGCCCCGTGCATCTGAACCTGCCCGCGCGCGAGCCGCTGTCGGGCGAACCGGTCGTCACCCCCGTCACTCCCGGCGCAGCTCCGATGCCCGCACGGGGCGAGGCCGTCGTGCTCGCGCGCGGACCCCGTACGGTCGTGATCGCCGGAGCGGATGCCGGGCCTGATGCCGAGGAGATCGCCCACGCCGGGTCGTGGCCGCTGATCGCCGAGATCGTGTCGGGTGCCCGCTTCGGCCGTCATCTCGTGCACGGCTATCGCGCACTGTTGCGCCGCGCGGATCTCGGTGGCGCCGTCGAGCGTGCGGTCGTGCTGGGGCATCCCACTCTCAGCCGCGAGGTCGCGGCGCTCCTCGCGCGACCCGAAGTCGAGGTCATCGCGGTGCGGCACGGCGGCGAGGAGCTCGATCTGAACCACCGCTCGCGGCCTGCGGCATCCGTCGTCGTCGCCGCGCCGTCGAACGATGACGACCGTGCCGCCGATCGGACCTGGCTCGGAGCCTGGCTCGAGGCCTCCGCCACGCAGGCCGTCGACCTCAGCGAGCGGGCTCCGGATCATGACGGCCTGGCGTCCGCCGATTCCGCGACCCGACGCGACGCCGTCAAGGCCGAGCTCGAAGCCGTGCGGCGGCCGCTCGACCGCGAACTGCTGGTCGACGCGGTGTGGCGGGCGACGTGGCCGCACGACCGGCTCGTGTTCGGGTCGTCGCGTCTCGTGCGCGTGGCCGACGCGGTGCTCGGTGGCAAGAAGATCCCCGTGCACGCCAACCGCGGTCTCGCGGGCATCGACGGCACGATCGCGACCGCGACCGGCATCGCCCTCGCGAGCCAGGCGGGGGGAGCGCCGGGCGTGACCCGGGTGCTGCTCGGCGACCTCACCCTGCTGCACGATGTGGGAGCACTGTTGCTGCCGCCCGACGAGACCGAGCCGCGTCTGCAGGTCATCGTCGGCAACGACGGCGGGGGCACGATCTTCGATGGACTCGAAGTGGCGCAGCTCGCCCCGGCCGCCGACCTCGACCGCGCGTTCTACACGCCGCACCAGGTGCGCCTCGAGCACCTCGCCGTCGCCTACGGCTGGGAGTACCAGCGCGTGACGACCCGCACCGCGCTCGACCAGGTGCTCACCCGCCCCGTCGGCGGCCGTCAGCTCATCGAGGTTCCGCTCGCGCGTTGAGGTGCCGCGCGCTGAGCGTCTCGCCCGCGAAGCGTCTCGCCCGCGGAGTGTCTCGTCCGCGGAGCCCCACCGCTCGCTGCCCATGCCCACCGACCGGCGCGAAATGTCGGTTCTGCCGCCCGGTGACCGACATTTCCCACCGATCGGTGCAGATCGACACGTGCGCGGATGCCCGCGACTCGGCCATCATGAGCAGATGAACGCTCACCAGTGGACCGAGACCCTCCGCGTCGGCGACGGCTTCCGTCTCGACGACGTCGACGCCGAGAGCACCCCCGGCTATCACGGGCACAAAGCCGACGGCGCCCGCGACCTCGCCGAGGGACTGGTCGCACTCAACGATCTGCAGGAGCGCCTGTTCGCCGAGAGTCGCACCGGCACCGCGACGGATGCCGTGCTGCTCGTGCTGCAGGCCATGGACTCGGCGGGCAAGGGCGGCATCGTGCGGCACGTCGTGGGCGGGGTCGACCCGCAGGGCGTCTCGCTCGCGGCGTTCAAGGCCCCGACCGACGAGGAGCGCGCGCACGACTTCCTCTGGCGCATCGAGAAGCGGCTGCCCGAGCCCGGGTTCATCGGCGTCTTCGACCGCTCGCACTACGAGGACGTGCTGATCGGGCGCGTGCGGGCCCTCGCGCCGCCCGAGGAGATCGAGCGGCGCTACGACGGGATCAACGCGTTCGAGGCGGATGCCGCGGCCTCCGGCATCCGCATCGTGAAGGTCATGCTGCACATCTCGCCCGAAGAGCAGAAGTCGCGGCTCATGGAACGTCTCGAGCGCCCCGACAAGCACTGGAAGTACAACCCCGGCGACGTCGACGAGCGGCTCGTCTGGCCCGAGTACATGCGGGCGTATCAGACGGTGTTCGAGCGCACCTCGACCGAGATCGCGCCCTGGCACGTCGTACCCGCGAACCGCAAATGGTACGCGCGCCTCGCGGTGCAGGAACTGCTGCTCGCGGCGCTGGAGGACATCGACCCGCAGTGGCCGGTCGCCGACTTCGACGTCGAGGTCGAGAAGAAGAGGCTCGCCGCGAGTTGAGCCCCGCGGGCGGCGCTGAGGCCCGTTCAGGCCAGGGCGTCGACCAGAGGGCGGAACTTCACCCGGGTCTCGAGCAGCTCCGACTCGGGGTCGGAGCCTGCGACGATGCCCGCGCCCGCATACGCGGTCACGGCGATGTCGTCGTCGGTCGCGGTGAACTGGGCGCAGCGCAGCGCGATCGCCCACTCGCCGTTGCCCGTGGCATCCACCCATCCGACCGGGCCCGCGTAGCGCCCGCGGTCGAAGGGCTCCAGCTCGCGGATCACGCCGATGGCGATCGTCGTCGGGGTGCCGGCCACGGCCGCGGTCGGATGCAGCGCCCCGACCAGGTCGAGCGCTGATTCGCCCTCCGCCAGCTCGCCCTCCACGTCGGTCGCGAGGTGGAACAGGTTCGGCAGCTTCAGCAGGAACGGCTGCTCGCTCGCCGCCAGCGCCCGGGTGTGCGGGCGCAGCGAGGCGAGCACGCTCTGCACCGCGTACTGATGTTCGTCGAGGTCCTTGGTGCTCGAAGCGAGGGCGGCCGAGACCGCGGTGTCGGCGTCGGCATCCGCTCCGCGACCCGCGGTGCCCGCGAGCACGCGCGCGGTGACCGTGCGCTCGTGCACCGTGACGAGGGTCTCGGGGCTCGCGCCGATCAATCCGTCGACCGCGAACGCCCACGTGTCGGGGTATCCGGTCGACAGTGCGCGCACGAGACGGCGCAGGTCGGAGCCTGCGGGGATGCTGCCGGTGAGGTCGCGCGCGAGCACGACCTTGCTCAGCTCACCCGCGGCGATCCGGCCGAGCGCCTGGCGCACCGAGTCCTGGTAGCCCTGGGGCGTCTGCGCACCGGGGCCGACGGTGCCGGCCCAGTGCGGTCCGTACGGGTGATCCGCGACGGTGCTCGGGGCGACGGCATCCGCGTTCTCGTCGGCGTATCCGATGGTCGTGCGCCAGAACCGGTCGCCGTGGCGTCCGATCACCTGCGAGGGGATGACCAGCACGCTGTCGCTCGACGAGCGCTCGTCGAACGCGAGGGCGCCGAAGGCGACGAGCCCGGTGCCGGGCAGGCCGACCGGGTCGTCGATGCGCGCGGTGGAGGCGAGGCGGCGCCAGGCGGTGGCGAGGGCGGCGCTGCGCAGGCCGTTCGCTCCGGCCGAGGCACGCAGCTCGCGCAGGGGCTCGCCGACGGCCACGATGCCGTCGCCGCGGCGCAGCCAGGCGAGGGGGCGGGAGGGGGAGGCCGATGCCAGGAGGTCTTCGATCGGATCGATCTCTCGGGTCTCCACGACCAGCGCGCTGCTCACGGCTCCAGCCTAATCTCTGCGTTCTAGGCTGAGCGCATGAGCGATGCCCGTCCCGCCGTGGGAACCCCGATGATCGTGCAGTGGCGAAAGTGGGACGGGTCTCCGCACTGGCGCCACGAGAGCGTGTACCTCGGGGCGGATGCCTGGGGTGACTGGGTGGGGCAGCCCGCCGGATGGCGCAGCAGTCGTCCGGGGCGGGACTACCTCGCCGGCGGCCCGAACGTGACCCTGATCCCGCACCAGGGCGACTTCGCCCTGACGGTGAACCGGGGGCACTCGAAGGGCATGCGCATCTACGTCGATCTCGGTTGGGACGTGCGCTGGAGCGATGATCCGCTGCTCGCGACCGGCATCGACATGGATCTCGACGTCGTGCGCGTCGAGGGCGAGCGCGGCACCTGGGTCGACGACCGTGACGAGTGGGCAGAGCACAGCGCGCGCTACGGGTATCCGGCCGAGATCATGGTGCGACTGGAGGCGCTGGCGCTCGACCTCGAGGAGCGGGTGCGTGCCCGGGTCGCGCCCTTCGACGATGCGACCGCGGATCGATGGCTCGACCTGCTCGAGTCGTTCGACCTGCACGGGTTCGACCCTGTCAACCCGCAGAATGCGCACAGACCCGACGCCTAGACTGATCCGGTGACCTCGAACGACCCCCGCAGCGAGCCCAACCGCGCCGATCTCGGCAAGGACCCCGCGCGCGTCAGCGGCATGTTCGACCAGGTGGCGGCCGGGTACGACCGCACGAACACCGCCATGACCTTCGGCAACGACGTGCTGTGGCGAGCGGCGACGACGCGCGCCGTCGCGCCGAAGCCGGGGGAGCGCATCCTCGATCTGGGGGCGGGCACGGCGTCGTCGTCGGCATCCCTCGCCCGCAGCGGCGCCCGGGTGGTCGCCGCCGACTTCTCGCCGGGCATGCTCGCCGAGGGCGAGCGCCGCCACGGGTCGATGCGCAACCTCTCCTTCGTGCAGGCCGACGCCACCGCGCTGCCGTTCGGCGACGACGAGTTCGACGCCGTCACCATGTCGTACGCGCTGCGCAACGTCAACGACCCGAAGAAGGCGCTGCGCGAGCTGTTCCGCGTCACCAAGCCGGGCGGGCGTCTCGTGATCAACGAGTTCTCCACGCCGCCCGCTCCGCTCTTCCGCGGCGCCTACCGCTTCTACAACGCGCAGGTGCTGCCGCGCGTCGCCCGCGTCGCCGGCACCAACGGCGACGCCTACGACTACCTCAACGAGTCGATCGCGGCCTGGCCCGATCAGAAGCGCCTGGCCGAATGGATCCGCGAGGCCGGCTGGATCGACGTCGCGTACCGCAACCTCACCTTCGGGATCGTCGCCCTGCACCGGGCGCGAAAGCCCGCCTGAGACGACGGTAGGCTGACAACGTGACTTCGAGCCCCGTAGCCCCGGGATCGCGACTGGCGAGCCGTCTGGGTTTCAGCGACCGTGTCTTCATCGGTCCTGCGGCGCGGCGCGTCGCGCGCGCGATCGAAGACGGGCTCGAGCTCGTCGAGACCGGATTGGCCGAAGACGTGCGCGTCGCCGATCCCCTCGCCGACGCCGCGAGCCGGTACCTGTACGAGGCCGGGGGCAAGCGCATCCGTCCGGTGCTGACGCTCCTCGCCGCCCAGCTCGGCGACGGCAACACCGAGAAGGTGATCGACGTCGCCAAGGCGCTCGAGATCACGCACCTCGGCTCGCTCTACCACGACGACGTCATGGACGGAGCCGACCGCCGCCGCGGGGTTCCCGCCGCACACGCCGTGTGGGGAAACAACATCGCCATCCTCACCGGTGACATCCTCTTCTCGCGGGCTAGCCAGCTCATGTCGCGTCTCGGCGAGCGGGCGATCCGCCTGCAGGCCGACACGTTCGAGCGCCTCGTCCTGGGGCAGATGCACGAGACGCTCGGCGCGCAGCCCGACGACGACCCCATCGAGTTCTACATCCAGGTGCTCGCCGACAAGACCGGCTCGCTGATCGCCGCCGCGACGCAGGGCGGGGTGATCTTCTCGAACGCGCCGAGCGAGTACGAGGAGCCGCTGCGGGTCTACGGCGAGAAGATCGGCGTGGCGTTCCAGCTGCTCGACGACGTCATCGACCTGTCGGCCAAGCCGGAGGATACCGGCAAGGTCCCCGGCACCGACCTGCGCGCGGGCGTGCCCACCATGCCGTACCTGCTGCTGAAGGCGCAGGACGACGCGGATGCCACCGGCCTCGCCGCCCGCATCGACGCAGGAGTCGTGCGCATCGCCGACGGCGAGGACCCCGCGATCCTCGACGGACCGCTCGCCGAGCTGCGCGACCACTCGGCGACGCAGAAGACCCTCGATCTCGCCCTGACGTGGACGCGCGACGCGATCGCCGCGCTCGCACCGCTGCCCCGGGGCACCGTGCGCGAGGCGCTGACGCGCTTCGCCGAGACCCTCGCCGAACGCTCCAGCTGACCGGCGCCGCGTCCGGACGGGCGCGGCTGTGCGGCTCACGCGACGGCATACGAAAGGACCTCCATGACCAAGCTCAGACTGGCCATCGTCGGTGCAGGACCCGCCGGGATCTACGCGGCCGACCTGCTGCTGAAGGCCGAGCGCAAGTTCGACGTCTCGATCGACCTGTTCGAGCAGCTGCCGGCGCCCTATGGTCTGGTCCGCTACGGCGTCGCCCCCGATCACCCCCGCATCAAGGGCATCATCAACGCGCTGCGCGATGTGCTCGACCGCGGGGACATCCGCCTGTTCGGCAACGTGCGCTTCGGCGAGGACATCACCCTCGACGACCTCAAGAAGCACTACAACGCCGTGATCTTCGCGACCGGCGCGATCCGCGACACCTCTCTCGACATCCCCGGCATCGACGCGGTCGCCTCCTACGGTGCGGCCGACTACGTCAGCTGGTTCGACGGGCACCCCGACGTGCCGCGCGAGTGGCCGCTCGACGCGGCATCCGTCGCCGTGCTCGGCAACGGCAACGTCGCGCTCGACGTGTCGCGCATGCTCGCCAAGCACGCCGAGGACCTGCTCGTCACCGAGGTGCCCGAGAACGTCTACGAGGGCATGAAGTCCAGCGCGGTCACCGACGTGCACGTCTTCGGACGCCGGGGCCCGGCGCAGGTGAAGTTCACCCCGCTCGAGCTGCGCGAGCTCGGCGAGCTGCGCGACGTCGACATGGTCGTCTACGACGAGGACTTCGACTACGACGATGCCGCCAAGGATGCCGTCGCGAGCAACAAGCAGGTCATGGTCATCGACCGCATCCTGCAGTCGTGGCGCAAGCTCGACTCAGTCAACAACGCCGGCGGAACGGCATCCCGTCGCCTGCACCTGCACTTCTGGGCGCGCCCGGTCGAGGTGCGCACCGACGACACCGGTCGCGTCGCGGCGCTCGTCTACGAGCGCACCCAGCCCGACGGGCAGGGCGGCGCGATCGGCACCGGCGAGATGCGCGAGCTGCCGATCCAGGCGCTGTACCGCGCGATCGGCTACTTCGGCTCGCCGCTGCCCGGCGTGCCCTTCGACAAGAAGCACGGGGTGATCCCGAACCGCGAGGGGCAGGTGCTCGCGAAGGACTCGAACGAGAAGGTTCCCGGCATCTACGCGACCGGCTGGATCAAGCGCGGACCGGTCGGGCTCATCGGCCACACCAAGTCCGACGCGATGGAGACCGTGCGTCACATCATCAACGACCAGGGCTCGTGGTGGCACCCGGAGGACCCCTCGGAGGAGGCCATCCCGGCGCTGCTCGAGGAGCGCGACGTGAAGTGGACCGATCTCGACGGCTGGCACCGCCTCGACGAGCACGAGATCGCCCTGGGTGCTCCGCACGAGCGGGCGCGCGTCAAGGTCGTGCCGCGTGACGAGATGGTGCGCGTCTCCCGCGGGGAGTGAGTCGCCCTCGGATAGCCTGGCCGCATGGCTGACACCGGCTCCACGCACTGGATCCCCGACGTCCTCGGCGACGAGTTCGAGCAGCTGACGCTGCCGCTCGCCGACGACGACCAGGGCCCGGTCGTCGCGACCCTGGTGCGCGCGCTCCCGGCATCCGTCGGGTGGTGGGAGCGCCTGCGGGGACGGCTGCCGCTCCTGCACGATGTCGACGTGCTCTACGTGCACGGCTGGTCGGACTACTTCTTCCAGAAGCGTCTCGCACGGTTCTGGACCTCGCGCGGCGCGCGGTTCTTCGCGCTGGATCTGCGCAAGTACGGGCGCAGCCTGCGCGACGGGCAGACGCCCGGGTACGTGACAGACCTCGCGACCTACGACGAGGACATCGCCGCGGCGCTCGACGCGATGGGGCGGGGAGCGGATGCCGCGGCGTCGGCTCGGCGCCTCGTGCTGCTCGGACACTCGACGGGCGGGCTGACGCTGAGCCTCTGGGCGTCACGGCATCCGGGGATGGCGGATGCCGTGATCCTCAACAGTCCGTGGTTGGAGTTCCAGTTCGCGGCGGCGCGCGCGGCGATCGCGCCGATGGTCGAGCTGCAGGCGCGGCTGCGCCCGCTCGATGCTGCACCGCAGATCGATCTCGGCTTCTACAGTCGGGCGCAGGAGGCGGTGGCCGATCCCGACGACCCGATGGAGGTCGACCTCCGCTGGCGCCCGCAGCAGACCATGGCCGTGCACGCCGGCTGGTTGCACGCGATCCTCAGCGGCCACCGCACGGTCGCGGCGGGGTTGTCGATCACGGCACCGGTGTGCGTGCTGCTGTCGGCGCGATTCGCGTCGCCGACGCGGTGGTCCGACGAGCTCACGCGGGCGGATACCGTGCTCGTCGTCGAGGACATCGCCCGCGCCGCGCTGCGCCTCGGGCCGTCGGTCACCGTCGAGCGGATCGACGGTGCGCTGCACGACGTGTTCCTCTCGGCGCACGACGCACGCGAGGACGCGTATCGGCGGCTCGACCGCTGGGCGAGAGGGTGGCGAGCCGCCGGGTGACGCGGGCGGCGGTCCGCCCCGCTGACGTCAGACGTAGTACATGGCGCGGGCGAGACGCTCGGCGTCGTCGCCGTCTCCCCGTTCCACCGCATAGCGGAAGTCGGCGTAGACCTGCGTCATGTGCGCGCGGTCTTCGACGGGCACCACCCAGTTGCGGAGGTTGCGGAACAGCGCGATGCTCGAGTCGTTGACGAGGGCGCTGTGCTGGGGGTTGCCCGCGCGGTGCGTGAGGTACGAGAAGACCGCCCACCGGCCCTCGGACGTCTTCGCGGCATCATCGAGCGTGGTGTGCAGCCGCTCGACGAGTCCCGCCAGGTAGGCGCGCTCGACCTCGGTCAGTTTGGGCACGCCCATGCGCGCGGAGACGCCCGCCTGGTAGCCGGCGAACTCGAGCGTGCCGAGCACGATCTCGGGTGTGACGAGCGTGACCTCGGTGTAGCGGCTCGGATACATCGTGACCAGTCCCAGACGTTCGAGGCGCTGCAGGGCCTCGCGAACGGGCGTGCGCGAGACGTGGAGCTCGTCGGCGACGGTGACGTCGCGGATGCGGTGGCCCGGCTCCATCACCCCGTCGATGATCTGCTGGCCGATGTGGTGGAACACCTCGTCTGCGAGGAGCTGTTTTCCTTCGCCGATGTGTGTGGTTTCGATGCTGCTCATCGACTTACCCCCAGTAAGTTCGTCGGTTCACCACCGCCGGCGTCGCGCCTCCCGGTCGCGCGGTGCGCCTGCTGTCGTGCTTCCTGCTGTCTTCGGTTCTGCTGTGCTGCGCGAGCGCCCCATACGCTCCCGCAGGAAACTACATCATGCACCTGTGCGGTCGCCGTGCCTATCGTTCTTGCGGAGTTCTTGCGGCTGGCCTGCGCTGATGCCGCGGTGATGCGTCGCTCTGGTGCGTGTCCGTGGTCCGTGGAAAGCTCCGGGGATGGACGAGCTCACTCTGCGCCCCTGGGGTTCCGGCGACCTGCCGCTCCTGCACCGGGCCAATGCGCCCGCGATGACGTCGCACCTGAACGGCTCCGAGACCGATGCCCAGGTCGAGGAGCGCCACGCGCGCTACCTGCGCCTGAACGCCTCGGGCGAGGCGCACATGTCGGTGATCCTCGAGGGTGGGCTTCCGGTCGGGTCGATCGGCTTCTGGCCGGTTCGCTGGCGCGACACCGACGCGTGGGAGACGGGGTGGTTCGTGCTGCCCGAGGCGCAGGGTCGCGGGATCGCCGCACGCGCGGTCGCGCTGGTCGTGGCGCAGGCGCGGGCCGAGGCGGGGGAGCGGCGGATGCTCACGGCCTTCCCTGGCGTCGACAACGCCGCATCGAACGCCGTGTGCCGTCGCGCGGGATTCGCCCAGGTCGGATCGCTCGTCGAGGAGTTCCGCGGAGCGTCGCTCGAGATCAACGAGTGGGTGTACGACCTCGGGGAAGCGGCCTCCGGAAACGCGTGAAGCCCCGCCGGGACGGGGCTTCACGAACGGGTGACGACGCGGTCAGCGGTAGTTGATGAACTGCAGGTCGACGTCGAGGTCGGATCCCTTGAGGAGGGCGATCACCGACTGGAGGTCGTCGCGACTCTTCGACTGCACGCGCAGCTCGTCGCCCTGGATCTGGCTCTTGACGCCCTTGGGGCCCTCGTCGCGGATGATCTTGTTGATCTTCTTCGCGTTCTCCGAGGAGATGCCGTCCTTGAGCGTCGAGACGATGCGGAACTCCTTGCCGCTGGCGAACGGGTCGCCGGAGTCGAGGCTCTTCAGCGAGATGCCGCGCTTGATGAGCTTGGACTGGAACACGTCGAGCACGGCCTTCGCGCGCTCCTCGGTGCCGGCGATGATGAGGATCTGCTCGCCGCTCCAGGCGATCGACGCGCCCGTGCCCTTGAAGTCGTAGCGCTGCTCGATCTCCTTGCGGGCCTGGTTCAGGGCGTTCTCGGCCTCCTGGTGATCCACTTTCGAGACGATGTCAAAGGAACTGTCAGCCATACAGGGAGTGTACCGAGAGTGCGCATCCCGCGCCCCTCGCGCCCCTGGCCCGGCGACACGCGGGCGTCTCGGCGTTGCTCCGCGTGCAACCGATACTTCGGTCGTAGCGTGAAGGCATGGCACGAGTCGGTGGACGCAACCTGGCGATGAGCTGGTTCGCGGGAGTGATCTGCGCCGGTGTCGTCGCCGGGTTGGTCTGGCTCTCCCTGCCGATGATGCCCGTGCTCGCCGCATTCGCCGGCGACACGTTGCGATCGATTTTCCCCTGAGCGGGACCGTCGCTTCCCGAACGCCCCGGAGGGTGAATGCCGACACGTCGGCACGCCTCCCGGAGCGCGTCCGCGGGCGGCGGTACCCTCGCACTGCACACTTCCGATGAGAGGCGCACCCCATGAGTGACCCCGAGGTTCCCCAGCCCGAGCGGCCGAAGGACGTCAACGACGTCCTCGACAGCGCGAACGAGGGTCTCGACGCCGCCGCCGCGGCCGGTGCCGACGTGCCCGCCGGCGACAACGCCGCGATCCGTGACGGCGCCGCCCACGGTGACGCCGCCATCCACAGTGACGCCGCTCCCGGTGCCGCCGTGTCCGAGCCCGCCACGACGGATGCCGCGACCGCCGCTCCAGCCGTCGACCCCGATCTCGCGGCCTTCGAGGCCGCGGAGCGCGATCACCCGGGCACGTTCTCGGCTCCGGTCGAGCGCCGCGAGTCCGTCTACGGCGCCGAGGCCACCGAGGTGATCGCCGCGCCCACCGCGTACGTCGACGAGACGCCGACGGTCGCGGACACCGCCTACTCCTCGCGTGCCGACGCCGAGACCACCATCGTCCCCTCGGAGCCGGCGTTCGCCGCAGCCGCTCCCTCCCAGCCGCAGCCGCAGCCGATCTTCGTCCAGGCTCCCGAGCCGCCGCGCGACCGCGGCAACCGTGGAACGGCCGGCGCAATCGGACTCCTCGCCACCCTCGCCTTCGCAGTGCTCTACCTGGGCGCCACGCTCGGGCTGGGCGCGCTCGCTGGCGACGTGGACGGCAGCAACATCGGGCAGGCCGCTCTCGCACCGCTGCAGACCGCGGGATACTGGGTGCCGGTCGCCGTCTTCTTCCTCGGTTTCTGGCTGCTCGGCGCGATCATCAACCGCGGTCGCTGGGGCCTCTGGGTCGTCTTCGGCATCATCGTCGGCGCGATCGCGTACGGCGGCCACCTTCTCGGACAGCTCTTCCAGGCGCAGTTCTGGACGCTCACCGCTTCCGAGGGCGCCGACCTCATCGGCGGTCAGCTCCTCGCCCCGCTCGCGATCGTCGCGTTCGTGTTCGCCCGCGAACTCACCATCTGGTTCGGCGCCTGGGTCGCCCGCAGCGGTGCCCGCAAGACCGAGCTGAACCTCGAGGCGCAGCGCGAGTACGAGCGCACCCTCGAGGCCGGCCCGACGCTGTCGAGGTAATGACGCACACGCCGATGCCGAACCCCCGTGGACCCGAGTCCGCGGGGGTTTCGCCTGTCCTGGCGGTGGTCTTCGCCACCATCGGCTTCTTCGCGCTGGCGATCTTCGGGCTCGGTGCAGTGAGCGTGCTCACCGACAGCGACATCATCGCGACGCCGGGGCTGGGGCAGTGGCCGGGCATCGGTGGCATGGCCGCGGACGTGCTCGCCTTCGCCGTCCTGCTCTGGTCGGTCGTCCGTCGCCCCGGGCCGTCGTTCTTCTCGGCGCTCGTGATCGCGGTGGCGACGGCACTCGTGCATCTGGCCGCGGTCTGGATCGCCGTGGCGAGCGTCGCCGGGAGCGCGCTGCTCGCGACGGCGGTCGCCGGCGACCTGGTGCGCGGGGGAGCGAGTGCCGTGCTGCTCCTGGCCGCCGCGATCGGCGCCTGGGCCGGGATCGCCCTGCGGCGCACCCGCGCTCGGCATCCGCGCTGGCCCTGGGAACGCGACGAAGACGCGGAGTGATGAGCGGCGGTGACGCGCCGCTCTCCCGGCGTGTCGCCGCGGAGCGCCCGCTCGCGCGTACCCTGGTGGGGTGGAGCGCTCGTTGGAGACGCAGGTCGACCAGGCCGTCGCGGCCTGGTTGCGCTGGGTGCCGCGCTGGGAGCCGGCGACCCATCGCGGTCGGATCGCGCCGTGCCGCCGGTGCCTCGGCTCCCCGCTGCTCTCCGCCGCGGGGATCGGAGCGAACGTGCCGCACGGCGTGCAGCACGGGCTCTCGACGCGGTTGAAGACGATCGTCGATCACGCGGTCGCCGACTACACCGCCCGCAACCTGCCGATGCTGCAGCGCGAACTCGATCAGCAGGCCGCCCGCAACCGCGCGCGCAGCTACCGCCCGGCCGAAGACCTCGACCCCGAGTTCGACGGGTTGCCGCTCGATCCCGACCCGGTTCCGGGCGCGCCGTTCCTTTTCACGATCGCCGGCCTCGCCGACGACGCGGCCGAGACACTGCCGCCCCTGCCGCCGTTGACCGAGGAGGCGAAGGTGGCGCTGCGACAGGAGGTCGGTCTGGCCGATGAGTACGCCAACATGGTCGGCCGTGAGATCTGCGGTCTGCTGCTGCGTCACCGTCTACCGATCCAGGCCGCGATCGCGCAGCACATCGAGCCGCAGATCGAGGCGCTCCTCGCCGAGCTGACCCAGTCGCTCGACTCGCCCTTCGACGCCGACCCGAGCTAGCGACGGCATCCGCGCGGGGAGCCCGCAGTCATTTGACCGGCAGGTTACGCGCCATTACACTTGGTCAGGTGTGTGCACGTCTCGACGTGCGCGCTGGGCGCCGGCCCCATGGCCGGTCTGCCCCCACGGCATACCCACCACACCAAAAGCGCGTCCGTTCGGACGTGCCGGTGGGTCATGATGTGAAACCCATCACGCTGTCACCGTGCAGCATTATGAGGAGAGAACGTGCCAACCATTCAGCAGTTGGTTCGCAAGGGTCGCTCGCCCAAGGTCACCAAGACCAAGGCGCCGGCGCTCAAGTCGAACCCGCAGCAGGCCGGGGTCTGCACCCGCGTCTACACCACCACCCCGAAGAAGCCGAACTCGGCGATGCGCAAGGTCGCCCGTGTGAAGCTCCGCAACGGCACCGAGGTCACCGCGTACATCCCCGGTGAGGGCCACAACCTCCAGGAGCACTCGCTGGTGCTCGTCCGTGGCGGTCGTGTCAAGGACCTCCCCGGTGTGCGTTACAAGATCGTCCGTGGCGCCCTGGACACCCAGGCCGTCAAGAACCGTAAGCAGGCTCGTTCCCGCTACGGCGCGAAGAAGGGTTGAGTTAGATGCCTCGTAAGGGTCCCGCCCCCAAGCGCCCCGTCGTCAACGACCCGGTCTACGGCGCTCCGATCGTCACCTCGCTGGTGAACAAGATCCTCGTCGACGGCAAGAAGTCGCTGGCCGAGTCGATCGTCTACGGCGCCCTCCGCGGCGTCGAGGCGAAGAACGGTCAGGATGCCGTCGCCACGCTCAAGAAGGCGCTCGACAACGTCCGCCCCACCCTCGAGGTCCGCAGCCGCCGCGTCGGTGGCTCGACCTACCAGGTGCCGGTCGAGGTCAAGCCGCACCGCGCGAACACCCTCGCGCTGCGCTGGCTCGTCAGCTACGCCAAGGGTCGTCGTGAGAAGACGATGACCGAGCGTCTCCAGAACGAGATCCTCGACGCCTCGAACGGCCTGGGTGCCGCGGTCAAGCGCCGCGAAGACACCCACAAGATGGCCGAGTCGAACCGCGCGTTCGCTCACTACCGCTGGTAAACAGCTCCGCCCGCCCCCGGCCATCCGTCGGGGGCGGGCACCCCCTCTTCGCAGTACGACTGCCAGAAAAGATAAGGACACTCCCGTGGCACAAGACGTGCTCACCGACCTGAGCAAGGTCCGCAACATCGGCATCATGGCGCACATCGATGCTGGCAAGACCACCACGACTGAGCGCATCCTGTTCTACACGGGTGTCAACCACAAGCTGGGCGAGACCCACGACGGTGCTTCGACCACCGACTGGATGGAACAGGAGAAGGAGCGCGGCATCACGATCACGTCTGCCGCCGTGACCTGCTACTGGAACAAGAACCAGATCAACATCATCGACACCCCCGGTCACGTGGACTTCACGGTCGAGGTGGAGCGCTCGCTCCGCGTCCTCGACGGTGCCGTCGCCGTCTTCGACGGCAAGGAGGGCGTCGAGCCCCAGTCCGAGACCGTGTGGCGTCAGGCCGACAAGTACAACGTCCCGCGCATCTGCTTCGTCAACAAGATGGACAAGCTCGGCGCCGACTTCTACTTCACTGTCGACACGATCATCAACCGCCTCGGCGCCAAGCCGCTGGTCATCCAGCTGCCCATCGGCGCGGAGAGCGACTTCATCGGTGTCGTCGACCTCATCGAGATGCGCGCACTGGTGTGGGCGGGTGACGCCAAGGGTGATGTGACCATGGGCGCCTCCTACGAGATCCAGGAGATCCCGGCCGACCTCAAGGAGAAGGCCGACTCCTACCGCCAGCAGCTGCTCGAGACCGTCGCCGAGAGCGACGACGCACTCCTCGAGAAGTTCTTCGGTGGCGAGGAGCTCACGGTCGCCGAGATCAAGGGCGCCATTCGCAAGATGACGGTCGCCTCGGAGATCTACCCGGTGCTCTGCGGCTCGGCGTTCAAGAACCGCGGCGTGCAGCCGATGCTGGACGCGGTCGTCGACTTCCTCCCGAACCCGCTCGACGTGGGCTCGATCGAGGCGCACGACCCCAAGGACCCCGAGAAGATCATCGAGCGTCACCCCGACGCCAACGACCCGTTCGCCGCGCTGGCGTTCAAGGTCGCGGTGCACCCGTTCTTCGGTCGTCTGACCTACGTGCGCGTCTACTCGGGTTCGCTCGAGTCGGGCTCTGCGGTCATCAACTCGACCAAGGGCAAGAAGGAGCGCATCGGAAAGATCTTCCAGATGCACGCCAACAAGGAGATCCCGGTCCCCTCGGTCACCGCGGGCAACATCTACGCCGTCATCGGTCTGAAGGACACCACCACCGGTGACACCCTGACCGACCCGGCCTCCCCGGTCGTCCTCGAGTCGATGACGTTCCCGGAGCCCGTGATCGAGGTCGCCATCGAGCCGAAGACCAAGGCCGACCAGGAGAAGCTGGGTGTCGCCATCCAGAAGCTTGCTGAAGAGGACCCGACCTTCCGCACCGAGCTCAACCCCGAGACCGGTCAGACGACCATCAAGGGAATGGGCGAACTGCACCTCGACATCCTCGTCGATCGCATGAAGCGCGAGTTCAACGTCGAGGCCAACGTCGGAAAGCCCCAGGTCGCGTACCGCGAGACGATCCGCAAGGCCGTCGAGAAGCACGACTACACGCACAAGAAGCAGACCGGTGGTTCGGGTCAGTTCGCGAAGATCCAGTTCACCATCGAGCCGATGGACCTGGACTCCGAGAACACCTACGAGTTCGTCAACGCCGTCACCGGTGGACGCATCCCGCGCGAGTACATCGGCTCGATCGACGCCGGTTTCCAGGACGCCATGAACGTCGGAGTCCTCGCGGGCTACCCGATGGTCGGCGTCAAGGCGACCATCGTCGATGGTGCCGCGCACGACGTCGACTCCTCGGAGATGGCGTTCAAGATCGCCGGCTCCATGGGCTTCAAGGAAGCGGCTCGCCGCGCCAGCCCGGCTCTCCTCGAGCCGCTGATGGCCGTCGAGGTCCGTACTCCCGAGGAGTACATGGGCGATGTCATCGGTGACCTGAACTCGCGTCGTGGCCAGATCCAGTCGATGGAGGACGCCGCCGGCGTCAAGGTCGTCCGTGCCCAGGTGCCGCTGTCCGAGATGTTCGGTTACATCGGCGACCTGCGCTCGAAGACCTCGGGTCGCGCGGTCTACTCGATGGAGTTCCACAGCTACGCTGAGGTTCCCCGCAACGTGGCCGACGAGATCGTCCAGAAGACCGCGGGCGAGTAACAACTTCTGGGAGCCGGGTTCCGGCCCGGCTCCCAGGTCCCCTACAACTTCACATTCCCTCTCTACTAAACTGAGATTCACACCCGTAGAGAACCGGTCGCAATCCAGTGCCCGGCACCCTCTACACGACGTCCTGAGGAGGACCCAGTGGCTAAGGCCAAGTTCGAGCGGACCAAGCCGCACGTCAACATCGGAACCATCGGTCACGTTGACCACGGCAAGACCACGCTCTCCGCAGCGATCTCGAAGGTGCTTGCTGACAAGTTCCCGTCTGACACCAACGTGCAGCGCGACTTCGCTTCCATCGACTCGGCGCCGGAAGAGCGCCAGCGTGGTATCACCATCAACATCTCGCACATCGAGTACGAGACCCCGAAGCGCCACTACGCGCACGTTGACGCCCCCGGCCACGCCGACTACGTCAAGAACATGATCACCGGTGCGGCTCAGATGGACGGCGCGATCCTCGTGGTCGCCGCCACCGACGGCCCGATGGCTCAGACGCGTGAGCACGTTCTGCTCGCCAAGCAGGTCGGCGTTCCGTACCTGCTCGTCGCGCTGAACAAGTCCGACATGGTCGACGACGAGGAGATCCTGGAGCTCGTCGAGCTCGAGGTCTCCGAGCTGCTCGCCTCGCAGGGCTTCGCCGAGGACGCTCCTGTCGTCCGCGTCTCCGCTCTCAAGGCCCTCGAGGGCGACGAGAAGTGGGTCCAGTCGATCCTCGACCTCATGGAGGCCGTCGACGAGAACGTGCCCGACCCGGTGCGCGACAAGGACAAGCCGTTCCTGATGCCCGTCGAGGACGTCTTCACGATCACCGGTCGTGGAACCGTCGTCACGGGTCGCGCCGAGCGTGGCACCCTGGCCATCAACTCCGAGGTCGAGATCGTCGGACTGCGTCCGACCGTCAAGACCACGGTCACGGGTATCGAGATGTTCCACAAGCAGCTCGACGAGGCATGGGCCGGCGAGAACTGCGGTCTTCTGCTCCGTGGTACGAAGCGTGAGGACGTCGAGCGCGGCCAGGTCATCGTGAAGCCGGGTTCGGTCACGCCGCACACCGACTTCGCGGGCACCGCGTACATCCTGTCGAAGGACGAGGGTGGCCGTCACAACCCGTTCTACACGAACTACCGCCCGCAGTTCTACTTCCGCACCACCGACGTCACCGGCGTCATCACGCTGCCCGAGGGCACCGAGATGGTCATGCCCGGCGACACCACCGACGTGACGGTCGAGCTGATCCAGCCGATCGCCATGGAAGAGGGCCTCGGCTTCGCCATCCGTGAGGGTGGACGTACCGTCGGCGCTGGTACGGTCACGAAGATCATCAAGTAAGCATCTGCTTCCTGCACAAGGGGTCGGACCTTCGGGTCCGGCCCCTTTTGTGTTGCCCGGACACCCGAGAATCCGGTATCCCAAACTCGTTCCCCTATCCAGTTGAATAAAACACGAAGTGTTGGATATGGTGATACCGCTATGCGAAAGCATGGCGAAGCAGGCATGTGTTCGAGCCCTAGGTCGAACCGGCGCTGCAGCGGCCAGGGAAACCCGAAGCTTCCCTGAGCCGCTGATCTGCGTGCGCCTGCCTGTATCGGGGAGAGCCTGCGCGCCGGGGAGTGGCGCGCGGGATAAAGGGGAGTATCACCATGCGTTCGAACGCGCGTCCGCAGAAGCAGCAGCACGCCCGGAAGCTGACGGCGATCACCGCCATCGTCTCCGTGATCGCCGGGGCGTTCGTCGCCGGTATTTCGGCTCAGATGGCATCGGCCAACAGCTGGACGCCCAGCGTCTCGGTCGAGAGCGTGGATCCCTCGGGCGCCGGAAAGGACTTCGTCCTCGCCGAGGAGAACGTCGGCTTCGACGTCGCCGTCTCGAACACCTCGGGCGGACGCCAGTTCAACCTCAGCCTCATGGCGATGGTCCCGGCATCCGTCTCGTTCGTCTCGGGCGGCGAGTTCGGTGCCCCGACGATCTTCACCGAGGGTCAGGTGCTGCCCAACCGCACGCGCACGGCCACCACCGATCTCCCGAGTTGCACCGACCTCGGCCTCGTGGCCGCCCCCACGGGCTCCGCTCAGCCGCAGTTGTGCGCGGTCCCCGCCGGTCAGCAGGTCTGGGTCTGGTCGAACGTCAACGACCTTCCGCAGGGTGCGACCGTTCCCTCCACGATCACGATCGCCCCGGCATCCGACGCCTACCCGGTCGGCAGCCGCATCGACTTCTCGATCCGAGCGTTCACCAGCGACGACCCCGCGCGTCTGCCCACCTTCGATGGCTCGACCAGCGTCTCCCGCACGGCCGACCACACGTCGGGTACGGGCTTTGCCGATGACGACGTGCCGGTCAAGGCGCTCCGCGTCACCAAATCCGAGCCCAGCGCCGAGGACGAGCGTCTGCGCGGCGCGCACGGCGAGCCCACCGTCTACACCGTGACCGTGCAGAACACGAGGCGCGAGGCGACCCTCGGCGCGACCGTGACCGATTACCTCCCGGCCGGAATCGAATACCTGGGTGACGGCACCACCGTCGACAACTCGGCACCGGGTGCCGAGTACCCGACCGCGCCTCGTCTCGCCGGTGGCGCGATCGACGGTGAGACCGTCGAGACGGTGTCGCTCACCGAGGCCCAGGCGCTGGCTCTCGGACTCTCCGGCGCCGGCGTCTACACCAAGGTCACGTGGCTGCTCGGCGACCTCGCGGCCGACGAGACCCGTACCCTCCAGTACCGCGCTGTCGTCCCGCTGTTCGCCAACGCGCAGTGGGCGGCGGGCACGGCCCCATCTGCCGAGAGCGGCGCACAGGCGGCGAACCTCGACAACAACACCGGCGCCTCCACCCGCCACGGTGCCACGGATGCGCCGGCCACCGCGCAGACGTTCCGTAACGTCGCGTCGGTCGTCGGCACCTACCAGGGGCCGGTCTTCGGCGGCGACGAGTCGCTGCGCTCCAGCTCCGATGACGATGACGAGATCATCGAGGCGGTCGACGTGCGCGTGCTCAAGAGCGTCGACTCGAGCGGACTGTTCTCGACGGGATCGGTGGCGGTCTACTCCATGCAGGTCGACGTCAGCGAGTACGTCGATGCGAGCGACATCATTCTCACCGACGTCATCCCGAACGGTCTCTGCCCCGCGCTCCCTGCGGGGGAGGCGGCCGCGACCCTCATGATCGACGGCGCGACGGTCACGTCCGAGCGCTGGAACTCCGAGGTCCCCGGCGAGGCGTGCAACTACCCGACCACCGCGAGCGGCGCCGTGCTCTCCGACGACCTGACGGTCGTCTCGATCGACTACGACCGCACCGACGGCACGTTCACGGTCGTCTTCTCCGCCGACGACCTCGTCGCGGGCGAGACGATGACCGGCCGCTACTCGGTCATGCAGCGCCCCAACTACAGCGGCGCCAGCGGCGGCACGAGCTCGGGCGACAGCTTCGTCAACCGCGTCACCGTCACGGCGCAGACCGACCCGATCGCCGCGATCGCGAACGACCCGGCGCTGAGCGCGCGCGTCGGCGGCGCCCGCCTGGTCTCCGACGACTCCGCCGCGATCATCACCTCGGGCTTCACCGGACTCACGAAGACGGTTCTCGAGCGCGGCAGCGATCTCACCACCGACCCCGAGGCCTGGGTGAAGGATGCCGTCCAGCCGTTCTCGCCCGGCGACTCGGTCTGGTACCGCATCGAGATCCCGTTCGCGAAGGGGATCGATATCCGTAACCCCGAGCTCGTCGACTACCTCCCCGAGGGCGTCGCGCTGCAGGAGGTCCGCTACGCCTACACGGGCTTCCCGGCGGGTGCATCGACGACGACCCCGGTCGCCTACGGCTCGTCCGGATTCCCCACCGACTTCATCCCGAACCCGGTGACGACCGAGTCGTCGCTCACCTGGGAGTTCGGCTCTCGCAACCGCGGGGGCAGCGACCACCGCTTCATGCCCGCGGGCAGCACGGTGACCATCTACATCCGCGGTGAGGTGCAGGCGCAGTCCGCATCCCGCGAAGAGGTCGACAGCCCGAAGAACCAGGCGAAGTACCAGCAGGTGAACGTCAACGGCGAGATCTCCTTCCGCCGCGACGACGCGGGCATCGACCTCGACTGGGGTTCGACGCTCACCAAGGGCATCGCCGCGGTCAACGGCACCGCGACCCCGAACGGTACGACCTTCGGCGCGCGCACCGAGACGAACCAGGTCGTGCAGAACGACAAGGTCGAGTACCGGATCGACGTCACCTCCCCCCAGAACTCGACCACCGACTACGTCGTGTGGGACGTTCTCCCGGCAGGGGTGAAGAAGGCGGACGTCGCCGATTTCACCGCCGCGACCTATGACGGCGGGGCGATCGCACCCGCGTCGCCGTACACGACAGCGGATGACGTCACCGCGGTCGCCTACGACGATGGAGAGCTGCCGAACGGGATCGCTCTGACGCCTGCGTACAGCGGGCGCTCGGTGATCGTCTGGACGGTCGGCGCCTCGGTTCCCGGCAGCACCCCCGCGACCACGGGTGAGAACGCCGCGCCCGAGGTCGTCCGCGGCCTCTCGCTCGGCTACACCCTCACGGTTCCCGCCGGCGCGACGAACGGCGGCGCCGCCGCACAGCTCACGCAGAGCTACGTCAACACGGCCGGCATCGTCAGCTACGCGATCGAGAACACGCCGTCGACGAAGACCACGGTCGTGCCGCAGGCGGATGCCGGTGGCCAGCAGCTCACGAACCGCACCCCGCAGGCCGGTGAGGTCGCGGCATCCGATGTCGACACGGTCGACACCGCCGAGGTGCACCTGCCCGACGTGACCGTCGCCAAGAAGCTCCTGTCGACCGAGGTCGGCCCGACGACCGGGACGCCGTTCGGTCAGACGGATCTCGGCACCTCGGCGCGCAACTCCGCGTCGCAGATCGTGCAGGGGGAGTACGCGACCTTCGAGTACTCGATGAGCATCCCGGCCCGCACTTCCATCCGCAATGCCGTGCTCTCCGACAACGGCGCGCTCAGCACCGGCGGCGCGGCGGTCACGTACCAGTACGTGGCGGGGAGTGCGAAGTTCTTCGGTCCGACGGGAGAAGAGATCGAGACGGCCGACGAGGCCGACGGCTTCCGGACCGCCGAGACCTCGGGCGCCGCGCGCGGCGTGCTCACCTTCCCGAGCACGTACACGAACGGCACGGACGAAGCGCAGACGTTCCGCGTGCAGATCTCGGTGTGGGTGAAGGACCGCGACGCCAACACGGCCAACGCGAGCCAGCCGCAGATCGCCAACGGCACGCAGCTGACGAACACGGCCACACTGACCTTCGGCGACCCGAACAGCACGAACACGAACGCGCGCCTCACCCGCACCGCGAACGCCCAGGTGCAGTTCATCGAGCCCGCCCCGCGGCTCACGAAGACGGCATCGTCCGCGACGGTCGCCGCCGACGGCACGGTGACCTACACGTTGCGAGCGGAGAACGGCGCGAACCGCGTCTCGTTCTACGACGCCGTCGTGCTCGACTG
The DNA here is from genome assembly GCF_023091225.1 of Microbacterium galbinum. Lineage (NCBI taxonomy): Bacteria > Bacillati > Actinomycetota > Actinomycetes > Micrococcales > Microbacteriaceae > Microbacterium > Microbacterium galbinum. The sequence goes on along the minus strand of NZ_JAHWXM010000002.1, from coordinate 459,392 downwards.
CGTGCCGACCGAGATCACGCCGAGCACCCTCTCCGCCACGTCCGGTGATCCGCGCATCATCGGTGACTGCGCGATCGGCACGGGCAACGTGATCCAGCCGGGCACCGGTCCGGGAACGCTCATCGAGTGGACCATCCCGGTGATCAACGGAACCGGCCCGACCGGTGCGCCCACGCTCACCTACACCGGGACGGTCGAGACCCAGGCCGGCGGCGGGTCGACGTTCACCAACCGTGCCGAGCTCAAGGGATACACGCTCCCGCTCGCGGTGGGCGATGACACCGACACGTCGGACCGTCGCGGCACGGTCGCGGCGATCAGCTCCGCGACGGTGCGCATGCCCGAAGCATCCATCCTCAAGACCGTCGAGCCGGGCTCCGCACCGGTCGGCGACGTCGTCACCTACACCCTGACCACCACACTGCCGGCCAGCACGAACTTCTACGACGTCGTGCTGTCCGACACCCTGCCGGTCGGAGTCGAGTACCTCTCGGGCGGCACGCACACTGAGACGGCGAACTGGGCGGGCGCTCCCAACACGCCCGTGATCGGCGCCCCGTCGCTGAACGGGCGGACGCTCACCTGGAGCGTCGGTCCCGACGACATCCTCGCGTGGTCGGCGAACCGCACGATCACCGTCACGTTCGAGGCGCGTATCACGAACGCCGTGACGGCCGCGGCGCCGAGCAACACGGGCACCTTCGCCTGGAGCTCGGTCAACGGATCCACCGCACCGGGGGACCGCAAGACGCCGACGTCGACGGCCACCGTGACTCTGCTCCACCCCAGCGTCACGATCGCGAAGGCCGTCAAGACGACGGGCGCCGCGGACTCGACCTATGCGGCGAGCAAGACGGGGAACCCCGACGAATCCTTCACCTATCGCGTGCGCGTGACGAACGCCACCGGTGCAGGCACGGCGCCTGCTCACGGGATCGTCGTCACCGACACGGTCGACGCGGGAGTGCGCATCGACACGAAGCAGAGCGTGTTCGACGAGGCCGTGTTCTCCGATGAGGACGCGATCCGCGACGGCCGCGGCGGCGTGATCACCTGGACCCTCGCCGGTCCGCTCTCGAACGCGAGCGGTGCCAACGTGCGCGACCTCGTCTACGAGGGCAGCTTCGTCTCCTCGGAGTCGCTGCGCGCGATCGCCCTCAACAACACGGTTCGCGTCACGCAGTATTCGTCGGCGTCGTCCGATGGCTGGGTCTACCGTCCGGGCTCGACCCGCCCGGGTGGGGCAGCCATCCCCACCACCAACACGACGGGCAGCGCGGCGATCAGCCCGCTCTTCCCGAGCATCCAGCTGCAGAAGAGCGTCACCACGCCGGGTGCCCAGGCCTTCATTGGCGAGGCGTTCTCCTGGACCCTCCAGGCCCGAAACGTCGGTGCGGGCTCCGCCCAGACCGTCACCCTCACCGACACCCTTCCGACGGACTGGCGCTTCGACGACTCGGTGGCGCCGCGCATCTCGGTGGCGGGTCAGGCGGCGATCGCCCTCGACGCGCCCACGATCACGACGGCGAACGGTCGCCAGGTGCTCACCTGGGTGCTGGGTTCGGAGACCGGTGCGGCGTTCCTTCCGGGAACCGCCGCCGGGGCGACCGATGCCCAGCGCACGGTCGTCGTGACCTTCTCCTCGAAGCCGCTCGCGGATGCCGTGACCACGGCGGGAGCGGGACTCGCGACCAACCACACGAACACCCTCACGGGTTCCGCCACCGATCGGACGGGCGTCACCCGTAACGCGAACGGCCTGTACGTCGACACGAACGCGCAGGCGAACGCGCAGATCGCCCGTGCCGACCTGAAGATCGTCAAGCAGGCGATCGGCGGCGACGCCCAGGGCGCCTGGACGGCCGGCGATTCGGTGCGCGGCGGGTACACGCAGCCGCAGTGGCGCATCACGGTCACCAACCAGGGACCGGATGCCGCGAACGGTCCGTTCCGCGTGACCGATGAGGCCGTCCTCCCCGACGGCGTGACCACCGGTGCCTTCACCGCGCGGTACTACAGCGGCGCCGCCGACACCACGGGCACCGCGCTCTCGCTCTCGGGTGCGGGCACGGCAGCCGACCCGTTCGTCGTCGGTACGACCGGCACGGCCCTGAAGGCCGACGGTTCCGACCGGATCGTCCTGGTCGCGAACGTCACGATCCAGGCCCCGGCCACCGGGACCGCCGAGAACACCGCGAGCGTCACCGGCCGCACGTACGAGCTGCCGGCCGACATCGCGAAGGACAACGCGGCCACGGCCACGAAGCCCATCTCGAGCGCTGCCGATCTCGCGATCGAGAAGACGGTGAACACCGCCGAGGTGACCGCCGGACGCTCGATCACGTGGAGCATCGCGGTGCGCAACAACGGCCCCTCGGTGTCGGCGTCGACGGCGGACGACAAGATCACCGTGACCGACACCATCCCGGAGGGGATCACCGGCGTGGCCGACCCGTCGGCGGGGCTGACGGCGTGGACCGCCTCGGCATCCGACGGCTGGCCCGCCACCGCCGGTGACACGATCACCTGGACGTTCACGGGCACCCAGCTCGCGGTCGGTCCCGCGCAGGATCTCTCGCTGACCGGTACCGTGCTCGCATCGTGGACGCCCGACGACGGCGACATCGTCAACGAGGCGACCGTCACCGCGGGGGCGACCACCGATCCGACCACCACCAACAACTCCGACGATGTCACCGTCTCTCCGGGGGATGCGACGACCCTCGCCATCACCAAGACGCGCGTCGTGAACGACCAGGGAGTCTGGAAGGACGCCGCGCAGTTCGGCGGGCCGCTGCCCGTCGTGGTCGCCGGTGAGACGGTGAGCTACCGCGTCGTCGTGACGAACAACGGACCGGCGGATGCCCGCGACGTCAGCGTCGAGGACGAGGTGCCGAGCATGCTCGCCTTCGCATCCGTCGAGGACGTGACGGGCACCTGGACCCGAATCGCGGGCCCCGACACCCACGACACGTTCACCGTCGACGGCACCGTGCCGGCGGCCGCGGGGGACAACACCCGCGCGTTCGTCGTGACCTACGACGTCGACGCCGCGCTCGCGCCCGGTTCGGTCGTCGAGAACTGGGCGACCGCATCGGCGACCAACGCCACCAACGAGCCGCGCGACGGCGACACGACGGACTCCGACCGCGTCGCGGATCTCGCGATCCTCAAGCAGGCGATGGATGCCGAGGGCGTCGCCGTCGCCGAGGGAGAGACCCCGGAGGTGACCGCGGGCACGCAGACGCGATTCCTGCTGACGGTGACGAACCAGGGGCCGAGCTTCTCGAGCGCGCCGATCACGATCAGCGATCAGCTCCCGGCAGGTCTCACGTACAGCTCGTCGACAATCTCGATCGCGGGAGCCGAGGCAGACGCCGCCAGCCCCACGGTGTCGGAGAACGGCCGCGCGATCTCGTGGACGGCGCTGACCGAGGAGCAGACCCTCGAGGTCGGATCGACCATCGAGATCGTCGTCACCGCCGACGTGGCCGCAGACGTTCGCCCGCAGACCCTGGTGAACGAGGCCGACGTGACGGGGCCCGACGACTTCGACCCCGCGAACAACCACGGCGAGGCCGAGATCGACATCGTCACCCTCGCCGAGATGACGGTGCAGAAGGACGTCGCCGACGGTCCGTGGATCGCCGGCACCGAGGTCGAGTACACCATCACGGTCGACAACGAGGGGCCGTCCGTCGCGGACGCCTTCCTCACCGACGTGCTGCCGGCCGGCCTCGCCCCCGTCTCGATCGCGGGCGAGGGCTGGACGTGCGACGAGGACGCCCAGAGCTGCATCCGTCGCGGACACCCGCTGGGGGAGAGCACGATCACGGTCGTCGCCCTCATCGAGTCGAACGTGCCCACCGGCACCGAGCTGACGAACACGGCGAACCTGTCGTGGACCGACAGCCGCAGCACCTCGCCGCACTCCGACAGCGACGACGCCGCGATTGACGTCTCCACGGATGCCGACCTCGGCCTCGTCAAGACGGCGGTCGACGCCGAGGGCGCCGAGATCACCTCCGCGGTCGCGGGGGAGAGCGTGCGCTACCGGATCGAGGTCGAGAACGCCGGACCGAGCGATGCGGTCGGGCCGATCACGGTCACGGACGCGCTGCCCTCCGGCATCCGTTTCACCGGTCTGACCGGTGACGCCGTCGAGGCGTGGTCCGCGCAGCCCGACGACGCCGATCCGCAGACCGTGACCTTCACGATGCTGCCGGCGGACGCGGGCCTCGTGAACGGCGCCGCTGCGCCCTCGATCGAGTTCGAGGCCGCCGTCGACCCGTCGGTCGCGCACGGTACGGTGCTCACCAATACGGCATCCGTGTCGTCGGGCACCCCGGACTCGAACCCCGAGAACGACGGTGACTCGGCCGATCTCACAGTCGCTCGCGAGGTGGATCTCTCGATCACGAAGACCCACGACGCAGCCGCCGTGCGCATCGGCGACGAGCTCGCGTTCGCTCTCGAGGTCCGCAACGCCGGTCCGTCCGAGGCGACGGATGTCGTCGTGACCGACGTCGTGCCCGCCGGGCTCGAGGTCACGACGGTCGCAGGCGACGAGGTCGGCACCGACTGGTCGATCGAGAGCATCGAACCGGTCGATGCGGACGACGCGACGGCCGGGACGCGTGTGGTCGCGCGCTACGCGCTGCCCCTCGCGCCGGGCGAGACGGCATCCGTCCTGGGTGTGAGCACCCGCGTGCTCGTCGCGGCCTACTCCGAGGTCGTGAACGTGGCGGATGTCTCCGCCGCCGAGATCACGGAGGAGCACCCCGACCGCACCCCCGACGACAACCGCGCGTCGGACGTCGTCACGGTGCCGCCGATGGCCGCGCTGGTCGTGAGCAAGACCGCGGTCGGGGAGTTCCAGGTCGGCAAGGCCGGGTCGTACGAGATCGTCGTGCGCAACGACGGTCCCACCGCCGACCCGGGGCCGATCACCGTGACGGACGTGCTGCCCGCCGGGCTCTCGTTCGCCGGATCTCCCGACGAGGGAGTGCAGGTCGACGGCCAGGTCGTGACCTGGACGCTCGAGGACGGCCTCGCGGTCGACGAGGAGATCACCCTCGCGCTGCGCGTGAACGTCGGCGAAGCCGCGTACCCGTCGGTCACCAACGTCGTCACGGTCACCTCGCCCAGCGCGCAGACCGAGGACGCCGTGCTGACCGACGAGGCGACGGTCGATGTCGCCGCGGCGGATCCGCTCGCCACGACCGGTGCCGAGATGGCCTGGGGTCTGCTCGCGGTCGCCCTGCTGATGATGGTGTCGGGAGGACTGTTCGTCGCCGCGCGTCGACGCTCTTCCGCCGGCGCGTCCGTGCATGCAGAATGAGGGTGCCCGGAACCGATCCGGAGCACATGACCAGTAGGGGACGCACATGGGTATCGAGGACGCCGTCAACAAGGGCAAGGACTTCGTCGAGCAGAACAAGGACAAGATCGCCGAGGCCGTGAAGAGCGAACAGGCCGAGGACATCAGCGACAAGGTCCTCGACGGCGTCGCCGACTTCGCCAAGAAGATCGCTCCGGGTGCGTCCGAGAAGATCGACGAGATCCGCGACGCGGCCGACAAGCAGGTCGGCAACCAGTAGTCGATCGCTCCGAGGGCGGTGATCTCCGGAAGGAGGTCGCCGCCCTCCGTCGTGCGCTGCGATATTCCGGCGGATGCTCGCGCGGAGACCCGCGGATGCGTAGACTGGAGCGGACCGCACTGGGGATAGGGCGGTCGGGGAGCCCGGAGGGGTCCGGACTCCTGAAGCACGCGGCTCGTCCGCGTTCAACTGGGGAATGCGATCTTGGGGATCATCTTGCGACGTGCGCACTCGCTGCGCGCCTTCGTCACCCCGCCTGCACGGCGGCGTCATCGCCGTGCCCTCGATCGAGGATCTCGGCGTCCCTTCACGCCGGATTCCTCGCGTTCGGTGTGCCCCCTCGCACTGAACGCCCTCCCCGAACGGGGCGAGGCATGGGGATGCCTCGCCCCGTTCTCACCTCGCGGCTGAGGCTTCGGCGGCGGCGCGACACGCCCGGGTTTGCACAAGTGAAATACCCCGTGGCAGAATAGACAGGTTCGACATTTCGGTGCGCTCAGCGTGCGCCGAATCACTGCCAGGGCAGTGCATAGACGGTGTCTCCTCTGAGAGGCGCAGGGTTCTAGGCCGCGGGTAGCAGAACACACAACCCCGACACCTTCCTTTCGAGGTCTTCGCCGTGCGCGGCGGAGGTCGGGATGACAGCAGAACAGTGGTGCGCAGAGCGACTCCCCGGAGTCGTTCGAGTGCCGAGGCGTGAACAGCGCCGACGTGCGTCCAATGCCCCTGAGCCACCGGGTTCAGGCCGGTAAGACGCTTAAAGAGAGTGAGCAGACAATGGCGGGACAGAAAATCCGCATTCGCCTGAAGTCGTATGACCACGAGGTCATCGACTCGTCGGCACGCAAGATCGTCGACACCGTGACCCGTGCGGGCGCGACCGTCGTCGGCCCCGTGCCGCTTCCGACCGAGAAGAACGTCGTGTGCGTCATCCGGTCGCCCCACAAGTACAAGGACAGCCGCGAGCACTTCGAGATGCGCACCCACAAGCGTCTGATCGACATCGTCGACCCGACGCCCAAGGCCGTCGACTCGCTGATGCGTCTCGACCTCCCGGCCGATGTCAACATCGAGATCAAGCTCTGAGGTTCGACATGGCTGACATCAACGCAAAGATTTCCAAGGGCATGCTCGGCACGAAGCTCGGCATGACCCAGGTGTGGAACGAGAGCGGCAAGCTCGTCCCCGTCACCGTCATCGAGCTCGCACCGAACGTGGTCACCCAGGTTCGTACCCCCGAGAAGGACGGCTACAACGCCGTGCAGATCGCGTACGGCCAGATCGACCCCCGCAAGGTGAACAAGCCCCTCACGGCTCACTTCGAGGCCGCCGGCGTCACGCCGCGCCGCCACGTCACCGAGATCCGCACCGCGGATGCTGCTGACTACTCACTCGGTCAGGAGCTCACGGTCGACGGCACGTTCGAGGCCGGCCAGCTCGTCGACGTCGTCGGCACGAGCAAGGGCAAGGGCTTTGCCGGTGTCATGAAGCGTCACAACTTCAAGGGCGTCTCGGCATCGCACGGTTCGCACCGCAACCACCGCAAGCCCGGCTCCATCGGCGCATCGTCGACCCCGAGCCGCGTCTTCAAGGGCATGCGCATGGCCGGCCGTATGGGTGGCGAGCGCGTGACCGTCCTCAACCTCACGGTGCACGCCATCGACATCGAGAAGGGTCTGATGCTCGTCAAGGGCGCCGTCCCCGGTGCTCGTGGCCGCATCGTCTACGTCCGCAACGCAGTGAAGGGTGCCTGATCATGGCTGACTCGACTCTCGCGCTCGACGTCCTCAAGGCAGACGGCAAGAAGGCAGGCTCGATCGAGCTTCCCGCCGCGCTGTTCGACGTCAAGACGAACATTCCGCTGATCCACCAGGTCGTCGTCGCGCAGCTCGCGGCGGCTCGCCAGGGAACCCACTCGACCAAGCGTCGCGGTGAGGTCTCCGGTGCCGGCCGCAAGCCCTTCAAGCAGAAGGGCACGGGTAACGCCCGTCAGGGTTCCATCCGCGCGCCGCACATGACCGGTGGTGGCATCGTGCACGGCCCCAAGCCGCGCGACTACTCGCAGCGCACGCCCAAGAAGATGATCGCCGCCGCCCTCCTGGGTGCGCTCAGCGACCGCTTCCGCGGCGACCGCCTGCACGCGATCGACAGCTTCGGCTCCGAGGGCTCGCCCTCGACCAAGGCAGCCGCGGGCTTCCTCGGCCAGGTCGCCACGTCCAAGAACGTGCTGGTCGTCATCGAGCGCGGCGACGAGCTCGCGCTCAAGAGCCTGCGCAACCTCGGTCACGTGCACCTGCTGTCGTTCGACCAGCTCAACGCCTACGACGTGCTCGTCTCCGACGACATCGTCTTCACCCAGGCCGCGCTCGAAGGCTTCATCGCCTCCAAGTCCGGCGCCAACCAGGAGGTCTCCGCATGAGCGAGCAGGCATCTGTTCTCCAGACGGCCCTGAACAAGGACCCGCGCGACGTCATCCTGAAGCCGGTCGTGTCCGAGAAGAGCTACGGCCTGATCGATGAGGGCAAGTACACCTTCCTCGTCGACCCGCGTGCTTCGAAGACCGAGATCAAGCTCGCCATCGAGAAGATCTTCGGCGTCAAGGTCGCGTCCGTCAATACGCTCAACCGCGTCGGCAAGGCCCGTCGCACCCGCTTCGGCACCGGCAAGCGCAAGGACACCAAGCGCGCCATCGTGACCCTGAAGTCGGGCACCATCGACATCTTCACGGCAATCGGCTGATCCGGGGGATAAGGACAATCATGGCAATTCGCAAGTACAAGCCCACGACCCCGGGCCGTCGCGGCTCGTCGGTGGCTGACTTCGCCGAGATCACCCGATCGACGCCGGAGAAGTCGCTGCTGCGCCCGCTCTCGAAGACCGGTGGTCGTAACAACCAGGGGCGCATCACGACCCGTCACATCGGTGGTGGCCACAAGCGCCAGTACCGCGTCATCGACTTCCGTCGCAATGACAAGGACGGCGTGAACGCCAAGGTCGCTCACATCGAGTACGACCCCAACCGCACGGCTCGCATCGCGCTGCTGCACTACTTCGACGGTGAGAAGCGCTACATCCTCGCTCCGGCGAAGCTGAAGCAGGGCGACATCATCGAGTCCGGCGCGGGTGCCGACATCAAGCCGGGAAACAACCTCCCGCTGAAGAACATCCCGACGGGTACCGTCATCCACGCGATCGAGCTCCGCCCCGGCGGCGGCGCGAAGATGGCGCGTTCGGCCGGAGCATCCGTCCGTCTCGTCGCCAAGGACGGCCCCTACGCCCAGCTGCGTCTGCCCTCGGGCGAGATCCGCAACGTCGATGCGCGCTGCCGCGCGACCATCGGCGAGGTCGGCAACGCCGAGCAGTCGAACATCAACTGGGGTAAGGCCGGCCGTATGCGCTGGAAGGGCGTTCGCCCGACCGTGCGTGGTGTCGCCATGAACCCGGTCGACCACCCGCACGGTGGTGGTGAGGGTAAGACCTCCGGTGGTCGTCACCCGGTCTCCCCGTGGGGTCAGGCTGAGGGTCGCACCCGTCACGCCAACAAGGAAAGCGACAAGTACATCGTGCGTCGTCGTAACGCCGGCAAGAAGCGCAAGTAGGAGTAAGAGAAGATGCCTCGCAGTCTTAAGAAGGGCCCCTTCGTCGACGAGCACCTGCTTCGCAAGGTGGTCGTGCAGAACGAAGCCGGCACCAAGAACGTCATCAAGACCTGGTCCCGCCGGTCCATGATCATCCCGGCCATGCTGGGTCACACGATCGCGGTCCACGACGGACGCAAGCACATTCCTGTGTTCGTCTCCGAGACCATGGTCGGTCACAAGCTGGGCGAGTTCGCGCCCACCCGCACCTTCCGCGGCCACGAGAAGGACGACAAGAAGGGGCGGCGCCGCTAATGGTCGAATCGATCGCACGCGTGAAGCACATCCGCGTGACCCCGCAGAAGGCTCGTCGTGTCGTCGCGCTCATCAAGGGCAAGCAGGCCCAGGAAGCTCTCGCGATCCTCAAGTTCGCACAGCAGAGCGCCAGTGAGCCGATCTACAAGCTTGTCGCGTCGGCCATGGCCAACGCACAGGTGAAGGCGGATCGCGACGGCGAGTACCTCGACGAGCAGGACCTGTACGTGGCCAACGCGTACGTCGACGAGGGCACGACGCTCAAGCGTTTCCAGCCCCGTGCACAGGGTCGCGCTTTCCAGATCAAGAAGCGCACGAGCCACATCACGGTCGTGCTCTCGACGCCGGAGGCGGCTGCGCCCGCTGCCGGTGACAGCAACAAGAAGGCGAGCAAGTAATGGGACAGAAGGTAAACCCGTACGGCTTCCGTCTCGGCATCACCACGGACCACGTGTCGCGCTGGTTCTCGGACTCGACGAAGCCGGGTCAGCGTTACGCCGACTACGTCGCCGAGGACATCAAGATCCGCAACCTGCTGAAGACGCAGCTCGACCGCGCCGGTGTCTCGAACATCGAGATCGAGCGCACCCGTGACCGCGTCCGCGTCGACATCCACACCGCCCGTCCGGGCATCGTGATCGGTCGTCGTGGCGCCGAGGCCGAGCGCATCCGCGGCGACCTCGAGAAGCTCAGCGGCAAGCAGATCCAGCTGAACATCCTCGAGGTCAAGAACCCCGAGGCCGACGCTCAGCTGGTCGCACAGGGAATCGCCGAGCAGCTCTCCGCACGTGTGGCCTTCCGCCGCGCGATGCGCAAGGGCCTGCAGGGCGCCCAGCGCGCCGGTGCCAAGGGCATCCGCATCCAGGTCTCCGGCCGCCTCGGCGGCGCGGAGATGAGCCGGTCGGAGTTCTACCGCGAGGGTCGTGTGCCGCTGCACACGCTCCGTGCGAACATCGACTACGGCTTCTACGAGGCCAAGACCACCTTCGGCCGCATCGGCGTCAAGGTCTGGATCTACAAGGGCGACCTGACCGCGAAGGAGCTCGCTCGCGAGCAGGCCAACGCACCCAAGGCTCGTCGTGACGACCGTGGTGGCGACCGCCGCCGTGCCCCGCGCAACGAGGCACCTGTTGCAGAAGGAGCGTCTGCCTGATGCTTATTCCCCGTAAGGTCAAGTTCCGCAAGCAGCACCACCCGGGTCGCTCGGGTCAGGCCACCGGTGGCACGAAGGTCTCCTTCGGTGACTTCGGCATCCAGGCCCTCACGCCCGCTTACGTGACGAACCGTCAGATCGAGTCCGCTCGTATCGCGATGACCCGTCACATCAAGCGTGGTGGCAAGGTGTGGATCAACATCTACCCCGACCGTCCGCTCACGAAGAAGCCTGCCGAGACCCGCATGGGTTCCGGTAAGGGTTCCCCCGAGTGGTGGGTCGCCAACGTCAAGCCGGGTCGCGTCCTCTTCGAGGTCGCCGGTGTCGACGAGCAGCTCGCCCGTGAGGCACTCACGCGAGCCATTCACAAGCTGCCGCTGAAGGCACGCATCATCAAGCGCGAGGAGGGCGACGCGTAATGGCGATCGGCACCAAGGAGCTCGCTCCGGCAGAGCTCGACACGTTCGAAGACCAGCGCCTCGTTGAGGAGCTGCGCAAGGCCAAGGAGGAGCTGTTCAACCTCCGTTTCCAGTCGGCCACCGGCCAGCTGGAGAGCCACGGCCGCATCCGCGCCGTCAAGCGCGACATCGCGCGTCTCTACACCGTGATCCGCGAGCGCGAGCTGGGCATCCGTGCGACGCCCGCTCCGGTCGAGGCTCCGGCCAAGAAGGCGTCCAAGTCGAAGGCGAAGAAGGCGGATGCCGCCGACGACGCCGTGAAGGAAGAGGCTGAGTGATGGCCACCAAGAAGGAAGCCGCCGTCGAGGCTGAGCACGCTGCTCACGATGTGCGTGATGCGGATGCCCGTGGGTACCGCAAGTCGCGTCGTGGCTACGTCGTCAGCGACAAGATGGACAAGACCATCGTGGTCGAGGTCGAGGACCGCGTGAAGCACCCGCTTTACGGCAAGGTCATCCGCCGCACCTCGAAGGTCAAGGCGCACGATGAGGCGAACACCGCCGGCATCGGCGACCTGGTCCTGATCAACGAGACCCGCCCGCTCAGCGCCACGAAGCGCTGGCGTCTGGTGGAGATTCTGGAGAAGGCCAAGTGATTCAGCAGGAGTCCCGCCTCAAGGTCGCCGACAACACCGGCGCCAAGGAGCTGCTCACGATCCGCGTGCTCGGTGGCTCGAAGCGCCGCTACGCCGGCGTGGGCGACACCATCGTCGCGACGGTCAAGGACGCGATCCCGGGCGGCAACGTCAAGAAGGGCGACGTCGTCAAGGCGGTCATCGTCCGCACCGTCAAGTCCACGCGCCGTCCCGACGGCTCGTACATCAAGTTCGACGAGAACGCCGCCGTCATCCTGAAGAACGACGGGGAGCCCCGCGGCACCCGTATCTTCGGGCCGGTCGGCCGTGAGCTTCGTGACAAGAAGTTCATGAAGATCGTCTCGCTGGCGCCGGAGGTTATCTAAGTCATGGCGAAGATCAAGAAGGGTGACCTCGTTCAGGTCATCACGGGCGCCAAGCCCGAGCGCGGCGGAGACCGCGGCAAGCAGGGCAAGGTCCTCGAGATCCTTGCCGAGCGCAACCGCATCATCGTCGAGGGCGTGAACTACGTCACCAAGCACACCCGCGTCGGCCAGACGCAGCGTGGCACCAAGACCGGTGGCCTCGAGACCGTCGAGGCTCCCATCCACATCTCGAACGTCGCACTCGTCGACCCTTCGACCAAGAAGCCGACCAAGGTCGGCCACCGGGTCGAGGAGCAGACGAAGGACGGCGTGAAGCGCACCGTCCGCGTGCGGTTCGCGAAGAAGTCAGGTAAGGACCTCTGATGGCAACCACCGACGCCGCGGTGGCTGGCAAGATCCAGCCCCGCCTGAAGGCGAAGTACAACGCCGAGATCAAGAAGGCTCTGCAGGACGAGTTCGGCTACGCCAACGTCATGCAGATCCCCGGACTGGTCAAGGTCGTCGTGAACACCGGTGTCGGCGAGGCAGCTCGCGACAGCAAGGTGATCGACGGCGCGGTCGACGATCTCACCAAGATCACCGGCCAGAAGCCGATCGTCACGAAGGCCCGCAAGTCCATCGCGCAGTTCAAGCTGCGCGAGGGCCAGGCCATCGGCGCGCACGTCACCCTCCGCGGTGACCGCGCGTGGGAGTTCGTGGACCGCCTCGTCTCGCTCGCACTGCCCCGTATCCGCGACTTCCGCGGTCTCTCGGCCAAGCAGTTCGACGGCAACGGCAACTACACCTTCGGTCTCCAGGAGCAGAGCGTGTTCCACGAGATCGATCAGGACAAGATCGACCGGGTTCGCGGTTTCGACATCACCGTCGTCACCACCGCGAAGACGGATGACGAGGGTCGGGCACTGCTCCGCCACCTCGGCTTCCCGTTCCGCTCGGAAGACGCACAGGCGTAACACCCTCGACGGGCTCAGTGGTCATGTGTCACTGAGCCCGTCGATGTGTGCGTACAATTGAAGATTGCGTGTCATCGCAGGCCGTCTGTCGTGTAACGGCAGCCGGAACCTCATGAACAAAGGAAAACAACAATGACAATGACAGACCCGGTCGCAGATCTGCTGACCCGTCTGCGTAACGCGAACTCGGCGCACCACGATTCCGTGACCCTGCCGTCGAGCAAGCTCAAGACGCACATCGCCGAGATCCTCCAGCAGGAGGGTTACATCTCCGCTTGGGAGACCTCGGACGCCCGCGTGGGTCAGAACCTCACGCTGACGCTGAAGTACGGCCCGAACCGCGAGCGGTCGATCGCCGGCATCAAGCGCGTGTCGAAGCCCGGCCTCCGCGTCTACGCGAAGTCCACCGAGCTCCCGCGCGTCCTCGGCGGCCTCGGCGTGGCCATCCTGTCCACCTCCTCCGGTCTCCTCACCGACCGTCAGGCAGAGCAGAAGGGCGTGGGCGGAGAAGTTCTCGCCTACGTGTGGTAATTCGAAATGTCGCGTATTGGACGACTTCCCATCGACGTTCCCGCGGGCGTGACCGTTTCGGTCACCGGCCGCGAGGTCGCGGTGAAGGGCCCCAAGGGTGAACTCACCCTCATGGTGGCCAGCCCCATCGAGGTCGCGGTCGAGGAGAACCAGGTTCTGGTCACCCGTCCCGACGACGAGCGCGAGTCCCGGTCGCTTCACGGCCTGACCCGCACGCTCATCAACAACAACATCATCGGCGTGACCCAGGGCTACACCAAGGGTCTCGAGGTCGTCGGCACCGGTTACCGCGTCCAGCAGAAGGGCGGCTCGGTCGAGTTCGCTCTCGGCTTCTCGCACCCGGTCCTGATCGACCCGCCGGCGGGGATCACGCTCACGGTCGAGGGCACGAACAAGCTCACCGTCAGCGGTATCGACAAGCAGGCTGTCGGCGAGGCAGCTGCCAACATCCGCAAGATCCGTAAGCCGGAGCCCTACAAGGGCAAGGGCGTCCGCTACGCCGGCGAGAACGTGCGTCGCAAGGCCGGAAAGAGTGGTAAGTAACCATGGCTCTCAAGTCAAAGTCCGACGCCCGCGCGCGTCGTCACGCCCGCCTTCGCAAGAAGGTCGTCGGCACCGAGGTGCGTCCGCGCCTCGTCGTCAACCGTTCGGCCCGCCACGTCTTCGTGCAGCTGGTCGACGACAGCAAGGGTCACACCGTCGCGTCGGCATCGACGCTCGAGACCGACCTGCGCGGCTTCGAGGGTGACAAGACCGCCAAGGCCCGCAAGGTCGGCGAGCTCGTCGCCGAGCGCGCGAAGGCCGCCGGCGTTTCCGAGGCAGTGTTCGACCGTGGCGGTAACCGCTACGCCGGTCGTGTCGCCGCCATCGCCGATGGCGCCCGCGAAGGGGGTCTGGCACTGTGAGTGACAACAAGGAGAACGAAGTGACCGAAGCGGCTGCTGCCACTTCCGAGACGGCCGCCGGCACCACGCAGGCAGAGCCGACTCGCGACCAGCGCGACGGTCGTCGCGGTGGCCGCGGTGACCGCAACCAGGGTGGCCGCGACCGCAACTCGCGCGACCGTGGTGACAACCAGTTCCTGGAGCGCGTCGTCACCATCAACCGCGTCTCGAAGGTCGTGAAGGGTGGTCGTCGCTTCAGCTTCACCGCTCTCGTGGTCGTCGGTGACGGCAACGGTCTGGTGGGCGTCGGCTACGGCAAGGCCCGTGAGGTCCCTCTGGCGATCTCGAAGGGTGTCGAAGAGGCCAAGCGCAACTTCTTCCGCGTTCCGCGCGTCGGCAGCACCATCCCGCACCCCGTGCAGGGTGAGGCTGCGGCCGGTGTCGTGCTGCTGCGTCCGGCTGCCGCCGGTACCGGAGTTATCGCCGGTGGTCCCGTCCGCGCCGTGCTCGAGTGCGCCGGCATCCACGACGTCCTGTCGAAGTCGCTCGGTTCGTCGAACACGATCAACATCGTGCACGCGACCGTCGCCGCCCTGAAGCAGCTCGAGGAGCCCCGTGCGGTCGCCGCGCGTCGTGGCCTCGAGTTCGACCAGGTGGCACCGGCGCGTCTTGTCCGCGCCGAGGCCGAGGCCATCGCCGCACAGAAGGTAGGTGCCTGATGGCCGCCCGGCTCAAGGTCACGCAGATCAAGTCCAAGGTGAGCGAGAAGCAGAACCAGCGCGACACGCTGCGCAGCCTCGGTCTCAAGCGGATCGGTGACACCACCGTCCGCCCCGACGACGCGCAGACGCGCGGTTACGTCAAGACCGTCGCACACCTCGTCAAGGTTGAGGAGATCGACTAATGGCTGAGAAGAACGAGGCCGTCGAGGCCGAGAAGGCCACGAAGAAGGCTGCTGCCCCCAAGGCCGCCGCCGAGAAGAAGCCCGCCGCGAAGAAGGCTCCGGCCAAGACCGCTGCGGACGACGCCAAGGCGGAGGCTACCGCCAAGAAGCCGGCTGCCAAGAAGGCTGCGCCGAAGGCGGATGCTCCGGCATCGCGTCCCGGCGTGCTGAAGGTGCACCACCTGCGTCCCGTCCCCGGATCCAACACCGCCAAGACTCGCGTCGGCCGTGGTGAGGGCTCGAAGGGTAAGACCGCCGGTCGTGGAACCAAGGGCACCAAGGCTCGCAACACCGTTCGCGTCGGTTTCGAGGGTGGGCAGATGCCGCTGCACATGCGCACCCCGAAGCTGCGCGGGTTCAAGAACCCGTTCCGCGTCGAGTACCAGGTCGTGAACCTGGAGAAGCTCGCGGAGCTCTACCCCCAGGGTGGAGACGTCACCATCAGCGACCTGGTCGCCAAGGGTGCGGTTCGGAAGAACGAGAAGGTCAAGGTTCTGGGCAACGGCGACATCGCCGTGAAGCTCACCGTCGCGGTCGACAAGGTCTCGGGTTCTGCCGAGCAGAAGATCGTGGCTGCGGGCGGTTCCGTCAAGTAACCACAGCAGGGAAGGGGTCGGAGATTCTCCGGCCCCTTCTGTGCACATGGATGCCGAGAACCGCGTTTAGGTTACTCTGGTCTTTCAGCCGCCCATCGGTCGCGGCAACCCCTTTCAGGAGGCACGTTCTTGTTTAGCGCCATCGCGCGGATCTTCCGCACTCCCGACCTGCGTCGGAAGATCGGTTTCACCCTGGCCATCATCGCCATCTACCGACTCGGCTCCAACGTTCCCGCTCCGTTCGTGAACTTCCCGAACGTCGAGGAGTGCCTCGCAGCCAACAACGGGACCGAGGGTCTTCTCGGTCTGGTCAACCTCTTCTCGGGTGGCGCACTCCTGCAGCTGTCGATCTTCGCGCTGGGTGTCATGCCCTACATCACCGCGACGATCATCACGCAGCTCCTGCGAGTGGTCATCCCGCACTTCGAGGCGCTGCACAAGGAAGGCCAGGCCGGCCAGGCCCGCCTCACCCAGTACACGCGTTACCTCACCATCGCCCTCGCGCTGCTGCAGTCGACGACTCTCGTCACCGTCGCGCGCAGCGGCCAGCTGTTCGGCACGACCGATCTCGCGGCCTGCCAGAACCTGCTCACGAACGACGTCTGGTGGGCACAGCTGCTCATCATCATGGCGATGACCGCCGGTACCGGCCTCATCATGTGGTTCGCCGAGCTGGTCACCGAGCGCGGCGTCGGCAACGGCATGTCGCTCCTCATCTTCACCTCGATCGCCGCGACCTTCCCCGGCGCGATGAGCCTCATCTGGCAGACGAAGGGCTTCGAGGTCTTCCTGCTCGTGCTGCTCGTCGGAATCATCGTCATGGGTCTCGTCGTGTTCGTCGAGCAGTCGCAGCGGCGCATCCCGGTGCAGTACGCCAAGCGGATGGTCGGACGCCGTACCTACGGCGGCACGAACACCTACATCCCGATCAAGGTCAACATGGCGGGTGTGATCCCGGTCATCTTCGCCTCGTCGCTGCTGTACATCCCCGCGCTCATCGCGCAGTTCAACACCCCGCAGGACGGCTCGACGCCCGCCGCGTGGGTCACCTGGATCAGCACGTACTTCACCACGGGCAACCACCCGATCTACATGGCGGCGTACTTCCTGCTCATCATCGGCTTCACCTACTTCTACGTCGCGATCACGTTCAACCCGGTCGAGGTCGCCGACAACATGAAGAAGTACGGCGGTTTCATCCCCGGCATCCGCGCGGGTCGTCCGACCGCCGAGTACCTCGACTACGTCCTGACGCGCATCACGCTGCCGGGCTCGATCTACCTGGGTCTGATCGCCCTCATCCCGCTGATCGCCCTGGCGACGGTCGGTGCCAACCAGAACTTCCCGTTCGGTGGCGCGTCGATTCTCATCATCGTCGGTGTGGGTCTCGAGACGGTCAAGCAGATCGACGCCCAGCTGCAGCAGCGTCACTACGAAGGGCTCCTCCGATGACGGCATCCGCACGTCTCCTGATCGTCGGCCCGCAGGGCTCCGGCAAGGGCACGCAGGGTGTGCGCATCGCCGAGACCTTCGGCATCCCCGTCGTCTCGACGGGCGACATCTTCCGCGCCAATATCAAGGGCGGCACGGAACTCGGACAGAAGGTGACCGCGATCCTCGACCGCGGCGACCTGGTCCCCGACGAGCTGACGGGCGAGATCGTGCGCGATCGTCTGGCGCAGGACGACGCCGCGAACGGCTTCCTCCTCGACGGGTATCCCCGCAACACGGCTCAGGTCGGCCACCTCGAGGAGTTCCTCGCGGGACGTGGCGAGTCTCTCGACGCCGTGATCCTCCTCGACGTGCCGCGCGACGAGAGCATCTCGCGTCTGAGTCTCCGTGCGATCGAGCAGGGGCGCTCCGACGACACCGAAGAGGCGATCGCCCACCGGCTCGACATCTACGAGCGAGAGACCGCCCCGATCATCGACGTCTACAGCGAGAAGGGCATCGTCGACCGTATCGACGGCGTCGGCTCGCTCGACGAGATCACGGAGCGCATCGTCGCCGCGCTCGACGCACGCGGTCTGCGCGTCGCCGTCTGAGCGGCTCCGAGATGTTCCGCCGGTCGATCTACAAGACCCCGGCCCAGCTCCGATCGATGGTCGAGCCCGGGCTGATCACGGCGGCGGCGCTCGACGCCGTCCGTCCGCTGATCCGCCCCGGGGTGACGACGCTCGAGCTCGACGCCGAGGCGAATCGCGTGATCCTCGCTCGCGGCGCGGAATCGAACTTCCAGCTCGTGCGCGGTTACCACCACACGATCTGCGTCTCGGTCAACGAGCAGGTCGTGCACGGCATCCCCGGCGATCTGGTGCTGCAGCCCGGCGACATCGTCTCGGTCGACTGCGGTGCGCAGTACCAGGGGTGGAACGGCGACAGTGCGATCACCGTCGTCGTCCCCGATGAGACGCGACCGGACGTCGTCGCGAATCGCGAGGAGCTCTCGCGCGTGACGGAAGGGTCCATGTGGGCCGGCATCGCCGCGATGGCGACCGCCTCGCATCTCGGTGACCTGGGCGCCGCGATCCAGGGGTACATCGAGGCCCAGGGCCCCTCCGCCGTGTCGGGGGAGACCTACGGCATCCTGCGCGAGTACGTCGGCCATGGCATCGGCCGCAAGATGCACGAGGCGCCGAGCGTCTTCAACTACCGCACGCCCGACCCCGGAGCCGAGGTGAAGCCGGGCCTCGTGCTCGCGATCGAGCCGATGGTGACCGCGGGCGGCGAGGAGACGTTCATCGAGGACGACGACTGGACCGTCTCGACCGTCGACGGCTCGGACGGCTCGCACTGGGAGCACAGCGTCGCCGTGCATGAGAACGGGCTCTGGGTGCTCACCGCCCCCGACGGCGGCGCAGCGGGCCTCGCGCCCTTCGGCGTGACGCCGGTTCCCGTCGCCTGACGCTCCAGAGCATCTCGTCTCATCGGCTGCCCCCGGCATCCGTTACGCAAGCGTGAACTGCAGGCAAGGTTCGCCTCACACGAACCCCATAGGCTGATGCAGGAAGATCACAGGGTACTTGCGTCCGCAATAACTGCGGCGAGACCGAGAGAAACGGAAGACAATGGCAGCGGCGAAGAGCAACACCAACTGGTTCGCGATCGGGGTGTCCGCAGCAGTCGTCGTCGTGCTGGTCGTCCTCGGCGGGCTCGTGGTGTTCCTGAACAACCAGGCCACGGCCCCCGGCGTCGCCCCCGAGGGTGGCAACGTCAACCAGGAGACCGGCGCGATCAGCTTCGGTGGCGGCGATGACGAGGTCGACGTCTTCGTCGACTTCATGTGCCCCATCTGCGGCGACTTCGAAGACGCGTACGGCGAGCAGCTCCAGTCCGCCGCCGCGAGCGATGACATCACGCTGAACATCCACCCGATCTCGATCCTCGACCGGTACTCGCAGAACACGAAGTACTCGACCCGTGCCGCGGGCGCCGCGTACTGCGTCGCCGAGAACGCGCCGGACTCGTTCCTCGACTTCTTCAACTTCATGTTCACCAACCAGCCGCAGGAGAACACCGCCGGCTACACCGACGAAGAGCTCGCGTCCTACGCCGAGCAGGTCGGGGCGGGTGCGGCAGCCGACTGCATCGCGGACGGCACCTACATGAACTTCGTTCGCGACCAGACCAACCAGCACGAGATCCAGGGCACGCCCACCGTCGAGATCAACGGTGAGCGCATCGAGAACGCCGACATCCAGTCGCGCTTCGCGCAGATCCTGCCCTGAGCGGATCCGCATCACGACGAGGGCGGTCCTGTCGCGGGGCCGCCCTCGTGGCGTGCACGGCGGGCGACGCGCGGATGCTTCCGGCTCAGGTTGCCGGATGCCCCCGCGTCGTCTAACATAGATCTTTGGTGCCTTGCGCACTGATTCGGCGTGTCCGTCGGCGCAGCACCAACAAACCAATCACCCACCGCAGATCGACCGGTCTGCAGAAGCGTCAGCGAGGCTATGGCTAAGAAAGACGGTGTCATCGAGATCGAGGGCGTGATCTCCGAGGCTCTTCCCAACGCGATGTTCCGCGTTGAGCTCAGCAACGGACACAAGGTCCTGGCAACGATCTCCGGCAAGATGCGGCAGAACTACATCCGTATCATCCCCGAGGACCGCGTGGTCGTGGAGCTCAGCCCCTACGACCTCACCCGCGGCCGTATCGTCTACCGCTACCGCTGATCGGTCGAGAAGTAACGGCCTGCCCCGCAGCGGGGCGGTACGAAGACAGCGAACAGGAAACATCATGAAGGTCAACCCCAGCGTCAAGCCCATCTGCGATCACTGCAAGGTGATCCGCCGCCACGGCCGCGTCATGGTGATCTGCAAGAGCAACCCGCGCCACAAGCAGCGCCAGGGCTGATCACTCTTCTGATCTGACACAACTGAATACACGAACGGCAGGATCAGATCCCACGCGAGTGGGGGACACCTCGGGGCGGAGGCCCGGGCACCGATCCTGTTCCACACCTCCACAACACCCAGGAGAACCGCATGGCACGTCTTGCCGGCGTTGACATCCCGCGCGACAAGCGCGTGGTGATCGCCCTTACCTACATCTACGGCGTCGGCCGTACCCGCTCGGTCGAGATCCTCAAGGCGACCGACATCGATGAGAGCATCCGCGTGAAGGACCTCAGCGACGACCAGCTGATCGCCCTCCGCGACCACATCGAAGGCAACTACAAGGTGGAGGGTGACCTCCGCCGTGAGGTCGCCGCAGACATCCGCCGCAAGGTCGAGATCGGCTCCTACGAGGGCATCCGCCACCGTCGTGGTCTCCCGGTCCGCGGTCAGCGCACCAAGACCAACGCCCGTACCCGCAAGGGCCCGAAGCGCACCGTCGCCGGCAAGAAGAAGGCCCGCTAAGCGCGGCCCCAGGGACTAGGAGAACACTTTCATGGCTGCACCCAAGGCCGCCGCGCGCAAGCCGCGCCGCAAGGAAAAGAAGAACATCGCGCTGGGCCAGGCCCACATCAAGTCGACGTTCAACAACACGATCGTCTCGATCACCGACCCGTCCGGCGCCGTCATCGCGTGGGCATCGTCGGGTGGCGTGGGCTTCAAGGGCTCGCGCAAGTCGACCCCGTACGCCGCCGGCATGGCAGCCGAGTCGGCTGCCCGCCAGGCCGCCGAGCACGGCGTCAAGAAGGTCGACGTCCTCGTGAAGGGTCCGGGCTCCGGCCGCGAGACCGCGATCCGCTCGCTCCAGGCCGCCGGCCTCGAGGTGGGCTCGATCCAGGACGTCACCCCGCAGGCGCACAACGGATGCCGCCCGCCGAAGCGTCGCCGCGTCTGATCCGGCTCGCGAGCCGCTCGCCCCGTCCCGTTCTCTGAGCGGTCGGGGCCGAGCGGCTCGCCCGCCCGTTCGCGGGCATCGACTTCCACAACTCAAGACCTCACCCACCACATGTCATATAGCGGTCATGTGATCGAAAGGAACACAGAGTGCTCATTGCACAGCGTCCCACACTCACCGAGGAAAAGATCGTCGAGAACCGGAGCCGGTTCATCATCGAGCCTCTGGAGCCCGGCTTCGGATACACGATCGGCAACGCGCTGCGTCGCAGCCTGCTGTCGTCGATCCCCGGTGCCGCTGTCACCAGCGTCCGTCTCGACGGCGTGCTGCACGAGTTCAGCACGATCCCCGGTGTGAAGGAGGATGTCACCGAGATCATCCTCAACATCAAGCAGCTGGTCGTCTCCTCCGAGCGCGACGAGCCCATCACCGCGTACCTGCGCAAGACCGGTGCGGGCGAAGTGACCGCCGCTGACATCTCGGCTCCGGCCGGTGTCGAGGTGCACAACCCCGAGCTCGTCATCGCGACGCTCAACGACACCGCGAAGTTCGAGCTCGAGCTCACGATCGAGCGTGGCCGTGGCTACGTCTCGGCGACGCAGAACCGCAACGAGTACGCCGAGGCCGGTCAGATCCCGATCGACTCGATCTACTCGCCGGTCCTCAAGGTGAGCTACCGCGTCGACGCGACCCGTGCCGGGGAGCGCACCGACTTCGACAAGCTCGTCCTGGACGTCGAGACGAAGAACTCGATCAGCCCCCGCGACGCCGTCGCTTCGGCTGCCAAGACGCTCACCGAGCTGTTCGGTCTCGCTCGCGAGCTGAACGTCGAGGCCGAGGGCATCGAGATCGGCCCGGCGCCGGTGGAGGCTGTGAACTCCAGCGAGCTGTCGATGCCGATCGAGGACCTCGACCTGTCGGTCCGCTCGTACAACTGCCTGAAGCGTGAGGGCATCAACACCGTTTCCGAGCTCGTCGCCCTGTCGGAGACGCAGCTCATGAACATCCGCAATTTCGGCCAGAAGTCGGTCGACGAGGTGCGCGACAAGCTCATCTCGCTCGGTCTGTCGCTCAAGGATTCGGTGCCCGGTTTCGACGGCGCCCACTTCTACGGCGGCAGCGAAGACGAGTCCTTCTGATACCCGACCTTTCTGACCAGGAGTTAGACGATTATGCCCAAGCCCACTAAGGGTCCCCGCCTCGGAGGCGGCCCCGCCCACGAGCGCCTGCTGCTTGCCAACCTCGCCGCTGCGCTGTACACCCACAAGTCGATCAAGACGACCGAGACGAAGGCCAAGCGCCTGCGTCCGCTCGCCGAGCGTCTCATCACCTTCGCCAAGCGCGGAGACCTGCACGCACGCCGTCGCGTGCTCTCGGTCATCGGTGACAAGGAAGTCGTGCACACGCTCTTCACCGAGATCGCTCCGCTGGTCGCTGACCGCGAGGGTGGCTACACGCGCATCACCAAGGTCGGCAACCGCAAGGGCGACAACGCTCCCATGGCCGTGATCGAGCTCGTCCTCGAGCCCGTCACGCCGAAGGCGAAGTCGACCAAGAAGGCCGCTGCCGCCCCCCAGGCGGAGAAGCCGGTCGAGGAGGCTCCCGCCGAGGAGACCGCCGAGGTCGTCGAGGAGGCTCCCGCCGAGGAGGCTCCCGCCGCCGAAGACACCACCGAGGCGCCTGCCGCCGAGGAGAAGTCCGAGTAATCACTCGACTCGAGAGAAGCCCGTCACCTCTGAGGTGGCGGGCTTCTTCGCGTGTACGGCGGACGGCATGAAAGGATTCCGTCATGCGAACGGACGCCTGGCACTCGCGAGCGGCGGTGGGACGCTTCGTGCTCTCGTCGCCGGTGCAGACCTTCATCATCGTCGTCATCCTTGTCAACGCCGTGATCCTCGGGTTGGAGACCTCCCCGGCGGTGACGGAGTCGTTCGGCGGGCTGCTGCACGTGCTCGACAAGATCTGCCTCGGCATCTTCCTGATCGAGATCGCGCTCAAGCTGTACGCCGAACGCCTGGGGTTCTTCCGCAACGCGTGGAACGTGTTCGACTTCCTGGTGATCGGCGTGGCCCTGATCCCGGGCGCCGACGGCTTCGCGGTGCTGCGGGCGTTGCGGGTGCTGCGGGTGCTGCGTCTGATCTCGGTGATCCCTTCGCTGCGTCGTGTCGTCGACGCGCTCGTGCGCGCGGTGCCCGGCATCGTCTCCATCGCGGCGCTGCTGGTGATCGTGTTCTACGTCGGTGCGGTGATGTCGACGATGCTGTTCGGGGCGCGCTTCCCCGAGTACTTCGGTGACATGGGGGCGTCGCTCTTCTCGCTCTTCCAGATCATGACGCTCGACTCCTGGAGCGCGATCGCGCGGACGGTGAGCGCCGAGATTCCCTGGGCGCCGGCGTTCTTCGTGCCCTTCGTGCTGATCAGCGCGCTGACGGTCCTCAACCTGTTCATCGCGGTGATCGTGGACGCGATGCAGGGCCTCGACGAGGACCGCGTCCGCAACGGCGAGGCCCCCGTCCACGAGGTGACCGTCGGCGGTCACGGCGAGGCCGCGGTGCTCGCCGAGCTGCGCGAGCTGCGCGCGCAGGTCGCGCAGCTGACGCAGAGCCTCGAGTCCGGCGCACGCCCCGCGCGGGAGTAGGCTGGCGGACGGTGCGGCCACGTCCAGGGCCGCGTGTGAAGGAGAGACGTGAACGACGCGGCCACGAGACCGTTCCGCGGACCGCGGGCCTATACGACGTTCATCGGGATCGGCCTGCTCGCCGGCCTCCTCTCCGGACTCTTCGGGGTCGGCGGCGGCACGGTGATCGTCCCGCTGCTGGTGCTGTTCCTGCACTTCGATCAGCGCCTCGCGGCCGGTACCTCGCTCGCCGCGATCGTCCCCACCGCGGCCGTCGGTGTGATCTCGTACGCCGCCTCGGGGTCCGTCGCATGGGTCCCCGCCCTGATCCTCGCCGCGGGCGCCGTCGTCGGCGCCCAGATCGGCACCCGCCTGCTGCCGCGCATCTCGCAGACCGCCCTGCGCTGGGGCTTCGTGGGTTTCCTCCTCGTCGTGATCGTGAGCCTCTTCCTCGTGATCCCCTCGCGGGATGCGCCCTTCGATCTCACCTGGATCTCGGGCATCGCGCTCGTCGTCGTCGGCGTGGGCACCGGTGTGCTCGCGGGCCTCATCGGCGTGGGCGGGGGTGTGATCGTCGTTCCGGTGCTCATGCTCGCCTTCGGCACGAGCGACCTGGTCGCCAAGGGAACGTCGCTCCTCATGATGATCCCCACCGCGGTCTCCGGCACGTTCGGCAACCTCCGCAACCGCAACGTCGATCTGCTCGCCGCCGCTCTCATCGGTGTCGCCGCCTGCACCACGACCGCGCTCGGCGCCTGGCTCGCGACGCTGATCGATCCCGGCACGGGCAACATCCTCTTCGCGGCATATCTCGTCGTGATCGCTGTGCAGATGGCGCTCAAGGCGATCCGGGGCCGCAAGAAGAAGGACTGACTGCACCGGCGGGCGGGGCGGCTGTCGGCGACCCTCGATAGGATCGAGGGGTGCCAGTGAACCCAGAACTGGTCGGCCGGGAGTTCCCGCCGACGCCCCCGTACCTCGTCGGTCGTGAGAAGGTGCGCGAGTTCGCCCGCGCCGTCTTCGCCGATGCTCCGCAGCACACCGACGTCGAGGCGGCCCGCGCGGCCGGCTTCGCGGACGTGGTCGCGCCCCCGACGTTCCCGATGGTCATCCAGGACCTCACGCTCCAGCAGCTCCTGGGCGCCGAGGATTCGGGCATCGTGCTGGCGCGCACGATCCACGCCGAGCAGCGCTTCTCGTACACGCGGCCGATCGTCGCGGGTGACGAGCTCAGCGCGCAACTGCGGGTCACCGGCATCCGCATGATGGCCGGCAACGCGCTCATCACGAGCGAGGCCGAGATCACGGATGCCGCAGGTGCCCATGTCGTGACCGCGACCAGCGTGCTGCTGGTCGGAGAGGGGGAGTGATGGCGTACTCGATCGGAGACGTGATCGCTGAGCGCACCGTGCACCTGACGCGCGAGTCGCTCGTCCGTTACGCCGGGGCCTCCGGCGACTTCAACCCCATCCACTACCGCGACGACGTCGCTGTCTCCGTCGGGCTGCCCGGCGTGCTCGCGCACGGCATGCTCACGATGGGCATCGCCTCGTCGGTGGTCGTCGCGGCCCTCGACCCGCAGACCCGCATCCTCGACTACGGCGTGCGCTTCACGAAGCCCGTCGTCGTCGACCCCGAGCACGGTGCCGACGTGCACGTGCTGGCCACGATCGGCGCCGTCGACGAGGCGTCCGCGCGCGTCGACCTCAAGGTCACCTTCGGCGAGGCCACTGTGCTCGTCAAGGCGCAGCTGCGCATCGCGGTCTGATGGGCGACGCCGAGGTGCACGAGATCACGCCGATCCCGCTTTCCGCGCTCACCACCATCGCCACGGGCGGTGCGCCCGAGCGGATGCTCGACGCCACGACCGCCGAGGGGCTCGTCAGTGCGCTCCGCGAGACGTGGTCGCGCGGCGATGAGTGGTTCGTGCTCGGCGGAGGCTCGAACCTCTTCGTCGGCGACGAGCAGTTCGAGGGCACCGTCATCCGGGTGCTCACCCGCGGCATCGACGAGCTGCCCTCGCCCCACGAGGGCCGCATCCGGCTGCGCGCCCAGGCGGGCCACGGGTGGGACGAACTCGTCGCGTACGCGGTCGAACACGGCTACGCCGGGCTCGAGGCGATGAGCGGCATCCCCGGCACCGTCGGGGCCGCTCCCGTGCAGAACATCGGGGCGTACGGGCAGGAGATCCAGGAGACCCTGGTCGAGGTCGAGCTGATCGACGCGGCGACCGGCGAGATCTCGACGGTCCCGGCCTCCGAGCTGGGCCTCGGGTTCCGCACCTCGGTGCTCAAGCACCACTACGGCAGCGAGCCCGAGCGGCGGGCCGTGATCCTGTCGATCACGGTCGATCTGCTGGTCGCGCGGGAGCGCATCGTGCGCGGTGAGCAGCTGCGCCGGGCGCTGACCCTCGGCGACGACGCCCCCGTGCCGCTGTCGTGGGTGCGCGAGCGCATCCTCGCCACGCGCGCCTCGAAGGGGATGCTGTGGGACCGGGTCGATCCCGATACGCACGGCGTCGGGTCGTTCTTCCAGAACGCGATCGTCACGGAGTCCGTCGCCCGCGCCCTCCCGCCGGAGTGTCCGCGCTGGCCGGTCTCACCCGATCTCGACACCGTCACCGTCATCCCGCTCGCGTCCTACGGAGGTCTGATCCCGGCACCGGCGCGTGAAGCGGCCGACGTCAAGGTCAGCGCCGCGTGGCTCATCGAGCAGGCCGGCATCCGCAAGGGGTTCAAGCTGCCGCGTTCGCGCGCCTCGGTGTCGACCAAGCACGCGCTCGCCCTCACGAACCGGGGCGGCGCGACCGCCGCGGAGGTCGCCGAGCTCGCGCGCTTCATCCAGAGCCGGGTGCACAGCGAGTTCGGTCTCGTGCTGCAGCCCGAGCCGGTTCTCGTCGGCGTCGAGCTCTAGGCCCGTCGTGCTCGACTGGTTGATCGCCGAGTGGCAGCAGGTGCTCGGTTTCGTGACCGGCGCGGTCTGCGTGCTCCTGGCGGGGCTCCGCAACGTGTGGACGTATCCGATCGGCATCGCCAACAACGTCGTGCTCTTCGTCGTCTTCCTCGGCGCGGGTGTCTACGCCGCCGCCGGTCTGCAGGCGGTCTACCTCGTGATGGGCGTGCACGGCTGGTGGCGGTGGACGCGGGGTGAGGAACAGAGTCGCACCTACATCGCGAGCACTCGGCGCCGGGCGGTGCCGTGGCTGGTGCTCGCGGGGATCGCCGGTGCCGCTGTGCTGGTGTGGGTGCTCACGTCGTTCACCGACTCGGAGGTCGCGGTCGCGGATGCGCTCACCACCTCGGCGAGCCTCGTCGCGCAGTACATGCTCAACCGCAAGTGGATCCAGAACTGGTTCGTCTGGATCGGTGTCGACGTCGTGATCATCGGCATCTCGATCGTCACCGGGCTGTGGGTCATCGCGGCGCTGTACCTGCTCTTCATCGGCCTGTGCGTGTTCGGCTTCACCTCGTGGCGCCGAGTGGCGGCCGACGAGCGGGAGCGCGAACGCGTCGAGGCGCCCGCGTGACGGCCGCCGCACCGCGCCGCGAGGGCCACGGGCTCGTGATCGGCAAGTTCTATCCGTTCCACAGCGGGCATTCGCACCTCATCCGCGAGGCCGAACGGCGCAGCGAGCGCGTCACCGTGCAGGTGCTCGGAGCATCCGTCGAATCGATCCCGCTCGAGACGCGCGCCGACTGGATCCGTGAATCGCACCCCGGCGCGCGGGTCGTGGCGGCGATGGACGACGCCCCGGTGGACTTCGGATCGGATGCCGCGTGGCGTGAGCACCTCACCGTGATCGAGTCGCTGCTCGACGGACCCGTCGACACCGTCTACTCGTGCGACGCGTACGGCGGAGAACTCGCGCAGCGCCTCGGTGCGCACTGGGTGCGCATCGACGAGGGCCGACGGATCAACCCGGTGTCGGGCACGGCGATCCGCGCCGACCCCGCGGCGCTCTGGCACGAGCTCGCGCCGGCCGTGCGGGCGTCGCTCACTCCCCGGGTCGTCGTTCTCGGCGCCGAGTCGACCGGGTCCACGACGCTCGCCGAGGCGCTGGCCGCGCACCTCGGCACGCTGTGGGTTCCCGAGTACGGGCGGGAGCACTCCGAAGTGCGCGAGGGCGGGCTCGAGGCGCCCTGGCGCAGCGACGAGTTCGACCTCATCGTCGACCGGCAGATCGCCCTCGAGGAGCGGGCGCTGCGCCGTGTGCCGCGCCCGGTGCTGGTGTGCGACACCGATGTGCTCGCGACCGCGCTCTGGCACGAGCGCTACGTCGGCACGGTCGCCGAGCGCCTGCACCGCGCCGCCGACGGCCACCGCCCCCTCCTCTACGTGCTCACGGGCGACGAGATCCCGTTCGAACAGGACGGCATGCGCGACGGCGAGCACATCCGCCACGACATGCAGCAGCGCTTCCGCGATGTCCTCGCCGCGCAGCCGGTGCCCTGGCTCGAGGTGCGCGGCGACGTGCCGGCGCGCGTGCAGGCCGCGGCATCCGCTCTCGAACCGCTGCTGGCCGCGCACCTCAGCTTCGCGATCCCGCTCGAGGCGCGCCCGATGGACGAGCAGCGCGCCCTGCAGCGCGCGGCCGCGCACGGGTCGGCTGCGTACGGCGCGGCTGCGCACGAGTCGGCAACGAACCGCGCGGACGCGCACGGTGCGGGCGGTCGGACCGGAGAGGGCGACGGGAGGCCCTGAGCCGCCGCCCGTAGGATGATCGCATGTCCGATCGCTGGAGCCGCGTGTCCGCATCGCCCACCAACCCGGGAGCCGATCACGGCGTCGGGCAGATGACCGCCGAGGAGCTCTTCCGCCCGGCAGCGGCGGCGACCGCGGTGCCCCTCGACGAGAAGCTGCGCCAGGCCTACTACTGGATGGTCAATCGGGCCGTCATCTCCCCGTACTACGACATCGAGTTCTCGCACGGCGAGCCGCTCTCGATCGCGCTCGGCGACGCCGATGCCAAGGTCTCGCTGCCCACTCAGGCATCCTTCTCGTCGAACGTGCTGCTGCCACTGCTCACGTTCGCGGTCGGCGGCAAGTGCCTCCTGATCGGCGGGCCGGGGCGCGGCAAGACGACGGTCGCCGTGCTCATGGGCGTGCTCGCCGGCACCGGGGCCGACGACGTGCGCCGGGCCGTGCAGCAGGGGCAGCCGCAGCTCACGGTGAGCGACCTCGTGGGCATTCCGCTGCCGCGCGACCTCGTCGAGGCCGAGAAGCTCAGCGACATCCGCATCGCGTGGCGCGACTGGCTCGGCCTCCCGGTGAAGATCATCGACGAGTACAACCGCGTCCCCACCAAGACGCAGTCGGCGCTGCTGACGATGGTCGCCGAGGGGTACGTCGAGAGCCACGACCAGATGCGACGCACCGCACCGCACGGCGGCGTCGAGAGCTGGTTCTTCACCGCGAACGACGATGCGGGCGGGGGGACGTTCCCGGTGATCCAGGCGCTCCGCGATCGCATGGACGTCACGGTGCAGGCCGCCGGCTTCAACAGCCGCTTCCTCGACGAGCTCATCACGCGGGTCGAGGCGGGGGAGAAGCCCGAGGAGCACGTGCCGACGGAACTGCGCTTCGATGCGGCCGAACAGGAGCGGATGCGCGCCCTGATCCGCGCCGTGCCGATCCCCGACGGCGTGCGCCACCGCCTGCGGTTCTTCCTCAGCCACTTCGAGTTCGTGCAGCACGGCGGACGCCGTTTCGAGTACCGCACGAAAGACGTCGTGACGACCGCGGGCGGCAGCGTCGGCGAGGTCATCGAGGCGAACAGCGGCGCCGACCTCGAGGTCGACCTCGGCGCCCAGACGCGCAACGGCCTCTCGGTGCGCGCGCTGCAGACCCTCATCCTCTACGCGAAGGCGATGGCCTGGTTCCGAGGAGCGGATGCCGTCGAGCTCGCCGACATCGCCGCGATCCTGCCCTTCGTGCTGCGGGGAAAACTGCTGCCCAACGACACCCACCCGCGCTTCGACGTGGGTGCCGAGCGCGAACTCGCCACCGACACCGTGAGCTGGCTGAATGACCTGTTCGTGCAGTCGTGCCGCCAGTACGACATGCTCGGCCGCGATGCCGACGACCCGGTGGCCGCGCTCCTCGGCGAACTCGACCGAGGACTCGACGGTGTCTCGGCTCTCGACGTCTCGCGCCGGATCACCGCGATCGAGGCGCAGCTGCGCCGCATCGCCGGCGTCGGCAAGCTCTACGGCCGCGACTTCGACGACGTGATCGCGCTCAAGTACCTCCATCAGCGCTACACCGCGTTCGCCCGCTGGCAGGAGACCCGCGGGTGATCCGCCGCCCGCTGCAGCTCGCGAATGCGCGGGACTCCTTCCCGCCCGCCTCGCCGCCCGACCTGACGGCCGCGGGACTCGACATCGCCGCCGCGATCGAGGGCGTGCGCCGCGCGCACGGCGAGGTGGGGC
This sequence comes from Microbacterium galbinum, assembly GCF_023091225.1. Classification (NCBI taxonomy): domain Bacteria; kingdom Bacillati; phylum Actinomycetota; class Actinomycetes; order Micrococcales; family Microbacteriaceae; genus Microbacterium; species Microbacterium galbinum. The sequence continues at coordinate 429,084 of NZ_JAHWXM010000002.1, read as the reverse complement.
TGTTCGTCCGAGCGCTCGCCGCGGGCCTCGCGGAGGATGCGGATGCGGCGGCCGATCGCGAGCGCGCTCTCGACCTCGTCGCGATCGCGGCGTGGCGGTCCGGCGCCCTGGCTCTGCGCGATGACGCCCTGACCCGGGTCGAACGCATCGAGCCGGCGGTCGAGCGGCGGGCGGCCGCCGCGACCCTCGGGATCGGCATCGAGCTCCTCGAAGCGTTCCTGCGCCGACAGCGCACCGACCGGTTCTGGTGGCCCGGGCGTGCGGACGAGCGCGGATACGTGCTCGCGACCGGAGGGTTCCGCGGCGTCGGCGGCGCGTGGATCCGTCCGCCGGACCGGGTCGTGCGCCTCGCGGATGCCGGAGCGTTCGCGATCCTCGTCGCGGGGGAGTGGTGGCGTCTCGACGCCGACGTGTGGGGCGCCCGGCTCACGGCGTCCGTCGAGCCCGAAGCTGCGGCCTCCGACCCCGCGGCATCCACCCCCGCAACCGACGGCGTGAGCGTCGTCATCGGGCCCGACACCCACCTCGCCTGGGTGCACGTGCGAGACGCCGCGTGAGGACGGGAAAGGTTCCCCGCGCAGCGGTCGACGAGACCGTGCGCGCGGCCTGGGAGCGCGCGCTCACGCTGTGGGGTGTACGACTGAACGACCCGATCGTGCTGCCCGGTGCGCACGCGAAAGCCGGGGCGCCCGCCTGGTTCACCTTCCCACCGTCCGTCTCGATCGACCCCGACTACCTCGCCGGCCGCGGCCTCGCCGACGAGCTCTGGAGCATGCTGGCGCACGAGGTCGGACACCACGTGCTCGCCCCGAGCACCCGGATCGACGGGCTGAAGGTGCGGCATCAGATGGCACGGGCGCTCGCCGCGGTCTCGTCGCGCGCGCCCGCGGCATCCGATATCGGCCTGCTCGCCAACCTCTGGAACGATCTGCTCGTCAACACCCGGCTCGCGCAGTTGCAGCGGGCCGAGGCGGATGCCGCGGGCGAGCCGGGGATCATCCGTCTCGGTCGTGTGCTGTACCCCGCACCCGCCGGCAGCGCCGATCGACTGTGGTGGGTGTACTGCCGCGCCTACGAGATCCTGTGGCGGCTGCCGGCCGGCACGCTCTGCGCGATCGACGCCCCGCCCGCCCCGCCGCCCGCCGTCGCGCACGAACAGCTGCCGCCGCTCGACACGATCGCCGAGAGGCACCGTGAGAAGGAGCGCATCCTGCGCGAGCGCAAGGCCGAGAGCGCGCGCATCGCCGCCGAGCTCGCCGGCGCGCGCACGACGAATCCCGTCGTCGATGCCGCGCTGGTCGCCGATGCGGTGCGCACGTTCGGCGCCGACCCGGTGTCGGGTGCGGTGCGGTTCGGGGTGATCGCGGCGCCCTACATCGCCGAACGGCAGGATGCCGCGCGCGAGGTGCCCACCGTCGGCGGGGTCGGCTGCGCGGCCGACGAGAAAGGGCCGAGCGCCGAGGAACTCGGCCGCATCCTCGCGGATCAGCGTCTGCGCGGCGACCTCCCGGCGCATCCGGGGGCGGCGGAGGCGGTGGAGCCTGACGACGACGAGTCGTCGCAGCCCGGACAGCGCCTCGACGTCGCCCGCACGCTGGGGCTCTACTCCGACCTCGATCAGGCCGAGGTGCTCGCGGCCTGGTACCGCACCGAGGCGGCGAGTCGGGTGCGCCCCTACACGCGGCGCGCGCCGGCGCAGCCCGCCGGAGGGCTCCCCGGGCCGCTCGAACTGTGGGAGACCGGAGACGCGATCGGCGACATCGACTGGGCCGCCACCCTGCGCGGCGGTCGGGTCATTCCCGGGGTGACCACGCGGCGCCGCTCGGAACTGGACGACGACCCGGTCGTGCGCGAGACGAGCATCGAGATCGACCTCTACATCGACTCGTCCGGGTCGATGCGCAACCCCCGCGCCGGGTCTCCGGCCGTGCTGGCCGGCACGATCCTCGCGCTGTCGGTGCTCCGCGGCGGCGGGCGCGTGCGCGTGACCAGTTTCTCCGCCGCCGGGCAGGTCGCGGGCATGGAGCGCGCCAGCCGCGACCCCGCCGAGATCGTCGGCGCCCTCTGCGTGTTCTTCGGCGGCGGCACTTCGTTCCCGCTCGATCTGTACGGCTCCCGCTACGCGGCTCTGCCGCGCGCGACCGAGGAGGTGCAGCGCCATGTCGTGGTGCTCTCCGACGACGGGCTCGTGTCGATGTTCGGCGTCGGGAACGAGCCCTTCGCGGGCGTCGCCCGGGCGGTGAGGGAGAAGCTCACCACGGGTACGCTCGTGCTCATGGACCGACTCCACCGCGTCTCCGACCTCGCCCGGCGCGACGGGTACGACGTGGTGTACCTGTCGAGCATGGACGATGCCCCCGCGGCCTGCGCCGCCCTCGCGGAGCGACTGCATGGCTGAGACGGAGCGGGCGGAGAACGAGCAGGCGTCGACGGAAGAGCTGCTCGCGGCCTGGAGCGAGCGGTCCGGCGGGGAGCAGGAGGCGTGGACGCGCGCCCGCCCGGGCCCCGCACTCGACGCGATCGCCGCCCGGCTCTCGGCGGTGCCGCAGATGTTCCTCGACGACCGCGTCTCCGTGCGCGCGCTCGGGGGTGACGTGCTCGGGATGGCGCCGGCCTGCGTGCGCTTCGCCGACGATGAGCGCGTGCGCCGGGGAGCGGCGATCGCGCTCTGGATCGTCGCGAGTGAGGAGCTCGTCGCCCCGTTCTCCTCCCCGGTGGGAGGGGGCGCCGCTGCCCTCGCGGTCGATGCGCTCGCACTGCGGCTCGCCCCCGTGTCCGACCCGCTGAGCTGGATCTCCGACGACGAGCGGCGCATCGAGGCGGCGCGCACGTTCCTGCTCTGGCGCGGATACCTGCCGGAGGGCGAAGACGCGCAGACCGCCTCGTCTCTGCTCGCCGCGGTCGACTCCCTCGCCCGTGACAAGGCGCTCGCGGATGCCTACGAGGGGCACCGGCATCGCGCCGAGATCGCCCGCAAGCTGCAGGAGGCGCGTCGCAAGGAGGCGGCGGCCCGGTACTCCAGTGAGTGACGCCGAGGGGGTCGGCGTTCCCGACGACCCCGACGCCATCGATCCGCTCGCACTCGCCGAGTACGCACCCGGGGCGGCAGCGGTGCTCACGGATGCCGAGCGCTGGCCGACCCTCGACGATGCGGGGGCCGCCCGCCTCACCCGGTGGCGACGGCATCCCGACGCCCCGCAGTGGACGCACGCGACCGGTGACCGGCTGAGCGCCGCGCAGGTCGAGCGGGTACGGCATCCGCTCCCGACGGACGGATGGCTCGCCGATCACCTGGCCGCGGTTCGCCGCACGCTGAGGCACCGCGCGATGCCCGCGGATGCCGCGCTCGTCGACTACCCGACCACCCGCCGCAGCGACCTCGTCGCCGACCTCGGTGCGCACGTGCCGCTCGACGCCGACCTCGGACGGATGCTGCACGGCACGAGCTCGGGGTCGACCGGTGCCGCCCTGCTGATCCCCGACGACGTCGAGGAGGTCGCACGCGGGTTCCACCTGCTGCGCGCGCTGGCCGCACAGCAGGGCGCGACCGTCAGCGACGACGGTGAGCGGATGGCGGTCGCGAACCTCGTCTTCCAACGCCAGGCGTTCACCTACGTCTCGGTGATCAGCAGCTTCGCCCACCGCGCGATGGCCCGGCTCAACCTGCACGTGTCGGCGTGGCCGGATGCCGACGCCCGACGCCGATTCCTCGCCGACGCCGACCCGCAGATCCTCAGCGGGCACCCGACCAGCCTCGCCGAGCTCGTCGATGCGGGACTCGACGGGGTGCTGCATCCCTCGGTGATCTTCTCGGGGGCGATGGCGCTCTCGGCCCCGCTGCGCGCGCGGCTCGAGCACGCGTTCGGGTGCCCCGTGATCGACGTCTACGGGCTGCACGAGACCCGGCCGATCGCCGCGCGCGCCGACGACGGCCCGTTCCGGGTGCTCGATCGTCGGGTCCTCGTCGAGGTGCTCGATCCGCGGCGCGACATCGCGGTGCCCGACGGAGAGGTCGGCGAGATCACGGTGACCGCGGGGGAGAACCCGTTGCTGCCGCTCGTGCGCTACCGCACCGGCGACTACGGGCGGCTCGTGCGGTCGGCCGACGGCGCGGTGGGGATCGCCGACCTCGAGGGGCGCGAGAACACCCGTTTCCGTGCGGGCGACGGGTCGCTCGTCGCCAGCGTCGACCTCACCCAGCACCTGCAGGCGCACGGCGCCGAGGGGTGGTCGGTCGTGCAGGGCGACGACGGGGTCGTGCACGCGACGATCGCCGGAGGAGACGCCGCGGCGATCGAGGCGGCGCTCGCCGCGCTGCTGGCGGTGCCGGTCGAGGTCACCGCCGTGGCGCGGGTGATCGACCTCGGCGAGGGCAAGCCGCGACGCTACCGCAGTACACTCGCGGGATGAGCGGACTCATCCCCTACCTCCTCTTCCCCGGCAACGCCGCGGAGGCCTTCGCTCACTACCAGGGCATCTTCGGTGGCGAGCTGCAGCTCTTCGACTACGCCGAGCTCGGTCGCCACGACGGTCCCGCCGACGCGATCGGGCACGGCATGCTGCGCGGGGTCGTCGAGCTCGCCGGGGCGGATGCCGGGGCCGACGACGACGCGGTGCAGATGGGCGGGATGTTCTTCTCGCTGCTGGGAACGGCGGATGCCGACACCCTCACGCGCTGGTTCGACGCGCTCGCTACAGAAGGTCGGGTCATCTCGCCCTTGACCACCCGCCCGTGGGGCGACGTCGACGGGTCGCTCGTGGATCGCTACGGCATCCGCTGGTTGATCGGGTACCACCCGGAGGAGTGAGGCTCCTCCGGGTGACACCCGGATGCCTCAGGAGGCGAACAGGCGCTGCAGGCGCTGGATGCCTTCGAGCAGCGCGTCGTCGCCGAGCGCGTACGACAGGCGCAGGTAGCCGCTCGGGCCGAAGGCCTCGCCCGGGACGACCGCGACCTCGGCCTGCTCGAGGATGAGGTCGGCGAGCTCGAGCGACGTGGTCGGCGTGACGCCGCCCCAGGTGCGGCCGAGGAGCCCCTGCACATCGGGGTACACGTAGAAGGCGCCGAGGGGGTTCGGCACGACGACGCCCTCGATCTTCGAGAGCTCCGAGACGATGAGCCGGCGACGGCGGTCGAAGGCTTCGCGCATCTGCTCGGCCTCGGTCTGCGGTCCGTTGAGTGCGGCGATCGCGGCCTTCTGGGCGACGTTGTTGACGTTGCTCGTCAGGTGCGACTGCAGGTTGCCGGCGATCTTGATCGCGTCGGCCGGGCCGACCATCCAGCCCACGCGCCAGCCCGTCATGGCGTAGGTCTTCGCGACGCCGTTGACGAGGATCGTCTGGCCGGCGACCTCGGGGACCGCCTCGACGATCGAGACCGCCGCGGTTCCCTCGTACGTGAGGTTCTGGTAGATCTCGTCGCTGATCACCCAGATGCCGTGCTCGAGGGCCCACTCGCCGATCGCCTTCGTCTCCTCGGCGGTGTACACCGACCCGGTGGGGTTCGACGGCGACACGAAGACGAGCGCGGTCGTGCGCGGGGTGCGGGCGGCCTCGAGCTGCGCGACCGTGACCTTGTAGTCCTGGTCGGCACCCGCGAACACCTCGACGGGCGTGCCGTCGGCGAGACGGATCGCCTCGGGGTACGTGGTCCAGTAGGGCGCCGGCAGCAGCACCTCGTCGCCGGGGTTCACCACGGTCTGGAACGCCTGGTAGACCGACTGCTTGCCGCCGTTGGTCACGAGCACCTGGCTCGGCGAGACCTCGAGACCCGAGTCGCGCAGCGTCTTCGCGGCGATCGCCTCGCGCAGCGCCGGGAGGCCGGCGGCGGGCGTGTAGCGGTAGCTCGCGGGGTCGGCCAGGGCCTCGGCCGCGGCATCCACGATGAACTGCGGCGTCGCGAAGTCGGGCTCGCCGGCGGCATACGAGATGACGGGCTTGCCCTCCGCCTTCAGTGCCTTGGCCTTCGCGTCGACCTTGAGGGTCGCGGACTCGGCGATCGCGGACAGTTTGCGGGAGAGAGGAGCGCGTTCGGTCACGATTACGAGCGTACTCGGGGGCGCGGGCGTTGTGCGGGCCGCGACCGGCGTAAGTTCCGCGATTCTTGCCCGCCCGAGCGAACGGTCAGTCCCACCAGGCGGTGAGTCCGTAGAGCAAGAGGTACGGGATGCCGAAGAATCCGAAGAGGGTGACGAGGAATATCGCGATGAGAGCGACGCCACCCGCCACGCTCGTCAGAAGGCCGAACGTCATCTTCGCCAACAGAGGCGTCGACTCCGTCGAGTTCTCATCGAGGGCGTGCGGATCGTCGGGCCGCTCGGCGGGAGGGGCGGCCATGACTACGCTCTCCAACCGGCGAGCAGAATCAGCGGCCAGGTGAGGAAGAGCGCGAAAGCAGCACCAGCTCCGAGGTGCGCCAGCAGTCGCAGCATCATCCGGGTGCCAAGGGGGAGCTGCCGCTTCGTCTCGGCGGGATTGGCTGTGCCCATGCGCTGGATACTATTCCGCCACGGGGCGGGTGCGCGACCCCTCAGAGGCCGTGCGCGCGGGCGACCGCGTCGAGGGTGATGCGCCCGCCCTGCACGTTCAGGCCCTTCGCGAGCGATGCGTCGTCGGCGGATGCCTGCGCCCAGCCCTTCCCGGCGATCGCCGAGACGTAGGGGAGGGTCGCGTTCGTGAGCGCGCGGGTCGCGGTCTCGGGAACGGCGCCGGGCATGTTGGCGACGCAGTAGTAGATCGAGTCGTGCACCGCGAAGGTGGGGTCGTCGTGGGTCGTGGGTCGCGAACCCTCGAAGCATCCGCCCTGGTCGATCGCGATGTCGACGAGCACCGAGCCGGCCTTCATGCCGGCCACCATGTCGTCGGTGACGAGCTTGGGAGCGGCCGCGCCCGGGATGAGCACCGAACCGATCACGAGGTCGGCGGTCGCGAGCTCCTCGGCGATGTCGTAGCGGCTCGACGCGCGGGTCTGGAGCGCGCCGCCGTAACGGTGCTCGAGGTCGCGCAGGCGCGGCAGCGAGATGTCGAAGACCGTGGCCTGCGAGCCCAGGCCCAGGGCGTTCGCTGCGGCGTGCTCGCCCGCGACGCCGCCGCCGATCACGACCGTCTTGGCGCGCGGGGTGCCCGCGATGCCGCCGAGCAGAAGTCCGCGGCCACCGTTCGAGCGCAGCAGGGAGTAAGAGCCCATCGTCACCGACAGGCGGCCGGCGATCTCACTCATCGGCACCAGCAGCGGCAGGCTGCGGTCGGGCAGCTGCACGGTCTCGTAGGCGACGGCGGTGGTGCCGGCGGCGACGAGCGCCTCGGTCAGCGGGCGGTCGGCCGCGAGGTGCAGGTACGTGAAGAGGGTGAGGTCGGGGTGCAGGAAGCCGTACTCCTGCGCGATCGGCTCCTTGACCTTGAGGAGGAGGTCGGCCGCGCCCCAGGCCTCGGCGGCGGTGTCGACGATCTCGGCGCCGACGGCGCGGTAGGCGTCGTCATCGATGCGCGACCCGAGTCCGGCGCCGGACTGCACGAGCACTCGGTGTCCCTCGTGGACGAGACGGTCCGCGCCCGCGGGGGTGAGCGCGACGCGGTTCTCGTTGTTCTTGACCTCGGTCGGCACGCCGATCTTCATCGATACTCCACTGCTCAGGGGCGGTTGTTGCAGAACAGGATCGCAGAAACATCGGCAGGGCAACAGATTTCACGAAGATCATTCGCGAATCGTCCGAATCCTGAATAATGATTCGCATGGAGACCTCTACGACCCCGGATCGACCGAACACTCTTCGGGCTCCCGCGCTCGACCCGGTCGACCAGCGCATCGTCGCGCTGCTCGCGGAGGACGGCCGCATGACCAACGCCGAGCTCGCCGGCACGCTCGGCGTCGCCCCGTCGACGGCGCACGCGCGGTTGCGCTCGCTGATCGAGCGCGGCGTGATCACGGGGTTCCACGCGAGCGTGGACGAGCGGATGCTGGGCGCCGGCCTCCAGGCCATCATCGGCGTGAGCCTGCGCCCGAGCGCCCGCCGCGAGAGCATCGTCGAGTTCGCCGACCGTGTGCGCGCGTTGCCGCAGGTGATCCAGGTGTTCTTCCTGGGCGGTGACGACGACTTCCTGCTGCACATCGCGGTGGCGGACTCCTCGGAGATGCGCGAGTTCGTACTCGAGCACCTCTCGGCCCAGAGCAGCGTGGCCTCGACGCGTACGAGCATCGTGTTCGACTACCACCGCAACTCGGTCGCCGCGTCGTTCACGTGACCCGGGGCATCACACCGGTCGGATGATGGCGATGCCGATCGCGACGAGGAGGGCTGCTTCCACGATGCCGATCACCGCGACGATGCGGCCGCGGTCACCGGCGCGGATCGTCAGGAGCAGGGCGACCAGGCCGAGCGCACCCCAGATCACGGATGTCGCCAGGATGAGAACCAGGAAGAGGAACGTCGTGATCCCGAGGAAGGGGAAGAGCGCCAGCGAGAGCAGGGCTGCCCCCACGGGGACGACCGCAGAGATCCAACCGAGGATCTCCGCCGTCCGACTCCTCGCCCGCTGTGCCCGCGAATATCTCGGCGGGAACGAGCGAAGGGGATTCTCCCGAAGGTAGGCGGCGAGCGACATCGAGGGGCGTGGATCCGAGGCGTCGTTCGTCATCGGCCCACCGTGCCACAGCGCGTATGCGCGGAGCGGCATGGGTTGTGAGACGGGGAGCCTGCGCGCGTCGAGAAGTTCAGGCGCCGAAGGCGCTGGGCAGGGCGCAGTAGTCCGCGAAGCGGCGGGTCGGGGCGTCCGGGTCGGTGACGTCGACGATGACGGATGCCGCGGTGTGCGGCTGTTCGTCGCCCGCGAGCTGCCAGATCGCGAAGTTCCAGAGGCCGCGGGCGCTCGCGCTCACGAGCGAGGCCGGGCCTGAGACGACGAGCACGCGGTCGCTGCGCTCGGTGCGGAACGGCGCGATAACCTCGGTGCGCAGCGCGTCCTCGTCACCGGCAGGGGAGTGCGCCCGCTCGACGCGCTGTCCTGCGGCGGTCAGCGCCGCGGCGAGATCGTCGGCCGCGCGGCGCGAGCGCTCGGCATCCGCCCCCGCCACCGCGAGCAGGCGCCCGCCGTTCGGGTACAGGTGCAGGAACTCGCTCGCGATGTCGCCCCAGAACTCGGTCATGTCTTCAGGCTACGCCCGAGAGCGGATGCCGCGGCCGGTTCAGCTGCGGCATCCGCTCTTCCTCACGGTCAGGACGTCAGTCGAGATACCGGGCGTAGGCGCCCAGCGTCAGGAAGGTGGGGAACTCCTCGCGCAGCGCGACCTCGCGGAAGATCTCCGCGGCGTCGTCGAACCGGTCGTCGGCACTGCGGGTCGCCTCGCGGAGCACGGCGGAGATGAGCTCCTCGACGTACTCGGCGGTGATCGCCGTGCCGTCCTCCGTGGTGCGGTCCTGGTGGATCCACTGCCACACCTGCGAGCGGCTGATCTCGGCGGTCGCGGCATCCTCCATGAGGTTGTCGATCGCCACCGCGCCCAGTCCCCGCAACCAGGCCTCGAGGTAGCGGATCGCGACCGACACGTTGTCGCGCACGCCCTTCGCCGTGATCGGTCGGCCGATGTGCAGGTCGATCAGATCGGATGCCTGCACATGCACGTCGTCGCGCTGCCGGTCGACCTGGTTGGGCCGATCGCCGAGCACCGCGTCGAACTCGGCCTGCGCGGTCGGGATGAGATCCGGGTGCGCCACCCAGGTGCCGTCGAAGCCGTCGCCGGCCTCGCGCTTCTTGTCGGCCGCGACCTTCTCGATCGCGCGCGCCGTGGCCTCGGGGTCGCGGCGGTTGGGGATCGAGGCGCTCATGCCGCCGATCGCGAAGGCTCCGCGCTTGTGGCACGTCTGCACGAGCAGCTCGGTGTACGCCCGCATGAACGGCACCGTCATCGTCACCTCGCTGCGGTCGGGCAGCACGAAGCGGGCGCCGCGACCCCGGTAGTTCTTGATGATCGAGAAGATGTAGTCCCAGCGTCCGGCGTTGAGGCCCGCGCAGTGGTCGCGCAGCTCGTAGAGGATCTCGTCCATCTCGAACGCCGCCGGCAGGGTCTCGATCAGCACCGTGGCGCGGATCGTGCCGTGGGGGAGACCGATGTACTCCTCGCTGAACGAGAACACGTCGTCCCACAGCTTCGCCTCGTCGCTCGACTCGAGCTTCGCGATGTAGAAGTACGGGCCGCGCCCCGCCTCGATCAGCGTCTGCGCGTTGTGCAGGAAGTAGAGGCCGAAGTCGACCAGCGATCCGGATGCCGCGGTGCGGCGCCCCGCGCGGTCGATGAAGGCGATGTGCTTCTCGGGCAGGTGCCAGCCGCGCGGACGCATCACGATGGTCGGCGTGCGCTCGGCGGTGACGCGGTACTCCTTGCCCTCGGGGGACGTGAACGACAGCTCGCCGCGGATCGCATCGCGCAGCGACAGCTGGCCCTCGACGACGTTCTTCCAGGTGGGGCTCGTGGCGTCCTCCTGGTCGGCGAGCCAGACGCGCGCGCCCGAGTTGAGGGCGTTGATCGTCATCTTCGGATCCGTCGGTCCGGTGATCTCGACGCGACGGTCCTCGAGGCCGGGCCCGGCACCGGCGACGCGCCACGAGGCGTCGTCGCGGATGTGCGCCGTGTCGGCCCGGAAGTGCGGGTCGTGCCCGTTGCCGATCTCGAAGCGGCGGCGCATGCGGTCGGCCAGGCGGTCGTGGCGACGCGATGCGAACCGGTGGTGCAGTTCGGTGAGGAACGCGATCGCCGCGGGCGTGAGGATCTCGTCGTAGCGGTCGTGCAGCGTACCGGTGATCTCGATCGCCGGACCCTGCAGGGTCGGGGTGGGGGGTGTGATGGTCATGATGGGTCCTTGTCTCGTGGGGGTGCTTCGACAGGCTCAGCAACCCGGTGAAGAGGGAGGGTCAGTGGAACTGCGCGGTCTCGGTGGAGCCGGCGAGGGCGAGAGTGGCGCTGTCGGGGTTGAGCGCCGTGGAGATCACGTCGAAGTAGCCGGTGCCCGCCTCGCGCTGGTGCTTGGTGGCGGTGTAGCCGTCGGCCTCGGCGGCGAACTCGGCCTCCTGCAGCTCGACGTACGCGCTCATGGCGCGATCGGCGTAGCCGCGGGCGAGGTCGAACATGGAGTAGTTCAGGGCGTGGAAGCCGGCCAGCGTGATGAACTGGAACTTGTAGCCGAGGTCGGCCAGCTCCTGCTGGAACGTCGCGATCTCGGCATCCGACAGGTGGCGCTTCCAGTTGAAGCTGGGTGAGCAGTTGTAGGCGAGCAGCTTGCCCGGGAACTCGGCGTGGACCGCCGCGGCGAACGCGCGCGCCAGCTCGATGTCGGGCTCGCCCGTCTCGACCCAGAGCAGGTCGGCGTAGGGGGCGAAGGCCAGGCCGCGGCTGATGACCGCGTCGATGCCCGGCGTCACGCGGTAGAAGCCCTCGGGCGTGCGCTCGCCGGTGGTGAACGCCTGGTCGCGCTCGTCGACGTCGCTGGTGAGCAGGTCGGCGGCGAGGGCATCCGTCCGGGCGATGATGACGGTCGGGACGCCCGCGACGTCGGCCGCGAGCCGCGCCGCGTTCAGCGTGCGGATGTGCTGCTGGGTGGGCACGAGCACCTTGCCGCCGAGGTGGCCGCACTTCTTCTCGCTGGCGAGCTGGTCCTCCCAGTGGATCGCGGCGGCGCCGGCCTGGATCAGCGACTGAGCGAGTTCGTAGGCGTTGAGCGGTCCGCCGAATCCGGCCTCGGCGTCGGCGACGATCGGGGCGAGCCAGTCCTGCGTGATCTCTCCTTCGCCCGCCGCGGCCTCGGCGTGCTCGAGCTGGTCCTGACGCAGCAGCGCGTTGTTGATGCGGCGCACGACGGCCGGCACCGAGTTCGCCGGGTACAGCGACTGGTCGGGGTAGGTCTGGCCCGCGAGGTTGCCGTCGGCGGCGACCTGCCAGCCCGAGAGGTAGATCGCCTTGAGCCCGGCGCGCACCTGCTGCACGGCCTGGCCGCCGGTGTAGGCCCCGAGTGCGCGGATGTAGTCCTCGGTGTGGAGCAGGTTCCAGAGGTTCTCGGCGCCGCGGTGGGCGAGCGTCGACTCCTCGCGGATGGACCCTCGGATGCGGATGACGTCGGCGGCGGTGTAGGTGCGCTCGACGCCGTCCCAGCGGGGATCGGTGTCCCAGATCTCCTGGAGCTCGGCGGCGGTCTGGACCTGGTCGCCGGCTCGCAGACCTGCGGGGCGGGGTGCGTGCGTCGTCATGGTGTCTCCTTCGGTCGATCCGGCGGCGGTGCCGGGTGGCGTGTGATCCACTGTGGGTGAAGAACGGATGCTTCGATGAAGGGTTTCCCTGTGAAGATCGGTCGAAATTCTGTTTCTGTGACAGAATCGCCGTCATGGACCCTTCGACCGGCTCAGGGACCCCGGCGGGAACCGCAGAAGAGACCGACGCCCTCACGATCGGGCGGCGTATCCGCCGTCTGCGCACCGCGCGGGGGATGACCCTCGACGACCTCGCCTCCGCGGTCGATCGTGCGCCGAGTCAGCTGTCGATGATCGAGACGGGTAAGCGCGAGGCGAAGCTGTCGCAGCTCCAGGCGATCGCGCGCGCCCTCGGGGTGACGCTCGACGCTCTGCTCGAGGGCGAGCCGCTCGACGAGCGCAGTGCGATCGAGATCGCGCTCGAACGCGCGATGAAGGGGCAGACGTTCCAGGCGCTCGGCATCGAGCCCTTCCGTATCGCGAAGTCGATGCCGACCGAGGCGCTCACCGCCCTGCTCGCGCTGCACGGCGAGATCGACCGACTCCGCGACGAGCGGGCGGCGACGCCGGAGGAGGCCCGGCGGGCGAACGTCGAACTGCGTCACCTCATGCGCCGGCAGGACAACCACTTCGCCGACCTCGAGCAGAAGGCCGCCGAGATCCTCGACGCGGTCGGCCACCCGGGCGGCCCTCTCACTCAGCGCACGGCATCCGAGATCGCCGCCTATCTCGGCTTCACCCTGCACTACGCGCCGGACCTGCCGCAGACCACCCGCAGCGTCGCCGATCTCGCGCACGGGCGCCTGTACCTGTCGAGCAGTGTGCCGGCCAAGGGCGATGCCCGCACCGCGGTGCTCCAGGCGCTGTCGAGCCGCATCCTCGGGCACTCCGAGCCTCGCAGCTACGCCGAGTTCCTGCGCCAGCGGGTCGAGACCAACTACCTCACCGGTGCGCTGCTGATCCCCGAGGCGCACGTCGTCCCGGCGCTCCGCGACGCGAAGGCGCGACGGGCGATCTCGATCGAAGATCTGCGCGACACCTACTCCGTCTCGTACGAGACGGCCGCGCACCGCTTCACGAACCTCGCGACGCGGCACCTCGGCATCCCCGTGCACTTCCTCAAGGTGCACGAGTCGGGCACGATCACGAAGGCGTACGAGAACGACGACGTGAACTTCCCCGCCGACCGCCTCGGGGCGATCGAAGGGCAGATGTGCTGCCGCAGGTGGACCAGCCGGGTGGTGTTCGACGAGGACGACCGCTTCAATCCCTACTACCAGTACACCGACACCGGCAACGGCACCTACTGGTGCACGGCCAGGGTCGAGGCGTCGAGCGAGGGGCTGCACTCCGTGAGCGTGGGCGTGCGCTTCGACGACACCAAGTGGTTCGTCGGACGCGACACTCCCCACCGCGGAGTCTCGAAGCATTCGGTCGAGGTGTGCTGCCGCCGAGCCCCGGCCGACCTCGAGGAGCGCTGGCGCGACAACTCCTGGCCGAACGTGAAGACCCCGCGCACGCTGCTCGCAACGCTTCCGACCGGATCGTTCCCGGGCGTCGACACGACCGATGTGTACGAATTCCTCGAGGCGCACGCGCCGGAGTGAGGGTGCTCGTTAGGCTCATCGGACTCGGCGCGATGACGACGCCGGGGGCGAGGAGAGGAGCGACACGATGACCAGCGACGTCTTTCCCGGGCCCGTCGGCCCGCCGCCGGGGGCCGCCTCCGCCATCCTGAGCTTCGGTCCGCTGACCGCCGCTCCGGGGCCGGTGCGGTTCATCGAGGGCTTCGAATCCTTCGCGGACCTCGTCGAACGCGAAGGAGCCGTTCCGACGCAGCTGGCGGAGGACTTCCCGGCGCTGTGGAGGTTCATCGCCGAGCATCCGAGCATCGCGGATTCGGCCGCACTGGCGGAGTCCGCGGCGCGGTTCCTCGGTAATGCGGTCGCCGTCCTGCATCCCGCTGCCAGGTGGCGAGCGACTCCCGAGCTCGAGATCGGCACGAACACGCGCTCGATCCCGGTGGCGGGTCTCGTGCAGGGGATTCTCGCGCACCCCGAGCGGCTCGACGACTTCCGGGAGATGCTCGCCTCCTGGGAGCAGGACGATCTCGACGACCAGGAGATGCAGGCCCTCACCCGGGACCTGCCGGAGCCGGCGCTGATCGTCCCGCCGGTCGACTACCGTCGTCCGACTCTTCCGGCGCGCGAGTACGCCGATGACGAAGGGCGCATCATCCGGTACGGAAGCCGGTGGGCGGGCGGCGCTCCGCCCGAGGACGCGTACTCGCGGGAGTCGCATCCGGAGCGCTTCGAACCGCTTCGCCTCGTCGTCGATGCCCTCGTCGACCACCTCCGCAGCGGGTACGAGACCGAGGTGCGCGAGGAGGGAGGGCCCGAGGGCGCCCGCCGCATCGTGCTGGAACCGCGCACGGGTGCTCCGATCGCGCTCACGGAGACCGGGCCGTGCGTCGAGGTGGAGGCCGGTGCGCTCTTCCGGGCGATCATCCCCTCCTGCACGTGCGATGCGTGCGACGAGACCGCCGAATCCGCGGCGGATGAGCTCGAGAGGACGCTTCGTGCGATCGCTGCGGGCGGACTCCGTGAGCGGTTCCCCGTCGGACGCCGCGCCTGGCAGCTCACGCAGCTGGTCTCCCTCGGCGGAGAGGGGCGATCGAGCAGCTCGGGGGCGGCTCCGGAACTGCCCGAAGAGGTGCGCGAGCAGAAAGCCGCCGTGCTGCGCGATCTCGACGACGGCTGGTGGCCCGCCTGGCCGCTCCGGGCGGCGCCGCCCGTGTAGCGCGTTCGCGGGTCGACCCCGCGTTCGCGCTGCGACGGGAACGCGCTCTCCGCGCCTCAGTCGCGCGCCGTCTCCAGCAGGGCCCACAACTCGGCGCGCGCCGGGAACGACGACAGGTCGATGTCGAGCAGCGTGCCCGCCTGAGCGATGCGCGAGCGGAGGGTGTGGCGGTGCACCCCCAGGGCGGTCGCGGCCTGTTCGGCGCGTGCATCGTTCTCGAGCCACACCCGCAGAGACTGCTCCAGCCCCGACCCGGTACCGGCATCGTGGGCGCGCAGCGGTGCGAGGCGCGACTCGGCGACCAGGCGTGCCTCGTCGGTGGCCAGCGCCGACAGGATGCTCGAGCCGGCGGCATCCGCGAATCGGGCGGCGCCCGGCGTGCTCCGCTGGCGCAGAGCGGTGAGGGCCTGGGCGTGCGAGCGGGAAAACGCGGCGTAGGAGTCGGGTTCGGAGACGCCGATACGGATGCCGAAACGCGCCGCCAGCTCGTCGAGGAGCGCGTCGTCGTCGGCCGCGACGCACATCGTCACACCGTCGTCCGACTCGGCCAGGAACGACGCCACCCCGTGCTCGGTGCGCTGACGCTCCCACCAGTCCACGAGGGCGGTGGCGGGGGCATCGCCGGAGACGGCGACGACGATCGGCGCGACGGGAAGCGCCCCGAGCACGCGCCGCGCGATCGACGGGTCATCGGTGAGCAGGGAGCGCAGCAACTGGGAGTGCAGGCGTCGCCGGCTGCGCGCCAATTGCTCGCTCTGCTCGAGCGCCAGCCCCGACATCGCGATCACCGAGGTGACGACGGCACGTGCCTCGGCGTCGAGGGTGTCGATCTCGAGGGCGATCACTCCACGCAGGTGCCCGCCGCGGCCGACGGTCGAGAGCAGGAAGGTGCGCCCGTCGATCGTGAGCGACTGCCCGGCCTCGAGCCCGCGGGCGAGCACCTCAGCGACGCGCTCGCCCAGGGCGTCGAGCAGCTCGCGGTCGGCCGCATCGCGCGCGGGGGAATGCAGCAACGCGCCCGCCGCGTCGAACATCCCGGCCCACACGCCCAGCCGACGGCTGAGCTCGGTGATGATCGCATCGAGTCCTCGGGGGCGGAGGGCGGCCAGTGCGAGCCCGCGCTGCGCGTCGAGCGCCCAGGAGCGTCGCGCGTAGGCCTGCGCGGCGATGGCTTCGGAATGGGCGCGGGCGATGGCGATGAACGGGGTGCGATAGGGCACCTCGAAGAGCGGGATGCCGTGCAGGGCGCAGGCGTCGACCAGGGCATCGGGGATGCCGGAGCGGTGCACCTCCGTGCCGAACCCGAGTCCGAGCACGCCGCGGTCGGCGAGTCGGGCGACGTACGCGCCGATGTCGGATGCCGCGTCTCTTTCGGATGCCGCGTCGAACTGCGTGCCGGTGGTGAGGAGCGCGAGGTCGTCGGAGAGGAACGGGGTGGGGTCGGCGAGGTCCGAACTGTGCACCCAGCGCAACGGCCTCTCGAGGGCGGCGACCGGGAGCGCGGCCGGTTGCGACACCAGACGGAGGTCGAGATCACGTCGCCGGAGGAGGGCCTGCAGAGTGGGCTGATCGGCCATGCGGCGCCTCTCTTGTACGTCCCGGCGAAGTCTCGTCATCGATTGTACAACCGGGCGAATGCGCGATGTCGGTGCCCGGTCGTACGCTCGCGACATGGCACTCCTCGACACCGCATCCCCCGTCGTCCCCCTCGGAGGACCCGAGCTCCCCCAGGAGCGTCGCCTGGTCACCGACCTGCCCGGCCCGCGCTCGGCCGAGCTGCTGGCCCGCAAGGCGGATGCCGTGGCCGCGGGTGTCGGTCACACGGTTCCCGTCGCGGCGGTCGCCGCGGGTGGCGGCGTGGTCGTCGACGCCGACGGCAACTCGCTCATCGACCTCGGTTCCGGCATCGCCGTGACCTCGGTCGGCAACGCGCACCCGAAGGTCGCCGCCGCCGTCGCCGCGCAGGCCGCGCAGTTCACGCACACCTGCTTCATGATCTCGCCCTACGAGTCGTACGTCGGCGTCGCCGAGGCGCTCAACCGCATCACGCCCGGCGACTTCGCCAAGAAGAGCGCCCTGTTCAACTCGGGAGCCGAGGCGGTCGAGAACGCGATCAAGATCGCGCGCAAGTACACGGGTCGTCAGGCCGTCGTCGCCTTCGACCACGGCTACCACGGCCGCACCAACCTCACGATGGCGCTCACCGCCAAGTCGATGCCGTACAAGAGCGGCTTCGGTCCCTTCGCGCCCGAGGTCTACCGGGCACCGATGTCGTACCCGTTCCGCGACGGTCTCGAGGGCGGAGAGGCCGCGGCCCGCGTCATCCTGCAGCTCGAGAAGCAGATCGGCGCCGACAACCTCGCCGCCGTCATCATCGAGCCCATCCAGGGCGAGGGCGGTTTCATCGTGCCCGC
This sequence comes from Microbacterium galbinum, assembly GCF_023091225.1. Lineage (NCBI taxonomy): Bacteria > Bacillati > Actinomycetota > Actinomycetes > Micrococcales > Microbacteriaceae > Microbacterium > Microbacterium galbinum. The sequence continues at coordinate 411,637 of NZ_JAHWXM010000002.1, read as the reverse complement.
CGAGGGCTTCCTCCCCGCGATCGCCGAGTGGTGCCGCGCGAACGGCGTCGTCTTCATCGCCGACGAGGTGCAGACCGGTTTCGCCCGCACGGGGCACATGTTCGCGAGCGAGATCTTCGGCATCGAGCCCGACCTGATCACGACCGCCAAGGGCATCGCCGGCGGTCTGCCGCTCGCCGCCGTCACCGGCCGCGCCGAGATCATGGACGCCTCGCACGCCGGTGGACTCGGCGGCACCTACGGCGGCAACCCGATCGCCTGCGCCGCGGCTCTCGCCTCGATCGACGTGTTCGAGAACGATGGAGTGATCGAGCGCGCACGCGAGATCGGCGAGATCCTCACCGCTCGTCTGCTCGACATCCAGAAGAGCGACGCCCGTATCGGCGACGTGCGCGGACACGGCGCGATGATCGCCGCCGAGTTCGTCGACCCCGAGACGAAGGCGCCGGATGCCGCGCTCACGGCCGCCGTCGCGAAGGCCGCCATCGCGCAGGGCGTGATCGTGCTCACGTGCGGCACCTACGGCAACGTCATCCGTTTCCTCCCGCCGCTCTCGATCGGCGACGAGCTGCTGAACGAGGGCCTCGACATCGTGGCGGCGGCGCTCGCCGCGGCGTAACCGACGGGCGCGTTCGCGCCACCCGGAAAACGTCCGGCCGCGACCCTGATCGGGGGATTGGGGGTCGCGGCCGGCACTCTTCACCACAGATCCACCCCGACAGATTCACCCGACAGTTTCATCCGACGAAGGAGTTGCAATGGCTGAGATCACGCGAGACGTCCTCATCATCGGCGCCGGCGCCGCCGGCCTCACGGCGGCGAACGACCTGCGCAAGGCGGGACTGTCGGTCGCCGTCCTCGAGGCGCGCGACCGCGTCGGCGGCCGTCTGTGGACCGATGTCATCGACGGCGCCATGCTCGAGATCGGCGGCCAGTGGGTCTCACCCGACCAGCAGGCTCTCATCGACACGATCGATGAGCTCGGCCTCGAGACCTACAGCCGCTACCGCGAGGGCGACAGCGTCTACGTCGGGCCCGATGGCAAGACCTCGCGGTTCACGGGCGAGATGTTCCCCGTCTCCGCCGCCACCGAGAAGGCGATCGCCGAGATCACCGAGCGCCTCGATGCGATGGTCGCCGAGATCGACCCCGACCGTCCCTGGGCGCACCCGAAGGCCGCCGAGTGGGACGCCGTCACCTGGGATGCGTGGCTCCGCCAGCAGACCGACGACGACGAGGCCGTGCGCAACCTGGCCTTCGCCACCGGCTCCGCGATGCTCACCAAGCCCACCCACGCGTTCTCGCTGCTGCAGTCGCTGCTGATGGCGGCATCCGCGGGTTCCTACTCCCACCTCGTCGACGCCGACTTCATCCTCGACAAGCGCGTCGTGGGCGGTCTGCAGCGGGTGCCGATCCTGCTCGCCGAGCGGCTCGGCGACGACGTCCTGCTGAACCAGCCCGTGCGTTCGCTCGAATGGGGCGCGACCGGGGTGACCGCCACGACCGACGACCTCACCGTCCGCGCGCGTTTCGCGATCCTCGCGCACGCGCCCGTGCTCTACAGCCGCATCTCGTTCGTGCCGCCGCTTCCGCGCCGTCAGCATCAGCTGCACCAGCACCTGTCGATGGGCTTCGTCATCAAGGTGCACGCCGTCTACGACCGGCCGTTCTGGCGCGAGCAGGGACTCAGCGGTACCGCGTTCAGCCCGTACGAGCTGTCGCACGAGGCCTACGACAACACCAACCACGGCGATGAACGCGGCACCCTCGTCGGCTTCGTCTCCGACCAGAACGCCGACGACCTGTTCGAGCTGTCGGCCGAGGAGCGCAAGGAGCGCATCCTCGAGTCGCTCTCGCACTACTACGGCCCCGAGGCCAAGAACCCCGTCGTCTACTACGAGAGCGACTGGGGCACCGAGGAGTGGACGCGCGGCGCCTACGCCGCGAGCTTCGACATGGGTGGTCTGCACCGCTACGGCGCCGACCTGCGCGCTGCGGTCGGCCCGATCCACTTCGCCTGCAGCGACATGGCCGGCGCGGGGTATCAGCACGTCGACGGCGCGATCCGCATGGGTCACCTCGCCGCCGAGAACATCATCGACGCGGGTCGTGCCGGCACGGCAGCGAGCGGCGCATGACCTCCGCGATCGTCGTCGGGTACACGGCGACGGATGCCGGGGCGGATGCCGCGGCCCTCGGCGCGCGTCTCGCGCGCAGCCTTGATGCGACGCTCCACCTGGTGATCGTGCTCCCAGCCGAGGGGACGCGCAGCCCGGTCGTCCCGCCCGAGCGGGCCTATGAGGACCACATCCGCGCCCAGGCGAAGCGCTGGCTGGAGGACGCGATCCTGCGCCTTCCACACGAGGTGCACAGCCGCGGTCACGTGCGGATCGCCGAATCCTTCGCCGAGGGCCTCATCGCCGCCGGCGAGGAGTTCGATGCCCGCCTGATCGTCGTGGGCGCGGCCGCCGGCAGCCTCTTCGGCCGGCACCGCCTCGGCTCGGTCGCCTCGGAGCTGCTGCACTCCTCGACCATCCCGGTCGCGCTGGCACCCGCGGGCACGGCGACGCAGGACGACCACGTCGTGCCGCGGGTCACGGCCGCCGTCGGAACCCGACCGGGAGCCGAGGTGCTGCTCGACGAGGCGGCGGCGCTCGCGGCCGACGGAGGCGTCGACCTGCGACTCGTCTCGCTCGTACCCTTCGACGTTCCCCCGGGACTCGACACCGGCGCGATCCGCGTCGTCGGCGAGGAGCACGCCCACGAGGTGCTCGCCCGGGCGAAGGACCGTCTTCCCGACACCCTCGGTGCCGTGGTGGAAGAGGCCCCCGGAGACAGCGTCGAGGACGCCGTCTCGAATCTCTCCTGGCTCCCCGGCGAGGTCGTTCTCGTCGGCTCCAGCAGGCTCGCACAGCCGCGACGCCTGTTCCTGGGCAGCACGGCGGCGAAGATGCTGCACGAGCTGCCCGTTCCCATGATCGTCGTCCCGCGCACGCGCGGGGAAGCAGGAGACCGCTGATGAGCAGCACGAATCGGGCGACGGAGCCCGAAGCAGTGACCACCGGCCTGTCGAGCAAGGGCCTGAGCGCCGGCACCATCGGCCTCATCGGAGCCGTCGTCATCGGCATCTCGTGCATCGCCCCGGCGTACACTTTCACCGCCGCGGTCGGCCCCACGGCATCCACCGTCGGCGCGCAGATCCCCGCGATCATCCTCGTCGGCTTCATTCCGATGCTCCTCGTGGCCTTCGGCTACCGCGAGCTCAACAACCGGATGCCCGACTCGGGCACGTCGTTCACCTGGGCCACTCGCGCGTTCGGGCCGTGGATCGGGTGGATGGCGGGATGGGGCCTCGTCGTCGCGACGATCCTCGTCCTCTCCAACCTCGCCGGCATCGCGGTCGACTTCCTCTTCCTGTTGATCTCCCAGATCACGAACAACCCGGCCATCGCCGACCTCGCGAGCGTCACCTGGATCAACATCGGCGTCTGTCTGCTCTTCATGCTCGGCGCGACCCTCGTGTCGTACCGCGACATGCAGACCACGCAGAAGCTGCAGTACTGGCTCGTGGGCTTCCAGCTGCTCGTGCTGGTCTTCTTCGCCGGTGCGGCGATCGTGCAGGCGGTCAGCGGCAACGGCTTCGACTACCAGCCCTTCGACCTGAACTGGTTCAACCCGTTCGCGATCTCGTCCTTCAGCGCGGTCGCCGCCGGGCTCTCGCTCTCGATCTTCATCTTCTGGGGGTGGGATGTCACCCTCACGATGAACGAAGAGACCAAGGACCCCGAGAAGACCCCGGGTCGCGCGGCCACCGTCACCGTCGTCACGATCGTGACGCTGTACCTGCTGCTCGCGGTCGCCATGATCATGTTCGCCGGCGTCGGAACGGGCGAACTCGGGCTCGGCAACGAGGAGATCCAGGAGAACGTGTTCTTCCACCTCTCCGGGCCGATCCTCGGACCGCTCGCGTTCCTGGTCTCGCTCGCCGTTCTCACGAGCTCGGCGTCGTCGCTGCAGTCGACGTTCGTCGGCCCCGCCCGCACGCTGCTCGCGATGGGGCACTACGGCGCCCTGCCGAAGTCGTTCGCGAAGGTCAGCCCCCGCTTCTTCACCCCCGGGTACGCCACCATCGTGTCGGCGATCGTGGCCTCGGCGTTCTACGCCGTCATGCGCGTAGTCAGCGAGAACACGCTGTGGGACACCATCCTCACGCTCGGCATGATGATCTGCTTCTACTACGGCATCACCGCGTTCGCCTGCGTCTGGTACTTCCGCAAGCAGTGGTTCGACTCGGTGCGCAACGTGTTCTTCACGTTCCTGTTCCCGCTCGTCGGCGGGGCGATCCTCGCCGTGCTGTTCGTCACGACGCTGATCGACTCCATGGACCCTGCCTACGGCTCCGGCGCCCAGGTCGGCGGCGTCGGGATCGTGTTCATCCTCGGCATGATCATCATCGTCGTCGGCATCGCGGTGATGATCTGGAACGCCGTCAAGCGCCCCGCGTTCTTCCGGGGGCAGACCCTCGGCATCGACGCCCCGCCGAGCCTCCGCCGCCGCTGACCCCTCGCCTCCTCAGAGAAAGAGAACCATGACCACGCAGATCGCACCGGCCGAGCAGGCCCTCCTCGACAGCATTCCCACCGGCCTCTTCATCGGTGGCGAATGGACGGATGCCTCCGCCGGCGGCACCTTCGACGTCACCGACCCCTCTACCGGGGCCGTGATCCGCACGATCGCCGACGCGACGCCGGACGACGGCATCCGCGCCCTCGACGCGGCCGTCGCCGCGCAGGAGTCGTGGGCGGCGACCGCGCCGCGCGTGCGCAGTGAGATCCTGCGCCGTGCGTTCGACCTCGTGCAGCAGCACAAGGAGGACCTCGCGCTGCTCATGACGCTCGAGATGGGCAAGCCGCTCGCCGAGGCGCGCGGAGAGGTCGTCTACGGGGGCGAGTTCCTGCGCTGGTTCAGCGAGGAGGCCGTGCGCATCAGCGGCCGATACGGCATCAACCCCGAGGGCACCGGGCACATGGTGGTCTCGCAGCGCCCCGTGGGCCCGTCGTTCTTCGTGACGCCGTGGAACTTCCCGTTCGCGATGGCGACGCGCAAGATCGCCCCGGCGCTCGCCGCGGGCTGCACCGTCGTGATCAAGCCCCCGGCACTCACGCCGCTGACGACCATCTTCTTCACCAAGCTGCTCGAAGAGGCGGGGCTCCCGAAGGGCGTCGTCAACGTCGTCCAGACCTCGAAGTCGAGCGCCCTCTCGGCGCCGATCATCGCCGACCCGCGGCTGCGCAAGCTGTCGTTCACGGGCTCGACCGAGGTGGGTCGCAAGCTCATCGCCCAGGCCGCCGAGGGTGTGCTGCGCGTGTCGATGGAACTCGGCGGCAACGCCCCGTTCGTCGTGTTCGATGACGCCGACCTCGACAAGGCCGTGGAGGGTGCGCTGCTGGCGAAGTTCCGCAACATCGGCCAGGCGTGCACGGCCGCGAACCGCTTCATCGTGCACGAGGACGTCGCCGACGAGTTCGCCCGCAAGGTGACCGAGCGCGTCAACGCCATGAAGGTCGGTCGCGGCACGGAGGAGGGCGTGGCGATCGGCCCGCTCATCGACGAGGGCGCGGTCGCGAAGGCCTCCGAGCTCGTCGGCGACGCCGTCGCGCGCGGCGCCAAGCTGCTCGCCGGAGGCAAGGCCCTCGACGGCGTCGGCACGTACTACGAGCCGACCGTCCTCACCGACGTCGTTCCCGGCAGTGCGATCCTGCGCGAGGAGATCTTCGGACCGGTGCTCGCGATCTCGACCTTCTCCACCGAGGAGGAGGCCGTGCGTCTCGCCAACGACACCGAGTACGGGCTCGTCTCGTACGTGTTCACCGAGAACCTGCAGCGCGGGCAGCGGATGATCGACGGCCTCGAGACCGGCATGATGGGTCTCAACGTGGGCGTCGTCTCGAACGCCGCGGCACCGTTCGGCGGCGTCAAGCAGTCGGGTGTCGGCCGCGAGGGCGGATTCGAGGGCATCCACGAATACCTGTCCACCAAGTACACGCTCATCCCGGTCTCCTGACCCAGACACCGGCGTGGGTCCCTGAGCCCGTCGAAGGGTCCCACGCCACCACGAGAGGACACGCCATGACCGACTACGCCGTCATCAACCCCGCCACCGGAGAGACGCTGGCGTCCTTCGACACCTTCACAGACGCGCAGATCGAAGAGGCACTGGTCGCCGCCGACGAGGCGCACCGCGAATGGTCGCGCACCTCGACCGTCGCCGAGCGCGCCGCGCTCCTGCGCCGTGCAGCCGAGCTGCACCGCGAGCGCCGCGAAGAGCTGGCCGACATCTTCGTGCGCGAGATGGGCAAGCCCCGCGAGGCCGCTCTGGGTGAGGTCGACTTCGCCGCCGACATCGCGGAGTACTACGCCGATCAGGCGGAGTCGATCATGGCCGACCAGCCGATCGCGATCCTCGGCGACGGCTCGGCGATCATCCGTCGCTCGTCGCTCGGACCGCTCGTCGGCATCATGCCGTGGAACTTCCCGGCGTACCAGATCGTGCGTTTCGCAGCGCCGAACCTGATCGTGGGCAACACGATCCTGCTCAAGCCCGCGCCGCAGTGCCCGGAGTCGTCGACCGCGATCGAGGCGATCTACCACGACGCCGGATTCCCGAAGGGCGCGTATCAGAACGTGCTCGCCACAAACGAGCAGATCGCGACGATGATCGCCGACTGGCGCGTGCAGGGCGTCTCGCTCACGGGATCGGAGCGTGCCGGTGCCGCGGTCGCCGAGATCGCCGGACGCAACCTCAAGAAGGTGGCCCTCGAGCTCGGCGGGTCCGACCCGTTCATCGTGCTGTCGACGGACGACCTCGACGCCACCGTGCAGGCCGGTGTCGACGCGCGTCTCGACAACAACGGCCAGGCCTGCAACGGCGCCAAGCGCTTCATCGTCGTCGACGACCTCTACGACGCCTTCGTCGAGAAGTTCACGGCGGCGATGGCGGCGGTCGAGGCATCCGACCCGACGCTCGACGACACGGTCCTCGGTCCGGTGTCGTCCGAGACGGCGGCCGAGAACCTGCAGAAGCAGATCGATCAGGCCGTCGAGCAGGGCGCGACGCTGCTCACGGGCGGCACCCGCGAGGGCGCCTTCTTCGCCCCCACCGTGCTCGCCGACGTCACGCCCGCGATGAACGTCTACCGCGAGGAGCTCTTCGGGCCCGCGGCCGTCGTGTATCGCGTCGCCGACGAGGATGCCGCCGTCGATCTCGCGAACGACACGACCTTCGGTCTCGGCTCGTACGTCTTCACGACCGATGCCGCACAGGCCGAGCGCGTGGCCGACAGGATCGAGGCCGGCATGGTCTACGTCAACCTCGTGCTCGCCGACAGCCCCGAGCTGCCCTTCGGCGGCGTGAAGCGCAGCGGCACCTCGCGCGAGCTCGGCCACCTCGCCGCCGACGAGTTCGTCAACAAGAAGCTCATCCGCATCGGCTGACCGCCCTTCGTCTCGCTGCGCTCGCTCAGGGACCGGAACACGCTCCGGTTCCTGAGCGAGGAGCGTAGCGACGAGACGAAGGACCCGACGGATGCCGAGCCGGCACTCGACACCCGATCAGACCGCGCGGGTCGGGGCGGGCGTAGGGTCGAAGCATGGCCAATGTCGCTGAGAACATCGTCAAGACTCTGCACGCCAACGGGATCGACCGGGTCTACGGACTGCCGGGCGATTCGCTCAACGGTTTCACCGACGCCCTCCGGAAGGACGGCACGATCCGCTGGGTCCACGTGCGCCACGAGGAGGCTGCCGCCTTCGCCGCCGCTGCGGATGCCGCCACCACCGGCGACCTCGCGGTCGTCGCGGGCTCCTGCGGGCCGGGCAACCTCCACCTGATCAACGGTCTGTACGACGCCAATCGCTCGCGTGTTCCGGTGCTCGCCATCGCCGCGCACATCCCGACGAACGAGATCGGCACGGGCTACTTCCAGGAGACGCACCCGCAGGAGCTGTTCCGCGAGTGCAGCGTGTACGTCGAGTACGTCGCCGACACCAAGCAGATGCCGCGTCTGATGGAGATCGCGATGCGCGCGGCGATCGAGAAGCGCGGCGTCGCCGTACTGGTGATCCCGGGCGACGTCGCACTTTCCGAGATCGCCGACGACCGCAGCGTCGTGATCGAGCGCACCCGCCCGGTCGTCGTGCCCAGCGGCCCCGAGCTCGAGAAGGCGGCGACCCTGCTCAACGCCGCGAAGAAGGTCACGATCCTCGCGGGTGCCGGCGTCGAGGGAGCGCACGACGAGGTCATCGCCCTCGCGGACGCTCTCGGCGCACCCATCGTCCACGCACTCCGCGGCAAGGAGTTCATCGAGTACGACAACCCGTTCGACGTGGGTATGACGGGGCTGCTCGGATTCGCCTCGGGCTATCGCGCGATGGAGTCCGCCGACGCGCTCCTGGTGCTCGGCAGCGACTTCCCCTACGAGCAGTTCTACCCCGACAAGGCGAAGACGATCCAGGTCGACATCCGCGGCTCGCAGCTCGGCAAGCGGCACCCGCTCGATCTGGGCCTCGTCGGCGACGTGCGTGCGACGGCCGAAGCCCTTCTCCCGCGCATCGCCCGCAAGGACGACCGCGGCCACCTCGACGACGCCCTCGCGCACTACCGCAAGACCCGTGCGAAGCTCGACGACCTCGCGGTGCCGACGAAGCCGGGGCGTCCGATCCATCCGCAGTACCTCGCGAAGCTGCTGAACGACCACGCCGCAGACGACGCGATCTTCACCGCGGATGTCGGGTCTCCCACCGTCTGGGCGGCCCGCTACCTGCACATGACCGAGCAGCGCCGTCTGATCGGCTCGTTCACGCACGGGTCGATGGCGAACGCGCTGCTGCACGGCATCGGGGCGCAGGTCGCACACCCCGAGCGGCAGGTCGTCGCGCTCGCGGGCGACGGCGGACTCGCGATGATGCTCGGAGAACTGATCACCCTCACCCAGAACCACCTGCCGGTGAAGACGATCGTCGTGAACAACTCCTCGCTCAACTTCGTCGAGCTCGAGATGAAGGCGGCGGGCTTCGTCACCTACGGCACCGACCTGACGAACCCGAGTTTCGCGGCGATCGCCGAGGCGATGGGCATCTTCGCGCGTCGGGTCGAGAACAGCGAGGACCTGCCGGATGCCGTCCGCGAGGTCCTCGCGCACGATGGCCCCGCGCTGCTCGACGTCGTCACCGAGCGCCAGGAGCTGTCGATGCCCCCGGCGATCGAGGCGGCGCAGGTCAAGGGCTTCGCGCTCTACGCCATCCGCACGGTCATGTCGGGACGTGGCGACGAACTCCTCGACCTGGCCCGCGCGAACTGGCGCCAGTTCCTCTGACCCTCCGCTGCGCTCAGGGGTCCAGGAACCTGGGTCCCTGAGCCTGTCGAAGGGCCCGCCGCGAGAGACTCAGCTCTCGACGAGTGCCCGCACCTCGGCGGCCTCGCCGTGACGGCCGAGCCCCTCGAGCACGTCGCCGAGTTCGAGGGCCGCGACCTGGCGCAGCTGCGGGAACTCCGCCCCGTGCTCGATCGCACTGCGGTACACGGCTACCGCATCGGAACCGCGCTCGTTCGAGACGAGCACGCGGGCCGCGAACAGCTCCGAGCCCCCGGCGGAGCCGTTGTCTCCGATGGTCGCGAAGGCGTCGGCGGCGGTGAGTGCGGCGGCGACGGACTCGTCGATCCGTCCGAGCTGGGCGAGCGCGCGCCCGCGGGAGTCCGTGACATCCGCGCGCAGCCAGTCGGCCTCGTGCTCGGTCGCGAGGGCTGCGACCTCGTCGAAGAGCGCGAACGCCCGCTCGTCGCCGCGCCCGCCGTAGGCCTGTCCGAGGTTGTGCAGCACATCGGCCATGACGCCCACGGCGTCGGGTGCGCGACGCACGATGTCGGCGGCCGATTCGAGCAGCGCGAGCGCATCGTCGTTCTCGTCGAAGCGGGCGAGGATCTTGGCCTGCTCGCTCATGGCGCTGGCCTGATCCGCGTACTCCTCGCCCTGGCCGAACAGGTCGGCGGCGTAGCCGTACGCGCCGACCGCCTGACCGAACTCTCCCGCCGTGGCGAGCGAGCGGGCGAGCAGCATCGCCGTGGCGGCGCGCGAGGCGGGTTCGACCTCGGCTTTCTCCTCGCGCTCGAGGACGGTACCGAACAGCTCGGCGGCCTCCTCCGCATCGCCGGCCGCGAGCATCGCGCGCGCGAGGCGGAAGTCGGCGCCCGTGGCATCCGCTCCTTCCTGTGCGGCGATGCGCGCGAGCACCCGGAACCGCGCGACGGCCTTCTCGGGCTCGCCGGCGTCCTCCCACAGTGCGCCCGCGAGCAGGTGCGCCGAGCCGAGTGCACGGGTGGCCCCGAGGCCCGCGATCAGGCGGCAGACCTCGTCGGCATCGGCAGCGCCCTCGGCGAAGTCGCCGCTGCCGCCACGGATGCGGGCCCGCGTCTCGAGCGCGTGCGCGCGGTGGCCCGTGCTGAGGTCGTCCTGCGCGATCAGTCGGTCGAGCAGAGCGGATGCCGCTTCGGTGTCGCCCTTGTGCAGCAACGCCGAGATCGCGACGAGCGTCGTCGTGTTCGACAGGCGGGCGTCCTCGGCTTCCGCGAATGCGCGCGCCGCCTGCTCGGCGAGGTTCAGCGCGGCGTCGGCGTCGTCGCCGCGCAGGTGCAGCGATGCCCGGCTCAGGGCGAGATCTCCCCGCGACCACGCCGGAAGAGCCGCGGCGTCGGCGAGCTCGCGGTCGAGGGCAGCGGCATCCTCGGGGGTGGCGAGGCCGAAGGTCGCGAGCCCGAGGCGCTCCTCGAGATCGGCCTGCTCGGCCTTCCCCGCCGCGCGCAGGGCGGCGATGCGCTCGGGAAGCACCGGCCACGCCTCCTCGGCGCGATCGAGCGCGACGAGGATGCCGAGGCGCATCGACAGCAGCTGCGCGCGCTTCTCGGGGTCGGCGACCTCGAGGGCGTGCGGGAGCGCGGCGAGGGTGCCCTGCTCGTCGCCGTACTGGGCGAGCTGCATCGCGCGCTCGTACCAGCCGTCGGCGTCCGTCGGATCGACGGTGGCGGGCTGTGCGACGAAGGCATCCGAGCGGATCGGCACGTCGTAGCTCTCGGTTCCGAGCGCGCGCATCCGCTCGAGCGCGCGGGCGTGACCGTCGGTACCGTCGCGGCGGTCGAACTCCGCACCGAGGCGCTCGGCCGTCGCCCAGGCGGCTGCGGCGAGGTCGGCGGCGCTCCAGGGGCCGTCATGCGGTCCGAAGAACGGCACGAGGGCCGCGGCATCCGCTCCCCGCACCGGGGTCTCACCGTGGCCGGTCGCGGCGACACGGTCGAGCGCGACGGCGAACGCGGCGAGGGCGGCGAAGTGCGCGTCGACGTTGAGTCCGTCGTGCGCGAGCCAGCCGATGTGCCGTTCGACGAGCGACAGTGCGCGCGCCTCATTGCCGGTGATCGCGGTGAAGACGATGTTGTTCGCGACGATGCGGAGGTTGTCGGGGTTGTCCTTCGCGAGCCGGTAGCTGCGCAGGTGCGCGGTCTTGGCCTCTTCGCCCCGCCCGTTGCGCAGGTACGGCACCAGCACGCGCGAGAGGGCGTGCTCGGGTTCCTCGCCGCACGAGAAGCCGCCCTCGATCATCTCTTCGACGAGGCGGATGGCGTCGGCATCCCGATCCGTCTCGGCGAAGAACCCGGCGAACTGGCTGCGCCCGCAGGCGTCGCAGTGGCTGTGGTCATCGCGCGGGGTCGCCTCGAGCTGCACGCGCAGGGCCTCGGCATCGTCGATGCGTCCCGCGTCCCACGCGTCTTCGAAGCGGGCGGTGAGCACGCCGCTGAGTCCGAGGTCGGCCGCGCGGTAGTGGGTCTCCATGTCGTCGAGCACCGCGGCGATCTGCTCCTGCGAGAACGCGGGGGAGGAGCGCAGCGACGACGCCATCCACTTGAACTGCCACATCAGGTCGGCACCGCCGTACTCGAGGTCGGCGGGGAACCGGCCGGGGTCGGCGTCGTGGCGGGCGAGGCACCAGGCGAAGGAGTTGAGCATGACGTCGGTCGCGCCGTTCATGTTCGCCGACGCGGTCTGCCGCATGCGCGCCTGGTACTCGAGCTGCTCGTCGCCGATCTCCTGCGCGAGGGCGACCGCCTCGGCCACGAGCGTCTGCTCGGCGGGGCCCCAGGGCGTGCGGTCGATCTCTTCGATGAGCTGCGAGAAGCGCTTCTTCGGACGGGTCATGGACATCTCCTCGGTGCGGGAATCAGCGGGTGGGCCCGTCGGCGGTGCCCTCGAAGGGGAACGCGTCCTCTTCGAGACCGGCCGAGAGCGAGACGAGGTCGCCGAGAGCGGTGGTCATCAGCGTGCGGTCGGCATCGCTGAGCGGGTGGTGCCCGGCGAGCAGGGCCTGGATGTACAGCAGTTGGAGGGTGCGCGCGAACACGGCGTCGTCATCGACGCGGACCAGGGCGCGCACGACGCGGTTCGACCAGTTCAGGCACAGGCGCGCGCTCAGGTCGTCGTCGCGGGCGGAAGACAGCGTCTGGTCGATCTTGTCGAGCACACCGCCCCAGAGCGAGCCGGTGATGCCCTTCGTGCGGCCGCGGTCGATCGCACGCAGCACGTCGGGATCGGCGACGTACAGGCCGGTCAGGTCGGGGCGGTCGATCGATCGCACCACGACCGCGCACGACGAGGCCGCGAGCACGGCGCTCGCCCTGGCCTCGAGGGCGACGGCGGCGTCGCGGTCGTCGAGCGGCGGAGGGTCGAGCCGGTCGAGTTCACCGGCGACGTCGACCTTCTCGATCGTCACGGCGGGGTAGAGGTCCGGCAGCATGCGCACGAGGTCGGCGTCGTAGAGGTAGCCGCCGTTGACGAGCACCTCGGATGCCGGCGAGATGCCGGCGACCTGGCGGAACTCGTCGACCGACGACGCGTAGCGCACGTGCGGGTAGCGTTCGACGAGGTCGCCCAGCTGCATCGTGCCGTGGGTCGTCTCGACGGTCAGCCACCGGGTGATGAACCGGGCCAGTTCCTCGTCGTGGCGCACGAGCGACTTGAGCCCGAGCTCGTGGATCGCGACGAACTGGGCCAGCCGGTGCGGCTCGCGCAGACCGAGCTCGAGGATCCAGCGGCGGATGCCGGCGCCGAGCTGTTCGCGCACGCGTTCGAGTGCCGCGTCCTCGACGAGCGATTCGCGGCTCGCGGTGGGCGCGAGCCCGGTGGAGTCGACGACCGCTCTGACGAAGAACGCCCAGTCGGGGAGCACGTCGGCGGCGCGCTCCGAGAGGAGCATCCGGCCGAGGTACATGCGCGTGGCCTGCCGTGCGCCGGGAGGAGGAGCGAAGGGCAGCACGTAGGCGAGTCCGCGGGTGCCGGTGGCCGGCTCGTGCAGCTCGATGACGTCGAGGGGCGCCGCGCCGAGCAGTTCGCGGCCGTACTGCACGGCGGTTTCGGGGGTGCCGTCGAGGAACGGGGCCGGGTGCGTGATGTCGATGTCGCCCGCGCCGGAGTCGATCGTGACCCGCACGGGGAGGAACTCGCCGAAGGCGGTCGCGAGCTCGTTCACCGCGGCGGGGCGCAGCAGGTCGCCCGCGTCGAAGCGCGGCACGAGGTGCACGCTCGTGCCGATCGGCAGCTCCTCGTCGATCTCGGCGACGTGGAAGGTGCCGTCCGAGCTGCCCGTCCACTCGACCGACGCCCCGCCCTTCGCGCTGCGGGAGCGGATGACGATGGTGTCGGCGACCATGAAGCAGCTGAGCAGGCCGATCCCGAACTGGCCGAGGTAGTCGCTGCGGGGCAGGTCGAAGATGTCGCGCTTGGAGCTGCGGCCGACGGTGGCGAGCAGGTCCGCGACCTCGGTGAGCGTGAGTCCCACGCCGTCGTCGCGCAGCACGAACTCGCCGTTCTCGGCGGTGAGCGGGGTGATGCGGATCCGTCCGCCCCCGCCGTCGACCTCTCGTCGGGCGGTGATCGCGTCACGGGCGTTCTGCAGCAGCTCGCGCAGATAGACCCGGGGGCTGGAGTAGATGTGGCGGCTCAGAAGGTCGACGACGCCGCGCAGATCGACCTGGAACTGCTGCACATCCGCTGTCATCGACACCCCTCCCAGAGATTCCCCGCATCGAAGCCTACAAGAGGGCGCCGACGTCGCCCCGGTTCGGCGGGCGACGTCGGATGCCGTACACTGGGGGAGCAGTTTGTTCTCTGCATTCTTTCGCCGTGCCCCGGGTCACTCCGAGTCATTCCGTGAAAGGATGTGGGAACACCCCGAGACCTCCCGGTCTCTAGGGCGGTAGCTCAATTGGCAGAGCAGCGGTCTCCAAAACCGCAGGTTGCAGGTTCGATTCCTGTCCGCCCTGCGCGTCAGCGCACGCTGACACACGAAAGGTACATTCAGGATGAGTCAGGACGAACCGCGCGGCGAGGTCATCGCGGCTGGCGCCGCCCGCGAGAAGAAGGGCAACCCCTTCTCCCGGTTCTTCGGAAGCATCGCCCTGTTCATCCGCCAGGTCATCTCCGAACTGCGCAAGGTCGTCACACCGACCCGCAAAGAGCTGTTCAAGTTCACCGCGGTCGTGCTCGTCTTCGTCCTGATCGTGATGGGTATCGTCTACGGCCTCGACACGTTCTTCGCGTTCGTGACGCACTACGTGTTCGGTATCCCCGGCTGATGACACCCCCGCGGCTCGCGCCGCAGGCTGACCGACAAGTCTCCACGGCTCTCGCCGCGGTGAGTGGAAAGAAGCAACGTGTCTGAACGATATTCCGACGACGCCGACTGGGCACCTGCCGCAGAGCAGTCCAGCGAAGAGGACGAGGCCCAGGAGGGCAACATCCTCGCCGCGGAAGAGCGCGCATCCGAGTCGGCGGAGCACGTGGCCGTGCACGTCGAGGACGAAGACGGCGATGACACCGACGACGACATCGAAATCGAAGACCCGGAGGCGGACGCGATCGTGAACGACGCTCTCAACCTGGACGAGGCAGCGGAGTCCGAAGCCGCCGCCGAGGTCCTGAACGACGCAGTGGCCGAAGAGACGGCCAAGCTCGAGGCCGCCGAGGCCGACGAGGTCACCCCCTACGACGGGCCCGACGTGAACGGTGAGGAAGACCGTCCCGCCGCCGACGTCGAGGCCGATGAGGACGACGAGGACTCCGAGGAAGACCCCTACGAGGCGTTCCGCCTCGACCTGCGGATGCTTCCCGGCAAGTGGTACGTCATCCACTCGTACGCGGGCTTCGAGCGCAAGGTCAAGGCGAACATCGAGCAGCGCAAGTCGACGCTCGAGGTCGAGGACGAGATCTACCAGGTCGAGGTCCCGATGGAGGACGTCGTCGAGATCAAGAACGGCCAGCGCAAGATGGTCACCCGCGTGCGCATCCCCGGCTACGTGCTCGTGCGCATGGAGCTCACGGAAGACACCTGGTCGGTCGTGCGCCACACCCCGGGTGTCACGGGCTTCGTGGGCAACGCCCACAACCCCACGCCGCTGCGCTTCGAAGAGGCCTTCAACATGCTGAAGTCGCTCGTCGAGGTCAAGGACGTGCCGACCGCCAAGAACATCGCGTCGAAGGGCGGCGTCGCCGTCGCCCGCCCGCTGCCGGCAGAGGTCGACTTCGAGGTCGGCGAGACGATCACGATCAAGGAGGGTTCGTTCGCGGGCCTTCCCGGTTCGATCAGCGAGATCAAGCCCGAGAGCGGCAAGCTCACGGTCCTCGTCTCGCTCTTCGAGCGCGAGACCCCGGTCGAGCTGTCGTTCGACCAGGTCACGAAGATGATCTGACCCGGAACTCCTCCTGCAGAACGCCCCGCCGGTCCGTCCGGCGGGGCGTTCCGCGTTCGGTCGCTAGTCGCGATCAGCCGCGGCGACCATCGCGACCACGAAGTACGCGACGCTGTCCTCGGGGCCGTTCTCCACGCGCTTGAACGCCTTGCTCAGCGGATTGGAATAGTCGCCCTTCGGGCCGACGACGAGAAGGTCGAACGGAGCCCGGAGCGGCACGTCCTCCGGAGTCTTCACCCATCTGTAGCCGTGCTGGCGCACCATCACCTCGCCCACGTAGAACCCGGCGGCGAGCACGGTCTCCGCCACGGCGTCGCTGCCGGGTTCCTCGAAGTTCCCGAGCACGCCGTCGACCGTGCGCAGACTCTCGACCGAGTAGTCGAGAGTGATGCCGTCGATGTTCCGCACGGCGTCGGCGAACGTCTGCGCGTGCGCTGCGGCGAACTCCGCCTCGGGCGGATGCTGCAGGCGCAGACCCCGGCCGGAGAACGCGGCTCCGCGAACCGGAGCACCGCCGTCGAGCTCGGCGGCCAGTTCCACCTCGAGGTCGCCGCGGACGATCGGCATCGCCGTCGTCGGCGGCGCGGCTTCGACGCGCGGTGCGGGTGGGGGAGTCGGGGTCTTCGGCGTGCGGCGGAACAGTCCCATTCGTGCTCTCCTTCTCCTGCCACCTCTCGTGCCGAGGTGGCGGTGGCTGACCCGTTCACCCTCGCATCCGTATCCGACTTCCGGCTGGGAACACCCGCGCGTCGCGCGAGGTGCGAGCGGCGGCATCCATCCGGTAGACTTCTATGGTTTGTGCGCCGTTTCTGCGTGCGCGCGAGCATCACCGCTGTCCGGAATCGCCGGATCGCGGGAGAGCGGATGCATCCGGTATCCGTTCGAGGAAAGGAAGAGGAAATGGCACCGAAGAAGAAGGTGACCGGCCTGATCAAGCTTCAGATCAACGCCGGTGCAGCCAACCCGGCGCCGCCGATCGGCCCCGCGCTCGGTCAGCATGGCGTCAACATCATGGAGTTCTGCAAGGCGTACAACGCCGCGACCGAGTCGCAGCGCGGCAACGTCATCCCCGTCGAGATCACCGTCTACGAGGACCGCAGCTTCACCTTCATCCTGAAGACCCCGCCCGCAGCGGAGCTCATCAAGAAGGCCGCCGGCGTGCCCAAGGGCTCGTCGACCCCGCACACCGTCAAGGTCGCGAAGATCACCAAGGAGCAGGTCCGTCAGATCGCCGAGCAGAAGCAGGCCGACCTGAACGCGAACGACATCGAGGCCGCCTCGAAGATCATCGCCGGAACCGCCCGTTCCATGGGCATCACGGTCGAGGGCTGAGGAGAATAATCATGGCTAAGTCCAAGGCTTACAAGGCTGCCGCCGAGAAGATCGAGGCAGACCGTTTCTACACCCCGACCGAGGCAGTCGCCCTCGCGAAGGAGACCGGCTCGTCGAAGTTCGACTCGACCGTCGAGGTCGCGCTGAAGCTCTCGGTCGACCCCCGCAAGGCGGACCAGATGGTGCGCGGCACCGTCATCCTGCCCCACGGCACCGGCAAGACCGCCCGCGTCATCGTCTTCGCCACCGGCCCCGCGGCCGAGGCAGCGATCGCTGCGGGCGCCGATGAGGTCGGCGGCGCCGAGCTCATCGAGAAGGTCGCCGGCGGCTGGACCGCGTTCGACGCGGCCGTCTCCACCCCGGAGCTCATGGGCCAGGTCGGTCGTCTCGGTAAGGTCCTGGGTCCGCGCGGCCTGATGCCGAACCCGAAGACCGGCACCGTGACCCCGAACACGGCCAAGGCCGTCGAGGAGATCAAGGGCGGAAAGATCGAGTTCCGCGTCGACAAGCACGCCAACGTGCACTTCGTCGTCGGCAAGGCCTCCTTCACCGCCGAGCAGCTCGACGAGAACATCGGCGCAGCGCTCGAGGAGATCGTCCGCCTCAAGCCGTCCAGCTCGAAGGGCCGTTACATCCAGAAGGGTGCGGTGTCGACCACGTTCGGCCCCGGCATCCCGCTGGACGTCAACTCCATCTGACGCTGAGTCACCGAAACGCCCCCGGGTCCGCCCGGGGGCGTTTCTGCGTCCCGGCATCCGCACGCGATATACCAAAACCGCAACGCAACGTCATCGCCGGCCCGCCACCGCCTCGACTCCACGTACTGTGGGGGAGTCCCGCCGCGGTCGCGTAAAATCGCACCGCGCACCTTATGCCCCAGGAGGGTTCATGTCCCGTCGTCTCATCGCCATCACCGCACTCGTCGTCGCCGCCGCGGCACTCACCGCCTGCAGCGGTTCGAGCACGCCCGCCAGCACGTCGAGCGACGAGAGCTCGGCATCCTCCGACTTCGGTCTCGCGACGGAGGGCACGCTCACGGTCGGCACCGAGGGAACCTACCGCCCCTTCAGCTTCCATGACGACAACGGCGCGGGCGAGCTCACCGGCTACGACGTCGAGATCATCGAGGCCGTCGCCGACAAGCTGGGCCTCGAGATCAAGTTCGAGGAGACCCAGTGGGACGCGATCTTCGCGGGGCTCGACGCGGGTCGCTTCGACGTGATCGCGAACCAGGTGACGATCAACGACGACCGCACGGCGAAGTACCTCTTCAGCACGCCGTACACCGTCTCGCCCGGCGTGATCGTGGTCGCCGATGACGACGACTCCATCTCGTCGTTCGCCGACCTCGAGGGCAAGACCACCGCCCAGTCGCTGACGAGCAACTGGAAGGACCTCGCCGAGGAGTCCGGCGCCAAGGTCGAGGGCGTCGAGGGCTGGGCGCAGGCCGTCGAGCTGCTGCGTCAGGGCCGCGTCGACGCGACCATCAACGACAAGCTCACCTTCCTCGACTACGAGACGACCAACAGCCCCACGGGCCTCAAGATCGCAGCCGAGACCGACGAGGCGGGCGAGCAGGCCTTCGCCTTCACGAAGGACAAGGAATCGCTCGTCGAGGCCGTCGACGCCGCGCTCGAAGAGCTGCGCGCAGACGGCACGATCGCCGAGATCAGCGAGAAGTACTTCGGCGAAGACGTCTCGCAGTAACCGATGGAGAGCCCCTGGCAGCTGTTCCTGGACTCGCTCGGGCCGATCGCCCTGGCGGGTCTGACGGCGACGGTCCCGCTCGCGCTGGCGTCGTTCGCCCTGGGGCTCCTCATCGCGGTCGGCGTCGCCCTGATGCGGATCTCGGTGAACCCGATCGTCTCGGGAATCGCCCGGTTCTACATCTCGGTGATCCGCGGCACCCCGCTGCTCGTGCAGCTGTTCGTGATCTTCTACGGCATGCCCTCGATCGGCATCACGATCGATCCCTGGCCGAGTGCGATCATCGCCCTGTCGCTGAACGTCGGCGGCTACGGCGCCGAGGTCGTGCGTGCCGCGATCCTCTCCGTGCCGCAGGGGCAGTGGGAGGCCGCGTACACGGTGGGCATGAACCGCACCCGCACGCTGACCCGCATCGTCCTGCCGCAGGCCGCGCGGGTGTCGGTGCCTCCGCTGTCGAACACGTTCATCTCGCTCGTGAAGGACACCTCGCTCGCGTCGCTGATCCTCGTGACCGAGCTGTTCAAGGTGGCGCAGCAGATCGCCTCGACCACCTACGAGTTCATGGTGCTCTACCTCGCCGCGGCGCTGGTCTACTGGGTGTTCTGCCTCGTGCTGTCGTTCGGCCAGAGCGCCCTCGAGAGGAGGCTCGACAGCCGTGTCGCCCACTGACCCGATCGCACTCCCGCCCCAGGCCCCGCAGGGCGAGGAGCTGCTCGCCGCCCGCGGCCTCCGCAAGAGCTTCGGCGACAACGAGGTGCTCCGCGGCATCGATCTGACGCTGCACCGCGGCGAGGTCGTCGTGCTCGTCGGCCCCAGCGGCTCCGGCAAGACGACCGTGCTGCGCGCGCTCAACGGCCTCGAGACCCCGGATGCCGGCACGATCGTCGTCGCGGGTGGACCCGACATCGACTTCGCCCCGGACGCTCGCCCGAAGCCGCGCGTGCAGAAGCAGAAGCGTCTCGCCCTGCGCGACCGCTCGGCGATGGTGTTCCAGCACCACAACCTCTTCCCGCACCTCACCGTGCTCGAGAACGTGATCGAGGGTCCGTGGCGGGTGCAGGGGCGCCCGAAGGCCGAGGTCGTGGCCGAGGCGCGGGCCCTGCTCGACCGCGTGGGTCTCGCCGACAAGGCGGATGCTCGACCCCATCAGCTCTCGGGCGGTCAGCAGCAGCGTGTCGGCATCGTGCGTGCACTCGCTCTCAAGCCCGACCTGCTGCTGTTCGACGAGCCGACCAGTGCGCTCGACCCCGAGCTGGTGGGTGAGGTGCTGCTGGTGATCAAGGAGCTCGCCGACGAGGGCTGGACCATGGCCGTCGTCACCCACGAGCTGAGCTTCGCCCGCGAGGCCGCCGATCACGTGCTGTTCATGGACGGCGGCGTGGTGGTCGAGCAGGGGCCGCCGGACGAGCTCTTCAGCGCCCCGAAGCACGAGCGCACGCAGCGCTTCCTCACGCGCATCCTGCGCCCCCTCGACGGCATCTGACCCGGGAGCGCGCCCTCAACCCAGAACGGGCAGCACGAGGCTGACGGCGAGGGCGATCATCACGACGGCGATGAGCGCGTCGAGGATCCTCCACGAGCGCGGCGTCCGCAGCCAACGGCCCAGGTAGCGGGCGCCGAAGCCGAGAGCGGTGAACCACAGGATGCTGGCCGTCACCGCGCCGGCGGCGAAGAGCCAGCGCTCCTCGCCGTGCGTCGCGGCGATCGAGCCGAGCATCAGCACGGTGTCGAGGTACACGTGCGGGTTCAGCCAGGTGAGGGCGAGGACGGTGAGGACCACGGGCGCCAGGGCGGTGCGCGTCGCGGTGGCCGTGCCGCCCGCAGTGGGGGCGGTCTCGCCCGCGGGCTCGGAGGCATCCAGCGCCTGGCCCTCACCGCGCCAGGCGCGACGGGCGGCGAGCAGGCCGTAGGTCAGCAGGAAGAGCGCCCCGGCCCAGCGGGCGACGACGACGAGCCAGGGGGCGGCGGCGATCACGAATCCGAGCCCGGCGACGCCGGCGATGATGAGCGCGGCATCCGAGAGCGCGCAGATCACGACGACCGCGAGAACGTGCTCGCGGCGGATGCCCTGACGCAGCACGAAGACGTTCTGCGCGCCGATCGCGACGATGAGGGAGAGTCCGAGGCCGAGGCCGGAGAGCACCGAGAGCATGGTCTCAGCGTAGAAAGCGCGTCGATAAAGGGCCAGCGCAGATTCCTTCAGAACCATTAGCATCGCTAATGTGAGGATCGATCCCGAACTGGCCGCCACTCTCGCCGCCGTCGCCGACGAAGGAACGCTCGACGCAGCATCCCGCGCCCTGCGCATCACCCCGTCCGCGGTCAGCCAGCGGGTGAAGACGCTGGAGCAGCAGCTGGGGCGCATCCTGCTCGTGCGCACCAAGCCCGTGCGGCTCACCGAGGCGGGGGAGTCGGTCGTGCGCCTCGCTCGCCAAATCGCTCTGCTCGAGCAGGATGCCCTGACCGGACTCGGTGTCGACGACGGCATCCCGACGAGCAGGCCCGTCATCCCGCTGGCCGTCAACGCCGACTCGATGGCGACGTGGTTCCTGCCCCCGCTCGCTCGCCTCGCGGAGCGGCATGGCATCGACTTCGATCTTCATCGCGACGATCAGAACTTCACCGCCCGCCTGCTCGAGTCCGGCGATGTGATGGCCGCGGTGACCAGCGAGAGCGCCCCGGTGGCGGGCTGCTCGGTCTCGCCGCTCGGGGTGCTCGAGTACCGGGCGGCCGCGGCCCCCGGGTATGCGCAGCGATGGTTCCCGGGCGGGGTGACGGCGGCTGCTCTCGCCGTCGCGCCCTTCGTGGACTTCGACCGCCGCGACACGCTGCAGCACGAGTGGTTGCGCACACAGGGCGTCTCGCCCGAGGGCATCCCGCGGCACTACGTCCCGGCATCCCACGACTACGCGCGCGCGGTCGAACTGGGGCTCGGATGGGGGATGGTCCCGGCCGTGCAGGAGGCCGCGGGGCTGGTGCACCTCGGCGCCCCGGCGCTGCGCGTGCAGCTCTACTGGCAGCAGTGGAACCTGCGCTCCGCACTGCTCGACACGATCGCCGCCGAGATCGCCGCCGAGGCGCGGGCGGTCCTTCAGCCCTGAGCGGCGGTCGGCATGCCGGGCGTCCCGCCGGAGGCGAGGGCGTGCAGGAGTCGGGTGAGGCTCTCGATGTCGTCGATGTCCCAGTCGGTGAGCGACTGCATGAGCATCCCCTCCTGGGGTTTGCGGGCGAGCGCGAGGCGCTCCTGGCCGTGGGGCGTGAGGCGCAGGATCGACGAGCGGCGATCCGTCGGATCGGCCGTGCGCTCGACGAGGTCGAGGTCTTCGAGCTCGCGGACGGTGCGGCTGGCCTGCCCCTTGTCCATCAGCATCCGCTCGGCGAGCATCGACACGGTCGCCTGCTCGCAGCGTGCGATCGTCGTGAACGCCTTGTATGCCCCGGGGAGCATGCCGGGGCTCACCCGGTTCGCGTTCTCCAGGATGAGGCGACGGAAGTGCGTGATCAGATCGCTGAACTCCGCCTCGAGGGCGCGGACCGCAGCGGTCCGCGCCTCCGAGGCGTCGATCGGGTGATCAGTGGCGGTCATCGGATGCCGTTCCCGTCGAGCCGCGGCCGTCGACGACGGTCAGGGAGCCGGTGGTCCCCGCACCCGAGAGGGCGACGGAGTCGGCGATCGCCGTCTCGCCGGCACCGTCGGCCGCGGCATCCGCCGACGCTCGCTCGCTCGTGGTCATCGTCGTCAGCGGCCGGTTCGGGAGGAACAGGATCGCGACGAGGCTGATGATGGCGAGCGGGATGCCGATGACGAAGGCGTGCGAGATCGCCTGAGCGTAGAAGTCCTCGATGATCGAGCGCACGGGCTCGGGGAGCAGGCGCACCTCGGGCAGCGTGCCGCTGGTGAGCTGCGCCGCGACATCGGCGCCCTTCTCGCCGAGCTGCGTGATCGCGGCGCCCAGGCGCTCCTTGCCGTCGGCGAACAGGCCGGTGAGCGAGTTCGCGAGCACCGCACCCATCACCGAGACGCCGACGGTGCCGCCGAGGCTGCGGAAGAAGGTGACGCCCGAGCTCGCGACGCCCATCTCGCTGGGCTTCGCGACGTTCTGCACGATCAGCACGAGGTTCTGCATCGTCATGCCGACGCCGGCACCCATGAGGAACATGTAGATCGAGACGAGCACGAAGTCCGTGTCGTAGTGCAGTGTCGACAGCAGCACGGAGCCGGCGATCAGCAGCACGGCCCCGAGCACCAGGTAGCCCTTCCACTTGCCGAAGCGCGTGACGAGCTGCCCGATCACCATCGAGGAGATCAGCAGTCCGGCCATCATCGGCAGCGTCATGAGACCCGCCTCGGTGGGCGTCGCGCCGCGCGAGAGCTGCATGTACTGCGCGAGGTAGACGGAGGTGCCGAACATCGCGACGCCGATCGAGATCGACGCGATGACCGAGAGCGTGAACGTGCGTCCGCGGAACAGCGTGAGCGGGATCAGCGGCTCGCGCACCTTCAGCTCGACGATGACGAACGCGATCGCGGCGACGACGGCTCCGCCCACCATGAGTGCGGTCTCGGTGCTCCACCAGTCGAAGGTCGACCCGGCGTTCGTGATCCAGATGAGGATCAGCGACACGGCGGCCGAGAGCAGCACGATGCCGACGTAGTCGATCGACGCCTTGCGGGTGCGCTCGGTCGAGATCTTCAGCGTGCGCTGCAGGATGATCAGCGCGGCGACGGCGAACGGCAGGGAGACGAAGAAGTTCCAGCGCCAGTTCGCGGCATCCGTGATCCATCCGCCCAGCAGTGGTCCGCCGACCGTCGCGACGGCCATGACGGCGCCGAAGAGGCCCATGTACCGGCCGCGCTCGCGGGGGCTGATGATGTCGGCCATGATGACCTGGCTGAGGGCGGCGAGTCCGCCGCCGCCGAGACCCTGGATCGCGCGGAAGGCGATGAGGGTGTTCGTGTCCTGCGCGAAGCCGGCCGCGGCGGTCGCGCCGACGAAGATGATGATCGCGATCTGGATCAGCAGCTTGCGGTTGAACAGGTCGGCGAGCTTCCCCCAGATCGGCGTCGAGATCGCGGTGGTCAGCAGGGTGGCGGTGATGACCCAGGTGTAGGCGGCCTGATCGCCACCGAGGTCGTGGACGATGACGGGCATCGACGTCGAGACGACCGTGGTGGCGATCATCGAGACGAACATGCCGAGCAGGAGGCCGGTGAGGGCCTCGAGCACCTGGCGGTGCGTCATCTTGGCGGGAGCGGAGTCCGTGGACATGCAGGACCTTTCGCAGTCGGAGAGTGGATGCCGCGACAGCTCTGGCGCGCACGAAGATGGTTGAACTTCGTCAACTATAGGGCGGTGGTTGATGTTCGTCAACTATCGATCCGCGTCAGGTCGCGAACGCGCAACGATCGGGATCGCAGGCGAAAGATACCTTGAATGACCGTGCAGTCTCGGGAAGGATGGCCGGAACGCAACGGTGCGCGGCCTCTGAGGGGTGGCCATACGACGTACCGGAGCGACCGATAAGAATTCCTGAGGGGGAATCGCACATGGTTACGAAGGATCGGAAGCGCAAGACTCTGGCCGTGCTGGCGGGCGGGCTCGTGCTCGGCGTCGGAGTGGCGGTGACGCTCGCAGCCTGGAACGACTCCGAGTTCGCGACCGGCACGTTCACCGCCGGCTCGTTCAATCTGCAGGGCTCGACCGCGGGTGACGTGAGCGCCAACTACAGCGACCACAACGTCGACACCGGAGGAACGGCGGCCACGCTCGCCTTCACGCTGCCCACCGGCGTCGTCGGCAACATGGCACCGGGAGACGCGGTCTACGCGGGCTTCTGGGTGCGACTCGCTCCCGGAACGACGACGGGCGCGAGCCTCTCGGCCGCCGGCACGACGACGGGTGCCGCCGCGACGACGAACTCCGGCAACCTGTCGTACCAGGTGTACCAACTCGCACCCGGTGCCACCTGCAACGCGGCA
Source organism: Microbacterium galbinum (assembly GCF_023091225.1). NCBI lineage: Bacteria > Bacillati > Actinomycetota > Actinomycetes > Micrococcales > Microbacteriaceae > Microbacterium > Microbacterium galbinum. The sequence goes on along the minus strand of NZ_JAHWXM010000002.1, from coordinate 386,831 downwards.
TCCGCCACCGGCACCCCCGTCGCGACCGGGGCGACGATGGACGCGCAGACCGGCGTGACCGCGATGACGCTCACGCAGGGAGCGGATGCCGCGACCGCTGGAACCGCCGTTCAGCTGTGCTTCAAGGTGACCGCCGGCACGGCGCTGAAGCAGGGCGTCGCGACCACGACGACCTGGAAGTTCACGGCGACGTCGACGAGCTGAGTCCGTCATGCAGACCCGCAGAGCGATGCGGGAGGCGAAGCGACTGCGCTCCCGCCGGATACGGGCCGTCCTCGCGGGCGGACTCGTCTTCGGCGTGGGCGCGGCCATGACGCTCGCCGCCTGGAACGACTCCGAGTACGCGACCGCGACGTTCACCGCCGGACGATTCGACATCGTCGGCGCGACCGACGGGGCCACGTTCTCGAGCCATGCGACGACGGGAGCTGCGGCGACGCTGAGCTTCGCCGTCGCGCCCACGGCCATGGTGCCCGGCACGACGACGTATGCACTGTTCAGCGTCAAGACGGCCAACCCGTCCGGTGCGGGCACGCTGCAGTTGACCGCCGGAACCCCCGGGGGTACCGGTCTCGCGGCGTACCTCACCTACGGGGTGCGCCTGGTGCCGACCGCGGCGACCCCGAGCCTGTCGTGCACGGCCGCGACGTACGCCGCGGCATCCGCCTCGTCGTCCATCGTCGTCGCCGACGGGTCGGCGCTGACGACGAACGGCGCAGCGACCGGCACCGTACCCCAGGCGGTGACCGCGAACGGCGGCAACCAGCTGAACTACTGCGTCGCCGTGACGCTTCCGACGACCGCGGTCAACGCCGCGCAGGGGCTCACCATGACGCAGACGTGGCAGATCCAGGGAACATCCACCTGACCGTCCGCAGCGGTCGACCACGCGAGGAGGGGTGATGAGCACGCCGACCACGAGGCGGGGCCTGCGCGAGCGGGCCGTCGCGTCGGGCGCGCCCGCGATGGTGCCGGCGCCCGCGGTGCCCCGCCGCCGCGGCGGCATCGGACGGATGCTCGGCGACCTCGGCCTGTGGATCGCCGCCGCGGCCGGGGTCGTGTGCATCGTGCTCGTGATCCTCGCCGTGACCGCGAACATCACGCTCATCATGTTCCGCACCGGGTCGATGTCTCCGACGATCCCCGCAGGATCCGTGGCCGTCGTGCAGCGGGTGGATGCCGCTCAGGTCGAGGTCGGAGACGTCGTCACGGTCGACCGCGACGACGAGTTGCCCGTCACGCACCGCGTCACCTCGGTCGAACCTGGTGCGAGCGAGTCCGAGCGCATCATCACGATGCGCGGCGACGCGAACGCCACCGACGACCCCTTCCCCTACACCGTGACCTCGGTGCGGACCGTGCTCTTCTCGATCCCCGGCATCGCGAGCGTGATCGTCGGAATGGGCGACCCGTGGGTGCTCGGAGGACTCACCGCGGGGGCCACGGTGCTCGTGATCTGGGCGTTCTGGCCGCGGTCGGGATCGGCCGCGACCCGCAAGGAGCAGGGGCTCACATGAGGCGCCGACTCGCGATCCTCCCGCCGGTGCTCGTCGCCGCCGGCATCCTCGCGGCCGCCCCCGTCATCCTGGCTGCCGCCCCCGCGTGGGCCGCTCCGACGACCGAGGTGATCCAGGGGCGCGTGCTGCGCCTCGTCTCGGTCGCCGACTGGGCGCAGGCCTCGCGGCTGCTGCCCGGCGAGCCGGTCCAGTGGGACGTCGCGGTGAGTGCGAGCCCGCCCGATCCCGGCACCGTCACGATCGCCGTGAGCGCTGCCGGAGACGCGCCGCTACTGGTCGACGCGGCCCTCTGCATGCAGGAATGGCAGGAGAGCGGATGCCCGGGCGGGGCCGAGGAGCTCGAGTCGGGGTGGAGCATCCCGCGCGACGGTTCCGAGGTCGCGCTCGCCGCATTCCCCTCCACCGACGTCGCGCACCTGCGACTGTGGATCACTCTCGACGCCGATGACGACGACGGCATCACCGATGTGCGGGTGCACGCGCAGGGCGCGGGGGAGGCGGTGGTCACCGGACCCGGAGGCGATCCTCTCCCGGCCACGGGCGGGACGATCGCGCCGTGGGCGACCGGGGCGGGCGTGGGGTTGGCCGTGGCCGGCATCGGACTCGTGGTGCTGCGCCGGCGGGACCGCCGCGGCGCGCAGATCCCGGAGGGTGACGCATGAGCGGGCGGGAGCGGATCCGGTCGCGGGGTGGGAGGAGACGGCGCATGCTCGCCGGTGTCGTGGGCCTGTCGATGCTCGTCGCCGGTGGAACGATCGCGACGGTGCAGTCCACCGATGCGCGGTTCACCGACACCGAGTTCGTCGCCTCGGGCACGTTCACCGCGTTCACCGTGCCCATGCCTGCGATCACGAGCTGCACGGTCACGAGCGTGCTGGGAACGTTCACCGGCTTCACCATCACCTGGACGTCGCCCTACCTTCTCGCGCAGCAGCGGTTCACCATCAACGATGTGGTGGTGCCGAACACCAACGTGACGCAGAGCGGCACCGGCCCGTACACGTACACCTCGACGATCTCGTCGGGACTGCTGGGAACGCTCCTGACCGGGGGACTGCTGGGGGCGAGCAACACCATTCGCGTCCAAGCGCTGCTGTCCGGCACGACCTGGGCATCGGTGGCGGCGACCCGCATGCTGTCGGTGGGCGGACTGCTCGGGCTCGGCGGCAACAACACGTGCACCTGAGCTGCGGAACGCAGCCGTTGAGACGTCAGTCCGCGAGGGCGAGCGCGCGGAACGCGTCGCGCTCGCGCAGTTGCTCGCGGCGGCTGGCTGCGGCATCCGTCGTGCGGGTCGGAACCTGCTGGCCGGTCGTACGCCGGTAGAGCTCGTCGATGAGGTCGGTCGCGAGGCCCACGAGCTTCGCGATCTCACGGTCGTCGCGGTCGATCCACACGCAGCGCGGCTCGTCGTGGATGGGGGCGAAGTCGACGTGCTCCTCCCAGACGAAGAGCGTGCGCTCGGCACCCAGCACGTGCTGTTGCCACCACACCTGACGGAGGTAGGTGCGCGGGATGCCGCGGAACGCCTTGTTCGTCGTCTTGATCTCGGCGAGCTTGATGCGGCCGTCGGCGTCGACCGCGATGCCGTCGGGGGTCGCGAGGTGCCGGTGCTCGACCTCGGCGCGGAACAGGGCGGACGAGGGCAGGATACCGTGGGTCGCCGCCACCCAGGCGGCGATCTCGGGCTCGCGGCGCCGGCCGTGATCGGTGTAGGCGTTGCCGCCGAAGCGGGGTCCGCCGCCGAGCTTGGACTCCGCCGCGCGCGCGATCGACCTCTCGGAGGTGAGTCCGGCGACGTCGGTGGCGGTGATGCCTCGTGACCGGGCCCGCAGCCAGGCGACGCGGTCGCGGGAGTCCGCGACGATGCGTGCGGCGAGTTCGGGGGTCACCCATCGAGCGTAACCCCGCCCTCCGACCTCGCCGACCCCACACGCCGCTCGTCCGCGCCGTGCCGTTGTCGAGACCCACCACGCGCGTCGAGACCCACCGACGTCGACGTTGCTTGCGGTGGGTCTCGGCGACCATGGCGCCGGCGAGAGCCCCCGCGATTTGGGGGAGCGGATGCCGTGGGGTACAGTTGAACCAACCGAAGACCGCTGGTCATCGTCGTGTGCGTGAGTACATGTCGATCGAAGCTCTGCATCGCAGGGGCCCGCGCAGGTGTCACGATCTTCTCAGAGCTCCGTGCGCTTGCGCCGGAGCTCTTCTTGTTGTTGCGGGCGGTCCAGGTCGGCGCCCCACCACCGTGCGGCGCCTCGTACACACCAAGGAGTGACCATGGCGCAGAAGGATGCATCGGTCGCCGAGCTCACGAAGTCATTCGAGAACTCGTCCGCCGTCCTGCTGACCGAGTACCGCGGTCTGACGGTTGCCCAGCTCAAGGAGCTGCGCAACAGCATCCGTCAGGACGCTGAGTACGCCGTGGTGAAGAACACGCTGACCAAGCTTGCGGCCAACAAGGCCGGCATCACCGCGCTGGACGACGACCTCAAGGGTCCGTCGGCCGTCGCGTTCGTGCACGGTGACTTCGTCGCCACCGCCAAGGCTCTGCGTGACTTCGCCAAGGCCAACCCGCTTCTCGTGATCAAGGCCGGCATCTTCGAGGGCGAAGCCCTCACCGCCGACGAGGTCAACAAGTACGCCTCGCTCGAGAGCCGTGAGGTTCTGCTGGCGAAGGCTGCGGGCATGATGAAGGCGACGATGGGCAAGGCTGCCGCCACCATCGACGCGCTTCGCGAAAAGCTGGAGACCGCAGAGGCCGCGTAAGCGTCCGGCGATCTCGTCTACAAACCCCATCTATCTAGGAGATACATCATGGCGAAGCTTTCCACCGAGGAGCTGCTCGAGCAGTTCGCCGGCCTCACCCTCATCGAGCTCAACGAGTTCGTTAAGGCGTTCGAGGAGAAGTTCGAGGTCACCGCTGCTGCACCCGTCGCCGTTGCCGGCGCTGCGGGTGGCGCAGGCGCTGCTGAGGCTGAGGAAGAGAAGGACTCCTTCGACGTCATCCTCGAGTCGGCTGGCGACAAGAAGATCCAGGTCATCAAGACGGTCCGCGAGCTCACCTCGCTGGGCCTCGGCGAGGCCAAGGCCGTCGTCGACGGTGCTCCCAAGGCCGTGCTCGAGGGCGCGAACAAGGAGACCGCCGAGAAGGCGAAGGCTGCTCTCGAAGAGGCAGGCGCCACGGTTACCCTCAAGTAATCGCGTCTGAACGCTTCACGAATGCCCCGGCTCCGGCCGGGGCATTCGTGCGTTAACGGCGGGCGTCAGCGCGGTGCGGCGGTCGACCCGCGCACCACGAGGGCGGATGCCGCGGCGACCTGCTCGACGGCTGAATCCGGATCGTCCATCCGCTGCGTGAGGAGGCGGACGGCGTCGTGACCCTGGTCGCGCGGCGACTGCCGGATCGTCGTCAGGGCGAAGAGCTCGGCGTGCTCGTGGTCGTCGATGCCGACGACGCTGAGCTCGGTCGGCACGGCGATGCCGAGGCGCCGGGCGGCGATGATCGTACCGATCGCGGCCTCGTCGCACACCGCGACGATCGCGGTCGGGCGGTGCCGCCGATCTCCGAGGATGCCGACGGCCGCGGCGTACCCGTCGGAGAGGGTGGGGCCCGATCCCGCCACGCGCGCCTTGTCGGCGATCCCGGCGGTGCCGAGCGCGGCGAGATAGCCGTCGATGCGCTTCTCGTCGCCGTAGCTGAGCGCCGCGGCATCCGTCGTCCCGCCGACGAACGCGATCGCGGTGTGGCCCAGCTCGATCAGATGCTCGGTGGCGATGCGCGCGGCGGCGGCGTCATCGATCGAGACGGCGCTCGATCCCTCGCTGTAGGGCCCGACGCTGACGAGCGGTCGCCCGGTCTGCTGCAACCGCTCGAGTTCGTGAGCACTCGGTTGGATGCCGACGGCGATGATGCCGTCGAAGCGGCGACGGGGGAGCACGTTCGAGAAGAGACGCTCGCGGGTCTCGGACCCCTCGGGGACCCCGTAGAGGGCCAGGTCGTAGTCGAGCGCGAACAGTGCCTCCTGGATGCCGGCGAGGAGCTCGGCGAAGAACCAGCGGTCGACCGGGGGCATGACCACCCCGACCGTCTGCGTGCGGCCGGTGGCGAGGCTGGTGGCGGAGGAGTGGGCGACGTACGACAGCTCTGCGGCGGCCTGTTCCACGCGCTGACGCGTCTCGTCCGAGACGTAGCCGCGTCCGCTGAGAGCTCTGCTCGCGGTGGCCTTCGAGACGCCGGCGCGGGCTGCGACGTCGGCGATCTTGCTCATCGGTCCTCCTCGACCAATCTCGGCATCGAGGGTTCTCGCCCATGGCATCGACGCCGGCGCGCGGGGGGACGCGCCGATGTCAGCGTAGTGCGTGACGGGGCCGAAAAGGAACCGGTTCCACATGAAAACGATGAGAGCGCTCCCATTCCGCATCCCGATATGCCGCGAAAGGATGCGATCTTGTGACCTTCCCCAGTTGTGCCGCGGGAGGAAAGGCCAGTAGGTTTACCTGGAATCGGTTCCCCAATGGTTGCGGCGATTGCTCCCTTGGGCGGACGATGATCCACCTGAAGAGGAGAAGTAAATGGCTTTGTCACAGCGATACCGCCTTCTTGCACCGATCGCGCTCGTCGGAGCAGCGACCCTGGTTCTGGCCGGCTGCGCCGAGGGCGGCAGCGGCGACGGCGGTGGAGATGCGAAGACCACGGTCCGCATCTCCGGAGGTATCACGGGCGTCGAGGCTGACGACCTGAATAAGTCCTTCGAGCAGTTCACCGAAGACACCGGCATCACCGTCGAGTACACCGGCGACAAGGGCTTCGAGGGCAACATCGTGACCAAGGTCACCGGTGGCGACGCCCCCGACATCGCGATCGTCCCCCAGCCGGGTCTGCTCAAGACCCTCGTCGACACCGGCAAGGTGAAGGCGGCTCCCGAGGCCGTCGAGGCGGCGGTCGACGAGAACTGGTCCGAGGACTGGAAGAAGTACGGCACGTTCGACGACACGTTCTACGCGGCTCCGATGCTCGCGAACCTCAAGGGCTACGTCTGGTACTCGCCCAAGCAGTTCGCCGAGTGGGGTGTCGAGGTCCCGCAGACGTGGGACGAGATGCTGACTCTCACCCAGACGATCGTCGACACGACCGATGGCCCCGCCTGGTGCGCCGGCTTCTCGTCCGAGGCGGCATCCGGCTGGCCGGGAACCGACTGGATCGAGGACCTCGTGCTCCGTCAGTCCGGCCCCGAGGTCTACGACCAGTGGGTGGCCGGTGAGGTCAAGTTCACCGACCCCGAGATCAAGGATGCCTTCGACGCCGTCGGTGAGATCCTGCTCAACCCGGACTACGTCAACGCGGGCTACGGCGACGTGAAGAGCATCAACTCCACCGCCTTCGGCGACGTGGCGGCGACCCTGGCGAAGGGCGACTGCGCCCTGACCCACCAGGCGTCGTTCCTCTCGGCGAACTTCCTCGAGGCGCAGACCGCCGACGGCAACACGCCCGAGGTCGCACCCGACGGTGACGTCTACGCGTTCATCATGCCGGGCGAGACGGCCGGCGAGGTCCAGGTCGAGGGTGGCGGCGAGTTCGTCGCCGGATTCTCCGACGACGACGCGACCCAGCAGGTTCTCGAGTTCATGGCCTCGCCGGAGTTCGCCGACGCACGCGTGAAGCTCGGTGGCGTCATCTCCGCCAACAAGAACGCCGACCCGAGCCTCGCCTCGAGCGAGTTCCTCCAGGAGGCCATGGAGACGATGCAGAGCGACACCACCACGTTCCGCTTCGACGCCTCCGACCTGATGCCGTCGACCGTCGGTTCGGGTTCGTTCTGGAAGGGAATGGTCGACTGGATCGACGGCAAGGACACCGACACGGTGCTCTCCGACATCCAGGCCGGCTACGAGAACTGATCGTCTCGCTACGATCAGCGTGAGCTGAGCGGGGTCGGGCTCCAGAGCCCGGCCCCGCTCCTCCCATCCATTCGCTCGAGTACGCGGCAGTACTCAGAAGGGGACTCCCATGTCGCAAGCGACCATCGAGAAGTCCGTCGAAGCCGACGAACTTCCGGTGACGAGGCACGGCGCCGATCCGAAGGGGCGCGCGATCACGCGCGCCGTCCTCGCGATCGGCTTCGTCGTGCTCGTCGCCCTCGCTCTCCTGCTCGTCTTCACCACCTCCACCGAAGAATCCGCCCGCACGACCATCGGGTTCTCGCTCAACAGCTTCTTCGTCGCCCTCGGCGGCATGCACCCGCTCGTGCAGATCCCCGTGATCCTCGCCGTCTTCGGCGTGGTGGTGGCCATCATCCTGGTGCTCATCGAGTTCGCCCCGCGCCCCGGCCGCGGCTACTTCATCATGCGGCTGGTCGCCTGCCTGGTGATCCCGGTGCTCGCCTTCCTGCTGCTGCGTCCGTACCAGAACGCCGTGCTCTACGTCGTGGCGATCGCCCTGCTGGTCGGCGCTCTGCTCTTCTTCGCGGACTTCCGCGCCCGCCAGGGAGCCGGCTACCTCTTCCAGCTCGTGCTCTTCATGGCACCCGCCTCGATCATGCTCGTCCTGGGCCTGATCTACCCGGCGATCTCGACCATCTTCAAGTCGTTCTTCGACAAGACCGGCGCGAACTTCGTCGGCTTCGAGAACTACGTCTGGGTCTTCACGAACCCCGTCGGCACCTCCTCGGTGATCAACACGATCCTCTGGGCGCTCCTGGCCCCGACCGTCTCGGTGGTCATCGGTCTCGCCTACGCCGTGTTCATCGACCGGGCGCGTGGCGAGAAGATCCTCAAGGTGCTCGTGTTCATGCCCGTCGCGATCTCGTTCGTCGGCGCCGGCATCATCTGGAAGTTCATGTACGACGCGCGTCAGGGTGACCAGATCGGTCTCCTCAACGCGATCGTCACCGCGTTCGGCGGCGACCCCGTGCAGTGGCTCGCCATCAAGCCGGTGCTCAACACCCTGATGCTCCTCATCGTGTTCATCTGGACGCAGACGGGCTTCGCGATGGTGATCCTCTCCGCCGCGATCAAGGCCGTGCCGATCGAGCAGATGGAGGCCGCCGAACTCGACGGCACCAACGCCTGGCAGCGGTTCCGCAACGTCACCGTGCCCGGCATCCGCTCCTCGTTGATCGTGGTGCTCACCACGATCACGATCGCCTCGCTGAAGGTGTACGACATCGTCGCCGTCATGACCGGTGGTCGTGACGAGACGAGCGTGCTCGGATTCGAGATGGTCAACCAGCAGCAGAGGTTCCAGAGTTACGGGCACTCCTCGGCGCTGGCCGTCGTGCTGTTCCTGTTCGTGCTGCCCCTGATCGTCTACAACGCCCGATCGATGGCCAAGCAGAGGGAGATCCGCTGATGAGCGCCACACAACTCGTCGTCACGCCCGACAACCGCACCAAGCGGCAGGTCGCCCGTGACACGCGCAAGAACGAGGCGATCGCCCACAAGAAGCTGACGTCGAAGGGCGCGACGATCGCTGCCGCGATCATCGCCATCTTCTGGACGATCCCGACCTTCGGCCTCTTCGTCACCTCGTTCCGTCCCGGTGCCGACACGCAGAACTCGGGCTGGTGGACGGTCTTCACGAACCCCGAGTTCACGCTCGACAACTACGTGCAGGCCTGGAACTCGGGCGGCACCTCGACCACGCTCGCCTCGGCGTTCGTGAACTCGCTCGCGATCACCATCCCCGCGACGGTGTTCCCGATCGTGATGGCGGCACTCGCCGCGTACGCGTTCGCATGGATCGACTTCAAGGGTCGCAACATGCTGTTCGTGTTCGTCTTCGCGCTGCAGATCGTGCCGCTGCAGATGGCCCTCGTGCCGCTGCTGAGCCTGTTCTCGGACGGCCTGTCGATCAACGACGTGCCGATCTTCCCGGGCTTCGGTCTGAACGAGGTGCAGTACAGCTTCGCCCGCGTCTGGATCGCGCACGCGATCTTCGCGCTGCCGCTCGCGACGTTCATGCTGCACAACTTCATCTCGGAGATCCCCGGCGAGATCATCGAGGCGGCCCGTGTCGACGGCGCCGGTCACGGCCAGGTGTTCTTCCGGATCATCCTGCCGCTGGCCGCTCCCGCGATCGCGTCGTTCGGCATCTTCCAGTTCCTGTGGGTGTGGAACGACCTGCTCGTCGCGACGATCTTCGCCTCGCCGGGCGCGCTGCCGATCACCCAGGCCCTCAACTCGCTGTCGGGCACGTGGGGCAACAAATGGTTCCTGCAGTCGGCGGGAACGTTCATCTCGATCATCATCCCGTTGATCGTGTTCTTCGCCCTCCAGCGCTTCTTCGTGCGCGGCCTGCTGGCCGGCGCGACCAAGGGCTGACGCCTGAACGACGGATGCCGTGGCGCAACACTTCTGCGCCACGGCATCCGTCGTTCTACGCTGAACCTATGAAGTACGCAGATTCGATCGTCGACCTCGTCGGCGACACGCCCCTCGTGAAGCTCCGTCACGTCACCGAGGGCGTCGCGTGCACGGTGCTCGTCAAGCTCGAGTACTTCAATCCCGGCGGCTCGTCGAAGGACCGCATCGCCTCGCGCATCATCGATGCGGCGGAGGCGGCTGGGCAGCTGAAGCCCGGTGGGACGATCGTCGAACCCACGAGCGGCAACACCGGTGTCGGACTCGCCCTGGTCGCCCAGCAGCGCGGATACGCGTGCGTCTTCGTGGTGCCCGACAAGGTCGGCGATGACAAGATCGACGTGCTGCGGGCCTACGGAGCCGAGGTCGTCGTGACGCCGACGTCGGTGCCGGCCGACAGCCCGGAGTCGTACTACAGCGTGAGCGATCGGCTGGCGCGTGAGATCCCCGGCGCGTTCAAGCCCAACCAGTACGAGAACCCCAACGGTCCCCGCAGTCACTACGAGACCACGGGTCCCGAGATCTGGCGCGACACCGACGGCACGGTCACGCACTTCGTCGCCGGTGTCGGCACGGGCGGAACCATCAGCGGCACGGGGCGCTACCTGCGCGAGGTGTCGGACGACCGCGTGCGCATCATCGGCATCGACCCCGAGGGCAGCGTCTACAGCGGTGGAACCGGGCGTCCGTACCTCGTCGAGGGCGTCGGCGAGGACATCTGGCCCGGATCGTACGATCCGGCGGTGCCGCACGAGATCGTCGCGGTGGGCGATGCGGAGTCGTTCGCGATGACGCGCCGTCTCGCCCGAGAGGAGGGCATCCTCGTCGGCGGGTCGAGCGGCATGGCCGTCGTCGGCGCGTTGCGCATCGCCAAGGACCTGCCCGCGGATGCCGTGATGGTCGTGCTCCTGCCCGACGGTGGTCGCGGCTACCTCGGCAAGATCTTCAACGACGGCTGGATGCGCTCCTACGGGTTCAGCGAGGTGGAGGAGGGCGAGACCGTCGCCGACGTGATCGCCGCCCGCGCCGCGCGCCAGGGCGAGGCGATTCCGGATCTCGTGCACGCGCACCCGACCGACACGGTGCTCGAGGCGATCGGCATGATGACCGAGTACGACGTCTCGCAGCTCGTCGTGCTCAGCGCCGAGCCGCCCGTCATGATGGGCGAGGTCGTGGGCACGGTCGACGAGAAGGGTCTGCTCGACCTGCTGTTCCGCGGCGACGCCAACCCGGCCGACGCCGTGGGTGATCACGTGGGGGAGCGGCTGCCGCTCATCGGCATCCACGCGTCCGTCGCGCAGGCTCGTGCCGCGCTCGCCGACGCCGATGCGCTGCTGGTCACCGAGGGCGGCAAGCCGCACACCGTCCTGACCCGGCAGGATCTGCTCGCGTACCTCTCGAAGTGACGCGCGACGAGTGACGCGCGACGTAACAGGATCGCCGCCGCTCCGGAGCCCGCACGTAGGCTGAGGGGCATGTCCGAGCACTCCTTCGCCACCCGAGCCATCCACGCAGGTCAGGAACCCGATCCCCGCACCGGTGCGATCATCCCGCCGATCTACCAGGCCTCCACGCACGTGCAGGACGGCATCGGCGGCTTCCGCGAGGGCTACGAGTACAACCGCGCGGGCAACCCCACCCGGTCGTCGCTCGAGACCCAGCTCGCGGCCCTCGAGGGCGGCGTCTCGGCGCTGTCGTTCGCCTCGGGGCTCGCCGCCGAAGATGCGCTGCTGCGCGGCATCCTGAAGCCCGGCGACCACGTCGTGCTCGGCAACGACGTCTACGGCGGCACCTACCGCCTGCTCACCCGCGTGCTCGCACCGTGGGGCATCGAGACCACCACGGTCGAGCTCGGCGACCTCGACGAGGTGCGCGCGGCGATCCGCCCCGAGACCAAGATCGTCTGGCTCGAGACGCCCAGCAACCCGCTGCTCAAGATCGTCGACATCGCGGTCGTCGCGGAGGTCGCGCACGCGGCCGGCGCCGTCGTCGTGGTCGACAACACGTTCGCCTCGCCGGCGCTGCAGCAGCCGCTCGCCCTCGGGGCCGACCTGGTCGTGCACTCGACCACCAAGTACCTCGGCGGGCACTCCGATGTGCTGGGCGGCGCGGTGGTGTTCGGCGACGACACCCACTTCGACGCGATCAAGTTCCAGCAGTTCGCCGTGGGAGCCGTGTCGGCCCCGCTCGACGCCTGGCTCACCACCCGCGGCATCAAGACGCTCGCGGTGCGCGTGCGGCAGCACTCCGAGAACGCTCAGGCGATCGCCGAGTGGGCCGAGAGCCGTCCCGAGTTCGAGCGGGTCTTCTACCCGGGTCTCGCTTCGCACCCGGGCCACGACATCGCGGCCCGCCAGATGAGCGGCTTCGGCGGCATGCTGTCGCTCGCCCTCGCCGCGGGCCCGGACGCAGCCAAGGCGTTCGCGGAGTCGACGGAGATCTTCCAGCTCGCGGAGTCGCTCGGCGGCGTCGAGTCGCTGATCGGCTACCCGCCGGACATGACGCACGCCTCGGTGCGCGGCACCGCTCTCGCGGTCCCCGAGAACGTGGTGCGGCTGTCGGTCGGCATCGAGGACGTGCGCGACCTGATCGCCGACCTCGAACAGGGGCTCGCTCGCATCAGTTCCTGACGCGGGGCGTCGGAGCGCGAGACACCACATCCCTCGCGAGACACCACGGGGGCCCTGGTGTCTCGTCGCGGATGTGGTGTCTCGGCGCGCCCGCGCGGGCGTGCACGTAGAATGGGTGGCTGGGTCGAATCGATTCGACCGTCCGCCCTCGCTCCGAAAGGCCGTCGTGCCCGACGCTCCTCGCACCGACTCCGTCCCGACGATCCCCGCACACGCCGCGCCCGAACGCACGGCGACCGGCAGCATCCGCATCCCCGCCGCGACGGGAGCGATTCGCACGCTCGGGTCCAACCCGATCACGGCGCCGATCATGCTGCACCCGGGAGACTCGATCTCGAACGGCCGGCGCGCGCTGTACATCATCCTCCTCGGAGCGCTCACCGCTCTCGGGCCGTTCACGATCGACCTCTACCTCCCGGCCTTCCCGGTGCTCGAAGAGGACTTCCAGACGACCGCCGCGGCGATCCAGCTCACGTTGACCGGAACCATGATCGGCTTCGCGGTGGGGCAGCTGCTCGTCGGTCCGCTCAGCGACAAGATCGGCCGGCGGCTCCCGCTCATCATCGTGACGGCGCTGCACGTGCTCGCGAGCCTCGCCGCCGCGTTCGCGCCCACGCTCGAGCTGCTCAGCGCCTCGCGCGTGCTCATGGGCATGGGCGCCGCAGCCGGCGGTGTCGTCGCGATGGCGATCGTGCGCGATCTGTTCGGCGGGCGCCGACTCGTGGTGATGCTCTCGCGCCTCGCGCTCGTCTCGGGCGTCGCGCCCGTCGTCGCCCCGCTGATCGGTTCGTGGCTGCTGACGCTCATGCCCTGGCGCGGCATCTTCGGTGTGCTCGCGGCCTACGGCGTCGTGATGCTGATCTCGACCCTGATCTTCATCCCCGAGACCCTCCCCGCGGCCCGTCGTCAGGGCGGCGGCGCCACGGTGCTGCAGCGCTACCGCTCAGTGCTCTCCGACCGCGTGTTCCTCGGGGTGCTCGTGATCGGCGGCATGACCTTCTCGGGTCTCTTCTCGTACCTGTCGGCCTCGCCGTTCCTGTTCCAGCAGACGCACGGTCTCGACCCGCAGCAGTATGGTCTGCTTTTCGCCGTGAACTCGCTCGGCGTCGTCGTCGGCGTGCAGACCGCCTCGCGCCTCGCCGCGCGCTTCGGCCCGCAGTGGGTGCTCGCGCACTCGACCTCGGTGCTGCTGCTCGCGGGCACCGCGATCATCGTGACCGATCAGCTCGGACTCGGACTGTGGGGCACCGTCATCCCGCTGTTCGTCTTCATGACCGCGTGCGGCTTCACGTTCCCGAACGTGCAGGTGCTGGCGCTCGACCGCCACGGGAAGGCGGCCGGGACCGCTGCCTCGATCCTCGGCGCGACGAACTTCGGCGTCGCCGGTCTCATCTCGCCGGTCGTCGGCTGGGTCTCGCACGACGCGGGCATCACGGCCACGACGATGGCCGCGGTGATGGCCGGGTGCGCGGCGATCGGCATCCTCGCGCTCTGGTTCGTCGTGCGCCCGCGCACCGTCGGCCTGCTCACTCCCTGACGCGGCGGGCGCACCTCCCGGGTTCCCAGGCGCGCTCCGACAGAATGGGGCGATGGACAGGCGGATGCTGGTGTGGTCGGGTGTCGGGTGCGTCGCGCTGACCTTCGCGCTGGGAGCGCTGATCACCCTCGGGGTCGCGCACCCGTTCGTGTTCGACGCCTGGTGGAACGACGTCGTGGTGTCGTTCCGCTCGGAGGGACTGGTCGCCTTCGCGCACGCCCTCGACACGGTCGGCGGCGGGTGGGTCGCGGTGTATCTCGTGCCGCTCGTCGTGATCATCTCGTTCCTGCTGGCACGCCGCTGGAGATCTGGCGTGTTCGCGGCGCTCGCGTTCCTCGCGAGCGCCGGAGCGGTGCAGCTGCTCAAGCACCTCTTCGGGCGCGCGCGGCCGGAGGACATGCTGGTGCTCAGCGACTACGGGTCGTTCCCCTCCGGGCACACTGCGAATGCCGCGACCCTCGCCCTCGTCTTCGCGGTGCTGTTCCCGAACGTGTGGATCCGCATCGCGGGGGCGCTGTGGATCGTGCTGATGGCGCTGTCGCGCACCTTCCTCTCGGTGCACTGGGCGACCGACACGATCGGCGGCGCTCTGCTCGGGGCCGGGGTGGTGCTGCTGCTGGCGGCGTGGCTGCTGCCGTGGGTGCGGCGCCCGGGCGCGGCGGAACCGCCCGCCGATAGTCTGGACGACGCCCCACTCACCGACGCACCCACTCACTGAGGAGTCCCCGTGTCGAGCATCCGCCCGTACCGTCCGTCCGATCGCGCGTCGCTGTTCGACGTCTGCGTGCGCACCGCCGATGCGGGGGAGGACGCCACCGGTGTGTTCTCCGACGACGAGCTCTGGGGCCTGCTGTTCGCGGTGCCGTACGTCGAGCGCGACCCGAGCCTGGCGTGGGTCGTCGAATCGGACGACGGCCGCGTGGTCGGGTACATCGTCGCGACCGATGACACGGATGCCTTCGAGCAGTGGTTCCGAGACGAATGGTGGCCGCGGTTCGCAGACCGCTTCCCGCAGCCCGTCGAGCCGCAGACGCGCGAGGAGAAGATGCTCGCGTACGCCTACGGACGCCGGCCCGGCGCCGAGCCGAACGCCGCTGCGTACCCTGCGCATCTGCACATCGATCTGCTGCCGGAGACGCAGGGGCAGGGCCTCGGCCGCCGACTCGTCGAGACGCTGTTCGACGAGCTCTCGCGCCGCGGCGTGAAGGGTCTGCATCTCGGGATGGATCCGGCGAACACCGGTGCCGCGGCCTTCTACGAGCGCCTCGGCATGACGCCGCTCCCGACCGCGCCGGGCGGGCAGAGCTACGGCGTGACCTTCGCGGGCTGAGGCTCTCCCTTCGAACGGGCGCGTGCGCGGAAGGTAGTGTCTCGCTGGCGTCCGGGCTGGTCAACGCCCTGTGGCGGGAGCGACGGCGCCCGTAACGTTCCTGGTTCGCGACAGATCGGAGCTGGACCATGAGCGATTCCCGCAACACGCAGGGAACCCCCGGGGCGAATGACGACGCAGGCGCCGCATCCGGTGGCGCGTCGGAGAACGGAGCTTCGGAGCAGACCGGAGCCTCGGAGGAGACCGAGAAGATGCTCCGGGACGAGAGCACCGACGACGACGGAATGCCCCTCGAGAACCCGTCGGGCGGATGACGCGGGCGTCAGGCGTGATCGCCACGGACGTCGTCGCGGTGGACACCCCGCACATCGGAAACAAGAAGGCCCCGCACGAATGCGGGGCCTTCTTCGTCATCTGGCGGTGACGGCGGGATTCGAACCCGCGGTTGCTTGCACAACACACGCTTTCCAAGCGTGCTCCTTCGGCCGCTCGGACACGTCACCAGGGAACAACTTGTCCATCCTATCCGATGCGGCAGATGCTCCGTGACGCGGCGTACGATCTTGAGGTGGCAACCCCCAAGATCGTTCTCTTCTACGTCTTCACCCCGCTCGCCGACCCCGATGCGATCCGGGTGTGGCAGCGCGACCTCGGCGAGGCGCTGGGTCTGCGCGGACGGCTGCTGATCTCGGGCGACGGAGTGAACGGCACCCTCGGCGGCGACCTCCCCGCGCTCAAGAAATGGGCGCGCTCCTTCCGCTCGTACGCGCCCTTCAAGAACGCCGACATCAAGTGGAGCGAGGGTACCGGCGTCGATGCCGAGGGGCGCAGCCTCGACTTCCCGAAGCTGAGCGTGAAGGTGCGCGACGAGATCGTCTCGTTCGGCGCCCCGGGAGAGCTGAGAGTCGACGAGAACGGCGTGGTCGGCGGCGGGACCCGCCTGAGCCCGGAGGAGCTGCACGACCTGGTCGCCGAGCGCGGCGACGACGTCGTCTTCTTCGACGGCCGCAACGCGCTCGAGGCGCAGATCGGGCATTTCCGTGGCGCGGTCGTTCCCGACACCGAGACCACCCGCGACTTCGTCGACCTGCTCGACTCGGGCGCCTACGACGACCTCAAGGGCAAGCCCGTCGTGACCTACTGCACCGGCGGCATCCGGTGCGAGGTGCTGTCGAGCCTCATGACCGCGCGCGGGTTCGGCGAGGTCTACCAGCTCGAGGGCGGGATCGTGCGCTACGGCGAGAAGTACGGCGACGACGGCCTGTGGGACGGCTCGCTGTACGTCTTCGACAAGCGCGGATCGATCGACTTCTCCGATCATGCGGCCGTGATCGGCGAGTGCGTCGGATGCGGCGCCGCGACCTCGCGCACCGCGAACTGCCCCGACCTCTCGTGCCGTACGCAGTTCGTCGTGTGCGAGGACTGCGACCGCGTCGCCTGCGCACAGCACGCCGCCTGACGCACCGCATCCACGGTCGGAACCGGTCGGAACCGGTCGGAAACGGTCGGAACCGGTCGGAACCGGTCGAGACCCTAGGTCGCGGCGAGCGTGTCGACTCCTCGGGCGACGAAGAGGGAGCGGGGCACCAGGAGCGCCCGGGTGCGCGCCGGTGCATCGACGCTGCGCCGCAGATCGCGCAGCACGGTGCCCAGATCCGACGCGAGGTCGGCGGCATCCGCTCCGGATCGGGCGTAGGTCGCGCGTTCGACCGCATCGGCCAGGCGTCCGATCGCCGTCGCATCGACGCCGCGTTCGCGGATCAGCGCGGCCGCACGCATGCGCGGCGAATCGGCATCCGACGGCGGGATGCCGAGATCGACGAGTGTGCTCCGCACCTCGGTCCAGGCGGCGCCCGCGTCGCCGTCGCGCGCGCGATCCCGGCGACGGGCGCGAACGAGGGTGCGGATCAGGGCGGGGAGCAGCAGCACCACGACCGCGCCGAAGATCGCGAACATCACCGGTGTCGGGTCGACCGTGCGCAACTCGCCCGAGGAGGAGCTGTTGTCGCCGGCATCCTGACGATCGACCTCGGGGGCCGTCGTCTGCTCGGCCTGTGGAGCCGTGGTCTCCGGGGTGCCCGACGGCGTTGTGCCCGATCCCGGGGAACCCGTGACCGCCGTGCGGAACTCGGTCGGCACCCCGAGCGAGGCCGTGGGCTCGAAGGGCACCCAGCCGATGCCCGGGAAGAGCACCTCCGGCCAGGAGTGCAGGCGATCGCTCGTGACGGAGTAGATCGACTCGTCGCCGCGCTTCTCGCCGGTGAGCGAACCGGGCAGGTACCCCACGACGATCCGGGTCTCCATGCCCAGGCTCTCGGCCATCAGGGCGAAGGCGCCGGCGAAGTGCACGCAGTACCCCGAGCGCACGTCGAGGAACCGGGCGACGGCCTCGGCTCCCGTGCCGTCGAAGTCCTCCTCGACCGGGGTGTCGAGCGAGTACGTGAAGTCGCTGCGGAACCAGTCCTGCAGAGCGAGCAGGCGGTCGTAGTCGGTACCCTCGTCTGCCGTGACCTCGCGGGCCAACTCGCCGACGATGTCGGGGATCTCGACGTCATCGGTCTCTGCGGTGGACTCCGCCGCCGACACCGCGCGGATCTGCTCGAGCGTGGGGGTCACGCGCACCGAGGAGACGGTGTAGTCGGCGCCGACGGCATCCGCATTGCGCGAGACCAGCGTGCGGTTGTCGGGCATCACCCGCCAGGCGCGGGGCACGCCCTGGATGTCGGTCGCGGGGTAGGGGACGGGCAGCCACGAGCTCGACATCCGCAGGATCCGGATCGAGGTCGTCGTCTCCGTCACCTCGACGTCGGCACCCCACTCGGGGTCGCCGAATCCGTCGGCCTGCGACTGCAGGCCCCCTCGGTCGGGCTGCCACACCTCGCCGTCGAAGTCGGAGAGGGTCGTGAGCCGCAGATACGGCGCCGCGCCGCCCGCCGTCGCGACCGTCAGGACCTCGACGGGGTTGGGCTGGCGGAGATCGTCGCCGAGCCGCAGCGATGCGTCGACCGTGATCCCCGTTCCGGTGCCGGTGAGTCCGGCGGCGAGGGGCAGACCGGGTGCGATGGCGAGCGTCACGGCGATCGCCGCGGCACCGATGCCCACCGCGACGGATGCCGAGGTGCGGCGCGGTGTCTGCGGATCGGCGCGCGTCGCGTAGCGCAGCTGCGCGAGGACGAAGAGGGCGAAGAGCACGAACCAGACCACGTTCGCGTCGCCGAGGGTGACGATCATCGGGACGGATCCGACGAGACCGACGAGGAGGATCGGGAGGATCGCCGCACGAGCCGCGGCCAGCTGATCGAGCAGCACCGCGACGATCGCGAAGCCGAGCGCCATCGTCGCGGCGAGCCCGCGCGAGGCGGCGAGCGGCGCGGACCCGACCGCGACCTCCTGCCAGGCCGCGCCCGTCAAGGCGCCGAACGTCGAGAGCGTGGTGGGCGATGGGATAATCCCGAACAGCGCCGAGTCGCCCGCCGTCACCTGGGTGACGAGCGCCATCCCGACCAGCAGTTGCACGAGGAGGGTGCCGACATCGCGCAGCCACGCGCGGCGGTAACGCAGCAGCACGCGCATCACGAGCCCGGTCAGCGGAAGGAGCGTGACCGCCGCGACGACGGCGAACGACCAGGCCCCCGCCTCGATCACCGAGGTGAAGGGCCACATCGCGACGAGACCGCCGACCGCCGCGAGCACCGACGGCGCGAGGATCGCCGTGGGCGTCTCCTCGTCGCGGTGCCACGCGACCTTCGAGCGCGAGCGCGAGCGCGATCGTGATCGTCGGGAGGCGCTGCCCGTCGCCTGCTCAGCCCGGAACATCGCCGACTCCGATCCGCTCCGGGAGGGCGTCCGCCCATGCCGCGGCGACGTCATCACCGAGCGGGGCGAACGACCAGCCGTTGCGCGTCGCCGCCTCTGCCGCACCCTGCTCGGGCCCGGTGGCGAGGAGGATGCCCGCGGCCGCGCCGGCGGTGCGCAACGATGCCGCGTCGTCCTCCGTCAGCCTGCCCGTGATGTAGACCAGAGGGCCGGGAGGAGCGCCGCCGATCAGCGTCGCCACGTCGCGGTGGTCGCCCCGCGGCGCGATCAGTGCCAGGGCGACGAGCAGCGCGTCACGGTCGTCCTCGTGACCGCGCAGGGTGCCGAGCAGCACGCCCGCGCTGTCGATCACGTCGACGCCGTACCCTTCATCGGCGAGATGCACGGCCGACGAGGCGCAGAGCGAGACCGCGGCCTCGAACGCGGCATCCGCGTCGTCCCCCGGTCGATCCCACCGCTCGGCGCTGCGGTCGAGCACGACGATCGCATCAGGGCTCGACTCCTCCTCTTCCTGCCGCACCATGAGCTGCCCACGGTGCGCGGTCGCACGCCAGTGGATGCGGCGCATCGAGTCGCCCGGCAGGTAGAACCGCGGCGAGAGGTTGTCGGCGCCCTGGCCGAGGCGCGTCGACGACGTGTGCGCCGTGCCGCCGGCCGCGCCGACGCGCACGGCGAGGGGTTCGAGCGCGAAGACCTCGGGTACGACCGTGACGGTGCGCGTATCGCCGAACTCCTGCTCGCGCCGCGCGAGACCGAAGGGGTCGACGGTGCGCAGCACGAGCGGCCCGATCGGCCAGACACCGCGACGCACGCCCGTGATGCGGTACCCGAGCTGCCCGGACTGCGGCGGATACTCGCCGCCGGCGTCGCCGCTGACGGCGTCGGGCAGGACGTCGTGCCACAGCGCGTGCGGCACGCGCAGCGAGCGCAGGGCGAAGCGGATGCTGACGCGCGAGGTCTCCGAGACCGTGAGCAGGTCGGTCGACACCTGTCGGGAGACGGTGCCCGTGCGCCGCGGGAGCCAGGCCATGAGCGCCGAGAAGCCGGTGAGGAGGGCGAGCAGGGCCCCGATGTAGAGCAGGATCGGTGCGGCGACGAGGTTCGCTCCGATCACGCACAGCAGCGCCGCGACCAGCGCGCCCGCACCGCGGCGGGTCAGGGATCGGCGGCGTCGCATCGAATGCCTCAGACGCGGCTCGCGACGGGCACGCGCACGCGCTCGACGATGTGCGCGAGGGCCGTCTCGATGGGCTGGGCGCCGGCGCGGTGCGCACCGCGGGCGGGCAGCAGCCGGTGCGCGAACACCGGGATGAGGAGGGCGGTGACGTCGTCGGGGATCACGAAGTCGCGGCCGTCGAGCGCCGCCCACACCTTCGCGGCACGGATCAGCTGCAGCGTCGCGCGCGGACTCGCCCCGAGGTGCAGGCTCGGGTCGGTGCGCGTGGCCTGCGCGAGGGCGACCGTGTACTCCTCGAGCGCGGGCGCCACGTGCACGGCGCGGGCCCAGGCGATGAGCTGCGAGATCGAGCCGGCATCGGCGACCGCGGCGACGGCCGCGAGCGGGTTCACCACGTCGCGCTGTCGGATCATGAGGGCCTCCGCCGCGGCATCCGGGTACCCCATCGAGATGCGCATCATGAAGCGGTCGCGCTGCGCCTCGGGCAGGGCGTACGTGCCCTCCATCTCGAGGGGGTTCTGGGTGGCGACGACGAGGAAGGGCGAGGGGAGCGGATGCGTCGACCCGTCGACGGTGACCTGACGCTCCTCCATGGCCTCGAGCAGTGCCGACTGCGTCTTGGGCGAGGACCGGTTGATCTCGTCGGCGATGACGATGTGCGCGAAGATCGCGCCGCGCTTGAACTCGAACTCGCGGTCGACCGGGTTGTAGACCGAGACGCCGGTCACGTCGCCCGGGAGGAGGTCGGGGGTGAACTGGATGCGTCGCACGGTCGCGTCGACGCTGGCCGCGAGGGCGCGCGCCAGCATGGTCTTGCCGACCCCGGGCACGTCCTCGATGAGCAGGTGGCCCTCGGCGAGCAGGCAGATCAGCGCACTGCGCACGGCATCGGGCTTTCCGTCGATCACCTCTCCCACGGAGGCGAGGATCGCGGAGGTCTGGGCGGCGAACTGTTCGGCCGTGATCAGGGGGGAGTTGTCCGTCATGCGTTCCCTCTCGTCGGCGCTGCAGCGCGCGTTACTCGATCGTAACCCGCAGGGCATTCGCATGGGGCTGGCAGATCGCTGTGCTTCCTCGGGCCGCGGGCGCCCCGCACACCCGTCAGCCCCAGACGCGGGCCCGGGGCCGTGCGACGTCGACACGGCCCTCGCTGCTGCGGGCGACGCGGAGCAGGGCGAGACCCTGCGCGCCCTGCAGCTCGTGCAGCGTGCACGTGCCGATGGCCTGCCGCCAGTGGCGCTCGAACTGCTCGGCATCGCCGCGCCGCCGTGCGATCGCGCGCGGAACCGGCAGGAGGGTGCGCCCCGGGGAGAGCCGGTCGGCGAGGCGTTCGAAAAGCCGCGTCGACCCCGCGGCGCCGCGATCGATCCGCAGCAGGAAACGGGGTGTGCGCACCGCCGCGAACAGCTCTTCGACGGCATCCGTCACCACTCGACGATCCGCGGGCATGCCGCCCAGCTCGATGCGCACTCGGGTGCGGTCGTCGTCGACGTGCGCGACGATGTCGGTGTCGTCGAAGGGGCCGATGCGCCCCGCATCACGGAGGGTGCGTGCGACGACCAGGGCGGCCAGCCGGTACACCTCGGCGGGGTGGCGGCGATCGCGCAGGGTGCGCCCGAGCAGGGGCAGGAGCGTCGTCGCGGCGGCCAGCGCCCCACCGGCCGCGACGAGCGCGGCTCCGAGCGCCGGGTGCACCGCGAGTCCCTGACCCGCCAGGACGGCGAGCAGCAGGCCGACGCCGAGCGCCCCGCCCACGGCGGAGGTCGCGCCGTCGGCGCGCGCGACCTGGGTGGTGCGCAGCAGGGGAGCCGCCGCGACCTGCCGCACCGTGATCTCGTCGCGTTCGCGGGACGTGTACGGCTCGCCGATGCGCCACTCGGCGCGCGTGGTCGTCCGCGCCGGCCACGCGGCGCGCAGCAGATCATCGACGCCGCGGATGGAGGCATCCGGATGCTTGTCGAGCACCGCCTCGAACGCCTGGGCCGCTGCCGAGGGCAGTGCGTGCGCGAGTCCGCTGACGATCCGACCGTCGCCGTCGGCGTTCAGGCCCCACAGATGCGAGTGCTTGCGGCGCAGACGATCCGGCTCGCTCGCGTCGTCGAGGGCGACATCGGCGGGGATCAGGCACGCCACCGACCAGTTGTGCGCCACCTTCTCGGGCCACCCCGGATCGAGGCGCAGGGTGCGGCCCCGCAACTGCTGCGTCGCCGATGACGTCGCGACGGCGGTGAGGTCGATGAGGGTGTTCACGGCGGGGCAGTCCCATCCCTCGCCGAGCAGGCCACGGGTACCCACGAGCACACGCACCTCTCCGCGACGGATCAGCTCCGACACCGCGGCGACGATGCGTCCGCTGCCGGCGCCGGACGCGCGCAGGTCGCGCGTGGCCCCGGCGGCCTCGCCGATATCGACCGTCACCCCGAGCAGATCCGCGAGCGCGGGTGCGAGCGTCGCGGCGTCGTCGGCGCGCACGCGCAGGTACTGCGCGGTCAGCAGCACCGGCCGCAGCCCCGCGACGACGGGATCAGCGACGAGGGCGTCGAAGGTGCGCAGCGCTCCGGCCGCGGCATCCGCACCGCGCCGATTGCCGTGCGTCACGAAGTCGGTGACGACGACGGCACGGATGCGCTCGCCGTCGTCGCTCGCGAGCTCGCGGTGCAGGATCTCGACGGCCGCGGCATCCTTCGCCTCCGACGAGGCCAGTGTCGTCTCGACCGGGTTGCGCCCGCGGCGCAGCCCGCGGTCGGTGAGCAGGTAGCCGAAGTCGGCGAGCGAGCGCCGCACGTGCTCCCACTGGTTCGCGGCCGACGGATCGGCCAGCAGGCGCGCCTGCGCGAACCGCACGAGGACGGTGAGCAGATCGTCGGTCGTGCAGCGGTCGAGCAGCACCTGCGGGATGGCGGCGACGAGCGGATGCTGCGGCACGACCTCGCGCAGCACCACCGCGCACGAGCGGGCGAGGGCGAAGTCCGCGGAGAGTGCCCGGTCGATGCGGGCGAGCGGGTCTTCGTCAGGCGGTCCGTCGGCGGGCTGCAGCTGCTCCTCGAGGAAGGAGATGCCGTCGGCGGTCGACAGCACGTCGACGATCATCGAGTGCAGCAGCGCCTCGTGCCGGCGGATGAAACCGGCCTCCGCGGGCGTCGGTTCGGTGAGGAGAACGAAGTCGCGGTACGGGGCGAGGTGCCCCTCCTTCACCACCGCCGGGGTCGGGACCTCGTAGTCGACCTCTCCGAGCAGTTGGCTGTAGTTCTCGTACTCCGTCTCGTCGTCCGGCGACGGCAGGGTGGCGGTGAGACCGATCAGCAGCGGCTCGACCCCCGTCTCGCGGATGCGCGCGGCGAGGTACGCCACGACCAGGGCCCAGTGGTCGAGCAGGTGGTGGCACTCGTCGAGCACGACCGTGC
Source organism: Microbacterium galbinum (assembly GCF_023091225.1). Lineage (NCBI taxonomy): Bacteria > Bacillati > Actinomycetota > Actinomycetes > Micrococcales > Microbacteriaceae > Microbacterium > Microbacterium galbinum. The sequence continues at coordinate 363,059 of NZ_JAHWXM010000002.1, read as the reverse complement.
GCACCCCGGCGGCGACGAGGCGGTCGATGAGCGCCGTGGCGTTCGGATGCAGCACGCGCGCGAGCTCGGCGGGATTGCGCCGGGCGAACTGCGAGCGCAATCGGCGCGTGCGACGACGGATGCCGGAGCGGTACTGCGCCGGATTGTCGATCGCGAGCTCGGCGAGCCAGGTCGCGGCATCGGCGTCGCTGCGCCCCGCCTCGACCAGTTCCTCGGCCCACACCACCCGCGCCAGGTCGTCGAAGGGCGAGCCGTCGCCGGTGACGCTGAGCGCCTGGTACGTGAGAGCGGTGAGGTCGGCGATCCTCTCGGGGTCGTCCGACACGGCGCCGGCATCCGGGGCGAGGTCGACGGCGGTGCGGACCCATTGCTGACGGATCGTGACGGTCGGGGCGAGGACGAGGGTCCGATGGCGTTCGCGCGCCGCGAGCAGCAGACCCAGCAGCGTCTTGCCCGATCCGGGAGGGGCGACGACGTGCAGCGGGTCCCGACCGCCGACCGGCAGCCGGGTGAGGACCTCGGCCTGGTACGTGCGCAGTTCGCCCGTGAAAATCCAGCCCGTGAGTGGGGAGGCGACGGGCTCGGGCGGCATGATCTCCCCAGTCTGTCAAAAGGTGCGCCCGCTCATCGGTTAGACTTGTCGACGGCTCTCCGCGTGGCGGCATCCAGGCCAATTCCCCCAGGGCGGAAACGCAGCAAGGGTAACCGGGCTCTGCTGGGTGCGCGGAGGGTCACTTTCTTTTTCAGCCTCCTCCGGGGCTGTCCTGTCAGGATCGTGATGTGACCGGCGCCACCACTCCTCCGCGGCAGAGCGCTCTCTCGCGCTTCGCCTCACCCGTGCTGCTCCTCGCCGCGATGTGGGCGATCCAGTTCGCCGACGCGCTCCTGCCGGGTTCGTTCACGGGTTTCGGCATCCGCTCCTGGGATCCCGAGGGTCTGCTCGGCATCGTGCTCGGGCCGCTGCTGCACGCGAACTGGGCGCATCTGATCGGCAACTCCGTGCCGTTCCTCGTGCTCGGACTGCTCGTCGCGGTCGAGGGCACCCGCAGATTCTGGACGGTCACCGCGATCGTCGCCGTCGTCGGCGGCCTCGGCACCTGGGTCTTCAACGCCCCGGGAACGGTGACGGTCGGGGCATCCGTGCTCGTGTTCGGCTACTTCGCCTACACGGTCGTGCGGGTCTTCGCGCCGGGCCGCGTAGCCCACCGCATCGGATACGCCGTCATCGCGCTCGTCGTGATCGGCGTGTACGGGGCGACGATGCTCGCGGGCGTGGTGGGCGTGAGCCAGGGCATCTCGTGGCAGGCGCACCTGTTCGGGGCGATCGGCGGCGCGCTCGCCGTGTTCGTCGGGCGACGCGGGGGCTCCGCGGAGTGAGCGCGCCGCGGTCGCGCTCGCGCACACCCGCTCGACGCCGGAAGAAGCGTCGGCCCGCGGCCCGGCGCCGACCGGGCGTCCGCGCACGGGCCGCCCGGCGTCGGCGGCGGATGCTGGTGCTCCGGCGTGTGCTGATCGGGGCCGTCGCCGTCGCGCTCTTCGCCGGGATCGCCGTGCTCGTGCCGCTCGGGCTCGCGCACGAGAAGCCCCTCGCGATCTGCGCGAGCGACCCGCGCACCTACCCCTCGGCCGGCATCGAGGGGTGGCGCGGGGAGCAGCTCGAGAACGCCGCGACGATCATGGCGACGGCATCCGCCCTGGGCTTCGCGCGCGACGGGCAGATCCTGGGCGTGATGACCGCGATGGGCGAGAGCAGCCTGCGCAACATCGATTACGGCGACTGGGAGACGAGCGGATTCACGAATCCCGACGGCTCGCGCACCACGAGCATCGGCCTGTTCCAGCAGCAGGAGTGGTGGGGGAGCGTCGAGCAGCGCATGGATCCCGCCACGTCCGCGACGCTCTTCTACGAGCGGTTGGCGCGGGTGCCGGGGTGGTCCTCGATGGACCCGTCGCTCGCGATCCATCGCGTGCAGATCAATCTCGATCCCACCTACTACTCCCGCTACGCCGCCGATGCGACCGCCGTCGTCGACGCGCTGTCGGCGCCGTGTTGACCTCCGGGAATCACACGGGGATTAAGTCCGGTCCGCTCCCAGGGCGTGCCGAGTGAGGTGCGCCTAAGCTGGAATCGTGGCGCGGAGCATCTACATCACCTCGGCCGAAGGCCATACCGGAAAATCGACGATCGCCCTCGGCGTGCTCGACGCGCTCATGCGCGTCACCCCGCGGGTCGGCGTGTTCCGGCCGATCGCGCGCTCGGTCACCGAGCGCGACGAGATCCTCGAGCTGCTGCTCGCCCACGACGGCGTGCACCTCGACTACGACGACTGCATCGGCGTCAGCTACGACGACATGCGCCACGACCCGGAGCACGCGCTGTCGACGATCGTCGCACGGTTCAAAGCGGTCGAAGCGCAGTGCGATGCCGTGGTGATCATCGGCAGCGACTACACCGACGTCGCCAGCCCCGCCGAGCTCGGCGTCAACGCCCGCATCGCCGCGAACCTCGGAGCTCCGGTGCTGCTCGTGCTGTCGGGACGCGACCAGCAGCGCCAGGCCGAGCAGCTCGGCACGACGACCGCCCGGGTGCCGGCCGCGGTCGGGCAGATCGCCGCGCTCGCGCTCACGGAACTCGAGCAGGAGCGCGCCGAGCTGTTCGCCGCGATCGTCAACCGCTCGGACCCCGCCGAGCTCGACGCCATCATCGAGGCGGTGCGGGGGGTGCGGCCGGGCAGGAGCACGCCCGTCTGGGCGATCCCCGAGGACCGCACGCTCGTGGCGCCGTCGATCCGCGGCATCCTCGCCGCCGTCGACGGCCGCCTCATCAAGGGTGACGAGGGGCGGCTGACCCGCGAGGCGCTGTCGATCGTCGTCGCCGGCATGTCGATGGTCAACGTGCTGCCGCGCATCACCGAGGAATCCGTCGTCGTGATTCCGGCCGACCGCACCGAGGTGCTGCTCGCGACGCTTCTCGCCGACGCCTCCGGCACCTTCCCCCGGGTCAGCGGCATCATCCTGAACGGGCCCTTCGACCTTCCCGAGCCGATCACGCAGCTGCTCGACGGGTTCCCGTCGACGGTGCCGATCATCGCCACCGATCTCGGCACCTACGACACCGCCGTGCGGGTCATGGGCGCGCGTGGCCGGCTCTCCGCCGACTCGCGCGCGCGGTACGACCGGGCGCTCGGACTCTTCCAGACCCATGTCGACATCGCCGAGCTCGCGACGCAGCTCGGGCTCGCCGAATCGCGGGTCGTGACCCCGCTGATGTTCGAGTACGGCCTCATCGAGCGCGCCCGCGCCGACCGCCGGCGCATCGTGCTGCCCGAGGGCGGCGACGACCGGATCCTGCGCGCGGCCGCCACGCTGCTGGCCCGCGAGGTGGCCGATCTCGTGATCCTCGGCGACGAGGCCGCCGTGCGAGCCCGCGCGGTCGAGCTCGGCATCGACATCACCACGGCCCAGGTGATCAGCCCCACCGATCCCGAGTACGTCGCGAGGTTCGCCGAGGAATACGCACGACTGCGGGCGCACAAGGGCATCACCCTCGCGCAGGCCGCCGACACCGTGACCGACGTCTCGTACTTCGGCACGATGATGGTGCACCTGGGTCTCGCCGACGGCATGGTCTCGGGAGCGGCGCACACGACGGCGCACACGATCCGTCCCTCCTTCGAGATCATCAAGACGAAGCCGGGCGTGAACGTCGTCTCGAGCGTGTTCCTCATGGCGCTCGCCGACCGGGTGCTCGTCTACGGCGACTGCGCCGTCATCCCCGATCCCACGAGCGTCCAGCTCGCCGACATCGCGATCTCGTCGGCGGCGACCGCCCGCCAGTTCGGGATCGATCCGCGCGTCGCGATGCTGTCGTACTCGACCGGCGAGTCCGGGTCGGGAGCCGACGTCGACAAGGTGCGCGAGGCCACGGCGCTCGTGCGCGAGCGCGCTCCCGAGCTGCTGGTCGAGGGGCCGATCCAGTACGACGCGGCCGCCGATGCCGCCGTCGCGAAGGCGAAACTGCCCGATTCCGCGGTCGCGGGTCGTGCCACCGTGTTCGTCTTCCCCGACCTGAACACGGGCAACAACACCTACAAGGCCGTCCAGCGCTCCGCGGGCGCGGTCGCGATCGGACCGGTCCTGCAGGGACTCAACAAGCCGATCAACGACCTCTCGCGCGGCGCGCTGGTCGAGGACATCGTCAACACCGTGGCGATCACCGCCATCCAGGCGCAGGGAGAGACCGCATGAGCGCGATCCTCGTGATCAACAGCGGCTCGTCGTCGCTGAAGTACAGCCTCCTCGACATCGAGCGCGAGCACGAGCTCGCCTCGGGCCTCATCGAGAGGATCGGCCAGGACACCGGTGCGGCCTCGCACACGGTGCGACCCGACACCGATGCGGATGCCGTGCCCACGATGCTCGACGCGACGTACAGCGACGAGCGCTCGATCCCCGATCATCATGCGGCCTTCGCGGTGATGCTCGAGCAGTTCGCCGAGCACGGCCCCTCTCTCGCCGAGCATCCGCCGGTCGCCGTCGGGCACCGCGTCGTGCACGGCGGGGCCCGCTTCTTCGCGCCGACCCTGATCGATGCCGACGTCGAGCGGCAGATCGAGGAGCTGTCGGTACTCGCGCCCCTGCACAATCCGGCCAACCTCGCCGGCATCCTCGCGGCGCAGGCCGTCTTCCGCGGCGTGCCGCACGTCGCCGTGTTCGACACCGCGTTCCATCAGACTCTGCCCGCCGCTGCGTACACCTACGCGATCGACGCCGAACTGGCGAAGCAGCACCGCGTGCGGCGCTACGGCTTCCACGGCACCAGTCACCAGTTCGTCAGCGAGGCGGCCGCGGCGTACCTCGGCCGCGACCTCGGCGATCTGCGCCAGCTCGTGTTCCACCTGGGCAACGGAGCGTCGGTCACCGCGATCGACGGAGGGCGCTCGGTCGAGACGTCGATGGGGCTGACCCCGCTCGAGGGCCTGGTGATGGGCACCCGCTCGGGAGACCTCGACCCGGCGGCTCTGGTGCACCTGTCGCGTCGCGCCGGCCTCTCGATCAACGAGCTCGATGCGCTGCTGAACACCCGCAGCGGACTGCAGGGCCTCGCCGGACGCAGCGACATGCGCGACATCCTCGCGGGCGTCGATGCGGGGGAGGAGGCGGCGACCCTCGCCTTCGACGTCTACGTGCACCGCCTGCGCGCCTACGCCGGGGCGTACATCGCCCAGCTCGGCGGCGTCGACGTGATCTCGTTCACCGCCGGCGTCGGCGAGAACGCGGCCCGGGTGCGCGCGGAGGCCCTCGCGACCCTCGGATTCGCCGGCGTCGAGGTCGATCACGGGCGCAACGCCGAGCGCGGTCGCGGCATCCGGAGGATCTCCACGGATGCCTCGACGGTGACGGTTCTGGTGGTCCCGACGAACGAGGAACTGCAGATCGCCCGGCAGACCGCCGACATGCTCTGAGCACACGGTTTCCGCAGGGGTTACTCTGGGGCGCGGCTCCCCATTACGCTGTCATGGTGGCACGGAGGAGTGCCGAAACCCTCGACCTTCTCCCTGGAGGCTTCTGTGCCGGAAAACCTGCCCGATCTGCTCGCCGCAGAAGGGGTGCTGTTCGACCTCGACGGCGTGCTCACGCCGACGGCAGAGGTCCACATGCGGGCCTGGAAAGCCGTGTTCGACGACGTGTTCGCCGAGTGGGGCATCACGCCGGCCTACACCGACGCCGACTACTTCGACTACGTCGACGGCAAGAAGCGCTACGACGGTGTCGCGAGCCTGATGCACAGCCGTAACGTCGAGATCCCCTGGGGCGAGGTCGACGACCCGCCCTCCGCCGACACCATCTGCGGCATCGGCAACCGCAAGAACGACGCCTTCGCCGCCGAGCTGCGCCGTGACGGCATCGCCCCGTACCCGGGCTCGCTCGCACTGGTCCAGCGTCTGCACGCGGCCGGGGTACCGCTCGGCGTCGTGTCGAGTTCGAAGAACGCTGAAGAGGTCCTCGCCGCCGCCGACCTCCGCTCGTACTTCCGCATCGTGGTCGACGGCGTCGTCGCCGAGCGCGACGGTCTGGCGTCCAAGCCCGCGCCCGACATGTTCCGCGCCGGCGCCGTGGCGCTCGGCGTCGACCCCGCTCGCAGCGTCGCCGTCGAGGACGCGACCTCGGGCGCGGCATCCGCATCGGCCGCCGGCTACGCGCACGTCGTCGGCGTCGACCGCGGCACCGGGGCCGACGCGCTGCGCGCCGCGGGCGCCACCGTCGTCGTCAACGACCTCGACCGCTTCCTCCCGACCACCCCGAACTCTGCACCGGAGACCACCGCATGATCGACCGCGACCGCTTCCCCGTCGACCCGTGGCGCCTCATCGAGACGCGCTACTCCGAGGAGGGCGTCGGCGAGACGCTGTTCTCGATCGGCAACGGATACCTCGGTCTCCGGGGCAATCACATCGAGGGCCGCGGGGCTCACGAGCACGGCACCTTCATCAACGGGCTGCACGAGACGTGGCCGATCCGTCATGCCGAGCAGGCCTACGGCTTCGCCGAGGTGGGCCAGACCATCGTCAACGCCCCCGACGCCAAGGTCATGCGCGTCTACGTCGACGACGAGCCGATCTCGTTCGACGAGGCGGATGTGCGCGAGTACCGCCGCACGCTCGACATGCGCACGGGTGTGCTCGAGCGTCTCGTCGTGTGGGAGACGCCGTCGGGCAAGCGCGTGCGCATGCGCGACGAGCGCATCGTCAGCTTCGAGGAGCGCCACCTCGCGATCCTGCGCCTCGAGGTCGTCGTCGAGAACTCCGACGCTCCGGTCACGATCAGCTGCCAGATCCTCAATCGCCAGGACGGTGCGGGCGTCTACGCCGGCACCCCGACCCAGGCCCAGAAGCCGGGCTTCGACCCGCGCAAGGCCGAGAAGATCGCCGATCGGGTGCTCGAGCCGGGTGAGCACTGGCAGGACGGCCTGCGCTCGGCGCTGTCGTACCGCGTCGCCGACTCCGGCATGACCGTCGCCGTCGTCGCCGACCACATCCTCGAGACCGAGAACGAGTACAGCGCCCGCGCCCTGGTCGAAGCAGACATCGCGAAGAACGTCTTCCGGGTGCAGGCCAAGGCCGGAGTGCCGATCACCGTCACCAAGCTCGTGAGCTACCACACCTCGCGCGGAGTGCCTCCGCGCGAGCTCGTCGACCGCTGCCGCCGCTCCCTCGACCGCGTCGCCGTGGAGGGCGTCGAGACGCAGTTCCAGCGCCAGCGCGACTGGCTCGACGCGTTCTGGGAGCGCAGCGACGTGCAGATCGGCGGTCACGACGACCTGCAGCAGGCGACCCGCTGGTGCCTCCTCCAGCTCGCGCAGGCCGCGGCCCGCGCCGACGGCACCGGAGTCCCCGCCAAGGGCGTCTCCGGGTCGGGGTACAGCGGCCACTACTTCTGGGACACCGAGATCTACGTGCTCCCGTTCCTCGCGTACACGTCGCCGCAGTGGGCGCGCAACGCGCTGCGCGCCCGCGTGCTGATGCTGCCGGCGGCGCGTCGGCGCGCGGCCCAGCTCAACGAGGCGGGGGCGCTCTTCCCCTGGCGCACGATCAACGGCGAGGAGGCCTCGGCCTACTACGCCGCGGGCACGGCGCAGTACCACATCAATGCCGACGTGAGCTTCGCGCTCGGCAAGTACGTGCGCGCGACGGGAGACACCGAGTTCCTCCGCCGCGAGGGCGCCGACGTCGCGGTAGAGACCGCGCGCCTGTGGGCGACGCTCGGCTTCTGGCGCTCGGCGCAGGTGGTCGAGAACGCGGATGCCGCCGACGGTCTGCAGACCTTCCACATCCACGGCGTCACCGGTCCCGACGAGTACACGACCGTCGTGAACGACAACCTCTACACGAACGTCATGGCCCGCTACAACCTCCGCTTCGCGGCCGAGGTCGTGCGCGAGATCCGCGAGACGTACCCCGAGGACTACCGCGACCTCGTCGAGCGCACGGGCCTGTTCGAGGGCGAGGCGGAGTCGTGGGAGCGCGCCGCCGAGGCGATGTTCATCCCCTACAGCGAGAGCCTGGGCATCCACCCGCAGGACTCCCTGTTCCTCGAGCGCGAGGTCTGGGACCTGGCGCACACGCCGTCGTCGCAGCGTCCGCTGCTGCTGCACTTCCACCCGCTGGTGATCTACCGGTTCCAGGTGCTCAAGCAGGCGGATGTCGTGCTCGCGCTGTTCCTGCAGGGCAACCACTTCTCGCCCGAGGAGAAGCGCGCCGACTTCGACTACTACGACCCGCTCACCACGGGTGACTCGACGCTCTCGGCGGTCGTGCAGTCGATCCTCGCGGCCGAGGTCGGGTACCAGGACCTCGCGCTGAAGTACTTCGAGGAGTCGATCTTCGTCGACCTCCACGACCTGCACAACAACGCGGCCGACGGGGTGCACGTGGCCTCCGCCGGTGGCGTGTGGACCGCGCTCGTATGCGGTTTCGGCGGCATGCGCGACTACGAGGGCGAGCTGAGCTTCGACCCGCGTCTGCCCGCGGCCTGGCCCTCGCTGACCTTCCCGATGAAGTGGAAGGAGTCCGAGGTCACGGTCACGATCACGGCCCATGAACTGCGTCTGCGGGTGCGCTCCGGCGCACCGGTGCCGTTCACGGTGCGCGACGAGGCCTACATCGCGACCGAGGGCGAAGAGGTCGTCGTCCCGCTCGCCGACCAGGGCCCGCTGATCCCGGGTCGCCCGACGCTGCGCCAGTTCGCGGATGCCCGTCGCGAGGACGGAACGCGCCTCTCGGCATCCGTCCCGGTGATCACCACGTCGATCCCGGTGCTCGCACCGCCGGAGTGATCGCGCGCGGCAGGTGCGTCTCCGGCGACGCACCTGCCGCGATGTCCGTGGCACGCCGTAGGCTGTTCTGGTGACCACAGCCCTCTATCGCCGCTACCGCCCCGAGACGTTCGGCGAGATGATCGGGCAGTCCCAGGTGACCGACCCGCTCATGACCGCGCTGCGCGGAGACCGCGTCGGCCACGCCTACCTCTTCTCCGGCCCCCGCGGGTGCGGCAAGACCACGTCGGCGCGCATCCTCGCGCGGTGCCTGAACTGCGCCGAGGGGCCGACCGACGTCCCCTGCGGCACCTGCCCCAGCTGCGTCGAGCTCTCGCGTGCCGGAGGCGGATCGCTCGACGTGGTCGAGATCGACGCCGCGAGCCACAACGGCGTCGACGACGCGCGCGACCTGCGCGAGCGGGCGACCTTCGCCCCGAGTCGCGACCGGTTCAAGATCTTCATCCTCGACGAGGCGCACATGGTGACGCCCCAGGGCTTCAACGCGCTGCTCAAGCTCGTCGAGGAGCCGCCGCCGCACGTGAAGTTCATCTTCGCGACCACCGAGCCCGAGAAGGTGCTCGGCACGATCCGCTCGCGCACGCACCACTACCCGTTCCGTCTCGTGCCGCCCGCGGCCATGCTCGAGTACGTCGAGAAGCTCTGCGTCGAAGAGGGCGTCGTGGTCGAGCAGGGTGTGCTGCCGCTCGTCGTGCGCGCCGGTGGCGGCTCGCCGCGCGACACGCTCTCGCTGCTCGACCAGCTCATCGCCGGCTCCGACTCGCCCGCAGGCTCCGAGACGGTCACGGTCGCGTACGCACGCGCCGTCGCCCTCCTCGGCTACACGCACGCGGCCCTGCTCGACGAGATCGTCGACGCCCTGGCGATCGCCGATGCGGCGACCGCATTCCCCGCCATCGACCGGGTGGTGCAGACCGGTCAGGACCCGCGCCGCTTCGTCGACGACCTGCTCGAGCGCCTGCGCGACCTCATCGTGATCGCCGCCGTCGGCAACGGCGCCTCCGCCGTGCTCCGCGGCATCGCCGACGACGAGCTCGAGCGCATGCGCACGCAGGCGGCCGCCTTCGGCGCCGCACGACTCTCGCGCACCGCCGACGTCGTCAGCGCCGCGCTCGACGACATGTCGGGCGCGACCTCGCCGCGACTGCACCTCGAGCTCATGGTCGCCCGCGTACTGGCCGGGGGAGCGGATGCCGCGACCGGGGTGGCGCCCGCGGCCGCCGCCGCGCCCGCAGCAGCGGCACAGCCGCACGCCGCTCCGCGACCGTCGGCTGCACCTGCACCTGCAGCAGCGCAGGCGCCCGCTCCGACTGCTCCTGCTCCGGCCGCCGCTGCCCCGGCCGCGCCGGTCGCAGTACCCACCGCAGCCGCGGCCCCGACGTCCACGCCGGAAGAGGTGGCTGCCTCCGCCGCACCGGCTGCTGCCGCCGCCGAGCCCGCCGCCGAGCGCCTTGCTGCCGCCGCTGAGCCGGTTGCTGCCGCCGCCGCCGCCGAGCCCGCGCCCGCCGCGGCACCATCGGGTCCGGTGACGCTCGATCGCATCGTCGCCGCGTGGCCGGCCGTGCTCACGCGCCTCGAGAGCATCAGCCGCTCGTCGTGGCTGGTCGTCACCACCGTGCAGCCCCTGGCGTACGACACCGAGTCCGAGGTCCTCACGATCGGTTTCGCGAGCCAGCACGATGTCGCGAAGTTCAAGGGAACCACGCCGGGCGCCGGCACCTCCGATCACCTGCGCACCGCTCTCCAGCAGGAGCTCGGTGTGGTCGTCAAGTACCGGCCGGCCCCGCTTCCGACCGGCGGTGCCGCGTCGACCGGCGGCGCACCGCGTTCCGGGGGATCCTCGGGGTCCGCAGGCGGTGCCCAGGCCCCGGCCGAGCCCGCCCCGACGGAGCCTGCCCCTGCGGGTTCCTCCCGACCGCAGAGCCCGCGCCCCTCGTCCGCTCCCGCGCCCGCCGCGGTGACCGAGTGGGCCGTCGCCGCGATCCCGACGTCCGACGCCGCGCCCGAAGCGGTGACGACCCCGGTCGGCCCCGTGTCGTCCCTGCCGGTCGACGACGAGCCCGAAGAGGTCGAGGCCGCAGCATCCGCGCCCGTCCCTCCGACCGACGGCACGATCGATCGCGACGAGCCGCCGCTTCCCGGCGACGACGAGGCGCCGTTCCCCGACGACGAGCCGCCGTACGACCCCTCGTACGAGCCCGCTCCGCACTCGGCCCCGCCGGTACCGGTCTCCGCCGCGCGGGCGCCCGCCGCGTCCACGGCACCGGCACCTGCCGCACCTACACCCGCCGCCGCACCGTCCTCCGCCGCGCCCGCGAACGCCCCGGCGCGGGTCGCCTCGGCCCACGCCGCTCCGCGCGTCACCGAGCGTGCGCCGGCGCCCGGGGGAGTGCAGCGCTACGGCGAGGCCGTGATCCGCCAGGTGCTCGGCGCGACGTTCGTGCGCGAAGAGCCCTATGAGCCCCCGACGAGGTTCGCCTGATGTACGACGGAATCGTTCAAGAGCTGATCGACGAGTTCGGGCGCCTGCCCGGCATCGGTCCGAAGTCCGCGCAGCGGATCGCCTTCCACATCCTGCAGACGCCGACGTTCGACGTCGCTCGACTGTCGGAACTGCTCAGCGACATCCGCACGCGCGTGCGCTTCTGCGAGGTGTGCGGCAACGTGGCCGAGCAGGAGCGGTGCGCGATCTGCCGCGACCCGCGCCGCAACCAGGCGCTCATCTGCGTGGTCGAAGACGCGAAGGACGTCGCGGCGATCGAGCGCACGCGCGAGTTCCGCGGGCTCTACCACGTGCTCGGCGGAGCGATCAGCCCGATCGCCGGCATCGGCCCCGACGATCTCCGCATCGCGCAGCTCATGAGCCGCCTCGCCGACGGCACGGTGCAGGAGGTCATCCTCGCCACCAACCCGAACCTCGAGGGCGAGGCCACCGCGAGCTACCTGAGCCGCTACCTCACCACGATGCAGATCACGGTCTCGCGCCTCGCCTCGGGGCTCCCCGTGGGCGGCGATCTCGAGTACGCCGACGAGGTCACCCTCGGCCGCGCCTTCGAAGGGCGGCGCGTGCTGTGACGACCCCTCGCGCGGTTCGACGATGAACGCGCAGCACACCGGATTCTCGCGACGCGGATGGCTGCTCTTCGGGGCCATGGCTCTGCTGTGGGGCGTGCCGTACCTGTTCATCAGCATCGCGGTCGAGTCGTTCTCGCCGCCCGCGATCGTCGCCGGGCGCACGCTCATCGCCGCGCTCCTGCTGCTCCCCTTCGCGCTGCGCAACGGCGCGTTGAAGGCGGCATGGAAGCACTGGCCCTGGGTGCTCGCCTTCGGCGCCGTCGAGATGGCGGGCCCCTTCCTGCTCCTCGGGCACGCCGAGATGACGCTGCCGTCGGGCATGACCGGCCTCCTCGTCGCGACCGTGCCGCTGTTCGCCGCGCTCATCGCGCTCGGCGGCGGCGATCGCGGAGTGCTCAAGCCGGCGCGATCGATCGGACTGCTCGTCGGGTTCCTCGGTGTCGCGATCGTCGTCGCGGGCCCCGGCCTGTTCGGCGGCGAGGTCAGCCTGATCGCCGCCGGCGAGGTGCTGCTCGTCGCGGTGCTCTACGCCACCGCCCCGTTCATCGTCGCGCGCAAGCTCGCCGACGTGCCCTCCCTCGGAACGATCACGCTCTCGCTCCTCATGATCGGCGTCTTCTACCTCCCGATCGGCCTGCTCACCCAGCACGAGGTGCCGACCCTCCCCGCGATCGGCGCCCTGCTCGCCCTCGCGGTGATCTGCACCGCCGTCGCGTTCCTCGCCTTTTTCGCGCTCATCCGCGAGGTCGGTCCCGTGCGCGCCCCGCTGTTCACCTACGTGAACCCGATCGTCGCGATCGTGCTCGGCGCGATCGTGCTCGCCGAGCCGCTCACCCCCGGGTTGCTGATCGGCTTCCCGCTCGTGATCGCCGGATGCTGGTTCGCCGCCACCGGCGGACGGCTGCGGCCGCCGGCATCCGCTCTCCCTCCTCCCGCGGTGCCCTGACGACCGGCCCCGACCGACATCGTCCGGCCCCGGCTGCGGCGTCACATGCACAGCGGAGCATATGGCGCGATCGTAGAATGAGCGGTGGGCGGATCCGCCCGACATCCCCGGGAGTGAACGTGGCCCTCATCGTGCAGAAGTACGGCGGCTCATCCGTCGCCGACGCAGAGAGCATCAAGCGCGTCGCCAAGCGCATCGTCGACACCCGTCGTGCCGGTCACGACGTCGTGGTCGCCGTCAGCGCGATGGGCGACACCACCGATGAGCTCCTCGACCTCGCGAACGAGGTGGCGCCGATCCCGGCACCGCGCGAACTCGACATGCTGCTCTCGAGCGGTGAGCGCATCTCGATGGCGCTGCTCGCGATGGCGATCCACTCGATGGGCTTCGAGGCCCGCTCGTTCACGGGCAGCCAGGCGGGCATGATCACCGACTCGCAGCACGGTGCCGCACGCATCGTCGATGTGACGCCGATCCGTCTGCGCGAGGCTCTCGACGAGGGCGCGATCGTGATCGTCGCCGGATTCCAGGGCTTCAACCGCGACACCCGCGACATCACCACGCTCGGCCGCGGCGGCTCCGACACCACCGCCGTCGCCCTCGCCGCCGCTCTCAAGGCCGACGTCTGCGAGATCTACAGCGACGTCGACGGCATCTTCACCTCCGACCCGCGCGTGGTGCCGGGTGCGCAGAAGCTCGACCACGTCTCGAGCGAGGAGATGCTCGAGCTCGCGGCCAACGGGGCGAAGGTGCTCTACATCCGCGCCGTCGAGTACGCACGCCGCCACGGCGTGCTCATCCACGCCCGGTCGTCGTTCTCGTCGGCCGAGGGTACGTACGTTTTGGGCGAGGGTATGAAGAACCCCCGCGAAGCCGAGGGAGCAGCCATGGAAGAACCGATCGTCGCCGGCGTCGCCACCGACCTCAGCCAGGCCAAGATCACCGTCGCCGGTGTGCCGGACGTGCCGGGCAAGGCGGCGGAGATCTTCAAGATCGTCGCGAAGTCGGGCGCGAACGTCGACATGATCGTGCAGAACGTCTCGGCCACCGGGCGCACCGACATCTCGTTCACCGTTCCCAAGGCGGATGCCGCGGCGGCGCTGAAGGCCCTCGCCGGCGACCAGGCCGAGGTGGGCTTCCAGAACCTCGTGCACGACGACCAGATCGGCAAGCTCTCCGTCGTCGGCGCGGGCATGCGCACGCACTCCGGTGTCTCGGCCGTGCTCTTCGAGGCGCTGTCGGCCGGCGGCATCAACATCGAGATGATCTCGACCTCCGAGATCCGCATCTCGGTGGTGCTCCGCGGCAGCGACCTGCTCGAGGCCGCGCGCACGGTGCACACCGCCTACGGCCTCGACGGCGACACCGAAGCGGTCGTCCACGCCGGCACCGGTCGCTGACCCGGCGCCCGGCCGTCCGGCTGAGCGATAGACTCGCCGGAACCCTGACATCGGCGCCAGGCGCGGCATCCGCATCCCGACGCCGCGCCTTGCGCCTCGTACGCAGTACCGCACGACGCCAAGGAACATCATGACCCGCATCTCCGACTCAGGACTCTCCGTCGCCATCGTGGGCGCCACCGGCCAGGTGGGCACCGTGATGCGCGAGATTCTCGCCGAGAGGTCCTTCCCGATCCGCGAGCTGCGCCTGTTCTCGTCGGCCCGGTCGGCCGGCACGTCGATCGAGTACGGCGGCACGTCGGTGATCGTCGAGGACGTCGAGCAGGCGGATGCCGCGGGCATCGACATCGCCCTCTTCTCGGCCGGCGCGACCGCCAGCCGCGCCTACGCGCCGCGCTTCGCCGCCGCCGGCGCCGTCGTGGTCGACAACTCGAGCGCGTGGCGCATGGACCCCGAGGTGCCGCTGGTCGTCAGCGAGGTCAACCCCCACGCGATCGACGAGCGCCCCAAGGGCATCATCGCGAACCCCAACTGCACGACCATGGCCGCGATGCCGGTGCTGAAGGCGCTGCACGCGGAGGCGGGCCTCGAGCGCCTCATCGTCTCGACCTACCAGGCGGTCTCGGGCTCCGGCCTCGCGGGTGCGCAGGAGCTCCTCGGCCAGGTCGAGGGCGTGCTCGCCCAGGGCGACACCCTGCGCCTCGTGCACGACGGTTCGTCGGTCGACTTCCCCGAGCCCGAGAAGTACGTCGCCCCGATCGCTTTCGACGTCATCCCCTTCGCGGGCAATCTCGTCGACGACGGCGACAACGAGACCGACGAGGAGAAGAAGCTCCGCAACGAGAGCCGCAAGATCCTCGAGCTGCCCGACCTGCTCGTTGCGGGCACCTGCGTGCGCGTGCCGGTCTTCACCGGGCACTCGCTCTCGATCCACGCCGAGTTCGCGAACGACATCACCCCCGAGCGCGCGACCGAGCTGCTGTCGGCTGCTCCCGGCGTCGTGCTCGACGAGGTGCCGACGCCGCTGCAGGCCGCGGGCAAGGACCCGAGCTTCGTCGGTCGCATCCGCGCCGACCAGTCGGCTCCGGCGGGCAAGGGCCTGGTGCTCTTCGTCAGCAACGACAACCTGCGCAAGGGCGCGGCCCTCAACGCAGTGCAGATCGCGGAGATCCTCGCTGAGCGCCTGAGCGCCTGAGCGGGTCCGCGCGCGATAGCGCGACGGCATCCCCGCGATGCGGAAGCGGTCTGATCGGGCCGGCCCCGGTGGTCGGCCCGGTCGCGTCCGCGAACTAGACTGTCGTGGTGACCGAAACAGTCGATGTCGTCCTGATCGGCGGTGGCATCATGAGCGCCACCCTGGGTACTCTGCTGCACGAGCTGCAGCCGGAGTGGAAGATCGTCGCCTTCGAGCGACTCTCGGATGTCGCCCAGGAGAGTTCGAACCCCTGGAACAACGCCGGCACGGGGCACGCCGCCCTCTGCGAGCTCAACTACATGCCGCAGGGCACCGGGCCCCTCGACCCCGCGAAGGCCGTCTCGATCAACGAGCAGTTCCAGCAGAGCCGCCAGTTCTGGTCGTCGCTCGTCGACAAGGGCGTGCTCGACGCTCCCTCCACCTTCATCAACGCCACGCCGCACATGACCTTCGTGCGTGGTGAGAAGGACGTCGCGTACCTCAAGGATCGCTACGAGGTGCTCAAGAAGCAGCCCCTGTTCGATGGCATCGAGTACAGCGAGGACTCGCGCGTCATCAACCAGTGGGCGCCGCTGCTCATGCAGAAGCGCCGCAAGGGTGAGCCCTTTGCCGCGACGCGCGTGCCCGCCGGCACCGACGTCGACTTCGGAGCCCTCACCCACCAGCTCTTCGACCACCTCACCGATTCGGGCGTCACGCTGCGCACGAACCACGAGGTGCGCTCGCTCAAGCGCCAGAAGGACGGCACCTGGCTCGTCAAGTACCGCACGACGATCGGTCGCACCCCGAACGAGGTCAAGGCGAAGTTCGTGTTCGTCGGCGCCGGTGGATGGGCGCTCAAGCTGCTGCAGAACTCGGGCATCCCCGAGATCAAGGGCTACGGAGTCTTCCCGATCGGCGGACAGTTCCTGAAGACCAGCAACCCGAAGATCGTCGAGCAGCACAAGGCGAAGGTCTACTCGCAGGCATCCGTCGGTGCACCGCCCATGTCGGTGCCGCACCTCGACACGCGCGTGGTCGACGGCGAGGCCTCGCTGATGTTCGGGCCCTTCGCGACGTTCAGCCCCAAGTTCCTCAAGAACGGTTCGATACTCGACATCGTCTCGCAGGTACGCACGCACAACCTGTGGCCGATGCTGCGCGTCGCCTTCGCGAACCCCGACCTGATCACGTACCTCGTCGGCGAGCTCATGAAGAACCACCGCAAGAAGGTCGACAGCCTGCGCACGTTCATGCCGACGGCGAAGGACGAGGACTGGACGCTCATCGATGCGGGTCAGCGCGCGCAGGTCATGAAGAAGGACCCGAAGAAGGGCGGCATCCTGCAGTTCGGCACCGAGGTCGTCGCCGCGGGCGACGGCTCGATCGCCGGGCTCCTCGGCGCCTCGCCCGGTGCCTCGACGGCCGTGCCGATCATGCTGAACCTGCTGAAGACCTGCTTCCCCGACGACTACGTGGCCTGGGAGCCCCAGCTGCGAGAGCTCATCCCGACGTTCGGCGAGCAGCTCAACAAGGATGCCGCGCTGGCGAAGGAGTCGACGACGGCGACGGCGGCGACCCTCGGCATCAACGTCTGAGGTCGGCCGGTGGCGAAGCTCTACTTCCGCTACGGCGCGATGAACTCGGGCAAGTCGACCGCTCTTCTGCAGGCGGCCTACAACTACGAGGAGCGCGGGCAGCGGGTGCTGCTGGCCAAGCCCGCGATCGACACCAAGGGCGCGTCCGAGATCTCGAGCCGTCTGGGGATGACGCGGGAGGTCGACTTCCTCATCGCTCCCGGCGACGATGCGAAGCAGCTCTTCCTCGCTCGCCGCGACGATGCGCGGGCGCACGCTGACGACATCGCATGCCTGCTCATCGACGAGGCGCAGTTCCTCACGCCGGAGCAGGTCGACGACCTCTTCCGCATCGCGGTCGAGGAGGGCATTCCGGTGCTCGCCTACGGCATCCGCAACGACTTCCTGACGCATGCCTTCCCCGGGTCGGCTCGCCTGCTGGCGATCGCGCACTCGCTCGAAGAGCTCAAGACCATCTGCCGTTGCGGCCGGAAGGCCGTGTTCAACGGTCGGGTGATCGGCGGGCGCTTCGTGTTCGACGGAGACCAGGTCGCGATCGACGAGGGGGCCGACGGCCAGGCCGCTCCCGAGGTGACGACCTACGAGTCGCTGTGCGGCACCTGCTATCTGCAGGAGTCCGGCGGGCGCCTGGGCTGAGCCCGCCTCCTCCCTTCGCTCTTCCGGAGCGGTGATCTCGCGTACGCGCGTTGCGTGGTCTGACCACACGACGTAGAGTGTGGTCAGACCACAGCGCGGACCACAGATGGGCGCGCGCGGTGCGACCGAGGAGAGAGCGGATGGCGGAGCAGCCGGTGCGTGCGTGGCGAGTCGTGCTCGACCACATTGAGCGCGACCTCCTCGAAGGGCGCCTGAACCCGGGCGACCGGCTCGCCTCCGAGCGCGACCTCTCCACGGACCTGGGCGTAGGCCGCTCCAGCGTGCGCGAGGCGTTCCGCGTGCTCGAGGTCATGGGCCTCATCCGCACCGCGACCGGTTCCGGGCCGCAGGCGGGCGCGATCGTCATCGCGACGCCCACCGGAGGCATGTCGCAGCTCCTGCGCCTGCAGGTGGCCGCGCACGGCTTCCCGCTCGCGGATGTCGTCGCGACCCGACTCGTGCTCGAGGACGCCACAGCCCACGCGCTCGCGACGGCGCACGACCGCGACACCGCCGCCGCCCATCGGATGCTCGCCGCCATGGACGCGCCCGATCTCACCCCCGCGGAGTTCCTCGCCCTCGACGCGCAGCTGCACCTCGCTCTCGCCGAGGCGAGCGGCAACACCGTGATCGCCGCGATGATGGCGGGCCTCCGCTCATCGATCGAGTCGTACGTGCAGGCCGGCGCCGCGTCGATCCCCGATTGGGACGACATGGCCTCCCGCCTGCGCGAGGAGCACCGCGCCCTCGTCGCGGCGATCGACGCCGGCGACGCGGCATCCGCTCGCGCCCTCGTGCATGCGCACATCACCGGCTACTACACCGCCGCAGGCCTGACCCGCACGGCCTCGACCGACACGATCCCCGACAGCACCCCCGACAACTGAGAGGACCACCATGGTTCAGCGCCAGGTGCCCAAGCCCGCCGAGCTCTTCGACCTGATGAAGTTCAAGAAGCCCGAGTTCAACGGGCGCAAGCGTCGCCTCGACGCCGCGCTCACGATCGACGACCTGCGCCTGATCGCGAAGCGCCGCACTCCGAAGGCCGCGTTCGATTACACCGACGGTGCGGCCGAGGGGGAGCTCTCGCTCACTCGCGCACGCCAGGCCTTCCAGGACGTCGAGTTCCACCCCGGCATCCTGCGCCCGGCACCGACCGTCGACACGAGCGTGGACATTCTCGGCGGCCCCTCCGCGCTGCCGTTCGGCATCGCCCCGACCGGCTTCACCCGGCTGATGCAGACCGAAGGCGAGTCCGCCGGTGCCGGTGCCGCGGCCGCCGCCGGCATCCCGTTCACGCTGTCGACGCTCGGCACGACCTCGATCGAAGGCGTGAAGGCTGCCACCCTTCGAGAGCCTCAGGGACAGATTCCCGGAAGGAACTGGTTCCAGCTCTACGTCATGCGCGACCGCGAGATCTCCTACGAGCTCACCCGTCGTGCGGCCGCCGCAGGATTCGACACCCTGCAGTTCACGGTCGACACCCCGGTCGCCGGAGCCCGTCTGCGTGACAAGCGCAACGGCTTCAGCATCCCCCCGCAGCTCACCCTCGGTACGATCATCAACGCGATCCCGCGCCCCTGGTGGTGGTACGACTTCCTCACCACTCCGAAGCTCGAGTTCGCCTCGCTGAGCACCACCGGCGGCACCGTCGGCGAGCTGCTCGACGCCGCCATGGACCCGACCATCAGCTACGACGACCTCGCCGTGATCCGCGACATCTGGCCCGGCAAGATCGTCATCAAGGGCGTGCAGAACGTCGAGGACTCCGTGCGCCTGCGCGATGCGGGTGTCGACGGCATCGTGCTCTCGAACCACGGCGGGCGCCAGCTCGACCGCGCGCCGATCCCGTTCCACCTGCTGCCGAGCGTGCGCCAGGCGGTCGGAGACGACTTCACCGTCATGATCGACACCGGCATCATGAACGGCGCCGACATCGTGGCGGCGGTCGCCCTCGGCGCGGACTTCACGCTCATCGGCCGCGCGTACCTCTACGGTCTGATGGCCGGCGGACGCCAGGGCGTCGACCGAACCATCGCCATCCTGCGCAGCGAGATCGAGCGCACGATGCGTCTGCTCGGCGTCTCGACGCTCGCCGAGCTCGAGCCCGGACACGTCACCCAGCTGCAGCGCCTCGTTCCGGTGGTTCGCCCCGCCGCCGAGGCAGTCGTGCGCTGAGGCGCATCCGTACTGTCGAACGACGAAGCGCCGTCGTGCCCCGCTCAGGTCTGGGGTGCGACGGCGCTTCGGCGTGGAGGCCAGGGCACGAGCATCGAGGTGGTGCGGCGGTACTCCGCGTACGCGGGGTACTTCGCGGCGGTGATCGACTCGGTGAAGATCGTCGAGCCGATGAACAGGAGCGAGAGCAGCACGGCTCCGACGATCGTCGGGTTCAGGACGCCCCCGACGAGTCCCGCGCCTCCCGAGACGGCCGCGCTGGCGCCCAGCGCGTAGAACGCCCACCACTGCGCCTGCTCGAAGAAGAAGTTGGGGTGGCGGCTGTAACGGAAGAGCCCGGTGGTCGCGAAACCGGGGGAGAGGGTGCCTCCCGCCGCCTTCTTGCGCTGGTGGAAGACCCACTGCTGCTGGTCGGCGATCGTCTCACCGGTGAGGAAGGCGAGGAAGGCGGCGATGAAAAGCACATCCCAGCCGGTCATCGCGGACGGATGCCGCGCGGCCACCATCGCCGGGAGCGTGATGAGCACGAGCAGGGTCATCTGGTAGGCGATGATGAAGAACAGGTTGAAGAGCTGGAACTGCCAGGGGCGCATGCGTGCGCGCAGGATCGCCCAGCGGTAGTCCTCCATGCCGGTGTAGCCGCCCTTGCGGGCGAAGTTGAACGTGAGGCGCGCGCCCCAGGCCGTGGCGAGCAGCCCCATCGCGACGAGCCGCGCCGATCCGTCGCCCTCGGCGAAGGCGACGCCCACGAAGATCCAGACGTATGCGACCGGGACGATCGACCACGCGCGATCGACCCAGGAGGTGTCGCGGGTGATCAGCGACAGCACCCAGCAGACGAGGCTGGCAGCGGCCGCCACGATGATGACGATGAGCAGAGCGTCCATGCCGCCATGCTAGGCCCGGAGCGGGCGTGAGCGGCGGATGCCTGCGAAAGGTCGATCAGAGCGTGGGGAGGAGGGCGTCGAGCTTGTCGGCCGTGTCCTCCCAGCCCTCGACCGCGACCGAGGGCACGCCGATCGCGAGCACGGGGTAGTCGTTGCCCCCCTCGTCGAGACGGTCGCCGAAGAAGAGCATGTCGGTGAGGGGGATGCCGGTGAGGTCGGCGAGGCGCGTCATCCCGAACGCCTTGTCGATGCCGGCGCGGGTGATGTCGATCGACGTCGACCCGCCCGAGCGCACCTCGAGGCCGGGGAGGCGGGCGGCGACGGCATCGCGCAGCGCGGCGCGCTTCGCGCCCGTCGGGTCCCACGCGTGCTTGGCGTCGCTCGGCGCGCGCTGTCCGAGGGCGGAGAAGGTGATCTGCGAGCCGCGGTCCTCGAGGATCTCGCCCCAGGGCTCGGCCTCCCACAGCTCGAGGCGTTCGGCCTCCTCCCGCAGGGCGGTGAGGGCGGCGGACTTCTCGTCGTCGGTGAGGTCGTGCGCGTAGACGGTGGCGAACGCGGTGCCGTCGTGGCGCAGGTAGCGGGTGCCGCAGGTGGGCAGGAGGTGCAGTCGGCCGAGCTCGGCGGCATCCGCATCGGTCAACTGGGCGACGACCTGGGTGCGGAACTGCGTCTCGTTGCCGCCCGAGATGATCGCGACGTCGACCCGATGCAGCAGGGCCTGGAGCAGGGCGGCGATGCGCGGGGTGATCGCCGCCTTCGAGGTGGCGAGCGTGTCATCGAGGTCGAAGGCGACGAGAGAGGGCGCGGTCATGATGCTTCCAGCCTACGAGAGGGCGAGGGGCCGGAGAGCACGGCCACCAGGAGTGCGGACAACACCGCGAGGACGACGCCGATCGTCGCTCCGGTCGAGTTCGCGATCACGTCGGAGACGGTCGCCGCGCGGTGCGGAAGCACCAGACGCTGGAACACTTCGATGCCGATCGAGATCGCGGGACCGACGAGGAAGGCGAGGCCCCAGACCGGGCGGGGGAGGAGCACGAACGCGAGGATTCCCACCGGCACGAAGACGCAGACGTTCGCGAGGATCTCGAGGCGGGTGAAATCGAGTGACGCCCAGCCGAGACGGTGCGCGGTCGACAGAACGAGGTCGAGCAGGTTGGGCAGACGCTGTTCGACGCGGGAAGGCGTGAGGGTGAGTGCAACGAGCCCGGCGAGGAACGGGATGCCGAGGCCCAGAGCCCAGGCGCGTGTGCGGCGACGCGGCGGGGGGAGGAGCGATCCCATGTCGTCCCTTCGATCCGCGGTCGGGGTACAGAGAAGGCCGCCCCGCAGGGCGGCCTTTCCGGTGTTACTGGTCGGGGTGACAGGATTTGAACCTGCGACCTCTTCGTCCCGAACGAAGCGCGCTACCAAGCTGCGCCACACCCCGTTTTGCAACCCTCCGAGTCTACAAGGAAAAGTCGCGAGCGCCCAATCGAGCGCTCAGGCCCGCGCGGTGAGCGTGAGCAGCGTCGCCTCCGGACGGCAGGCGAAGCGCACCGGGGCGTAGATCGAGTGCCCGCAGCCCGCGCTGACATTGAGCGGCACGGCGCGGTCGCCGTGCGTCCAGGTGCTCAGCCCCTTGGCCTGCTTCAGGGGGATGTCGCAGTTCGCGACCAGGGCACCAAAGCCGGGGAGGCACACCTGGCCGCCGTGCGTGTGGCCGCCGAGGATCGCGTCGGCGCCGAGGTCGATGAACCCGTTGAGCACCCGCTGGTACGGCGCGTGCGTGACCCCGAGCACCGGTGTGCCGGCGGGTGCCGGGCCGAGCGCCGCGATCGCGTCGGGCAGGTCGTCGAGGCGGTCCCAGTCGCGGTGGGCGTCGTTCACGCCGAAGAGGTCGATGTCGCGCCCGGCGACCGACAGGCGCGCGGCGGTGTTGTCGAGCCCCGTCCACCCGAGCTCGTCGGTGAAGTAGCGATCCATCGCGTCGGTGTCGAGCAGGCGCGGGGCGCTCGTGTGCTTCGACGGACCGGTGAAGTACTTGAACGGGTTGCGCGGCGAGGGCTCGTTGACGTCGTTCGAGCCGTGCACGAAGACGCCGGGGATGCCGACGAACGGATCGAACGCACGACGGATGCCGTCGAGCCCCTCGCGATGCCCGAGGTTGTCGCCGGTGTTGACGATGAGGTCGGGCTTCAGCTGGGCGAGCGAGGCGAGCCAGTCCTGCTTGCGGTGCTGCCAGGGCGCCATGTGGGCGTCGGACAGGTGCAGGATGCGCAGGGGAGCGGAGCCGGGCGGCAGAGCGTATGCCTCGACCTCGCGCACTGTGAACAGGTAGCGTTCGATGCCGATGCCCCAGATCGCCGCTGCAGCGCCCACGGCCCCCACCGCGCCGAGCGCGATGAGGGCCGGGTGCACCGAAGAGGTGCGGGTCACTCGCAGACCACGGTCACGGTCGTGGTCTTGCTCGCAGCACTGCCCGGGGCCGGGTCGGTGCTGATCACCTTCTTGCCTCCGCCGTTGCAGGAGGCGTCGAACTGGAGCGATTCGAACCCGGCGGCGAAGAGCGAGGCCTGGGCGGCGCTTCGCGACTTACCGATCAGGTCGGCCGGGACCGTCGTGGCCTGTCCGTTGCTGGGCGAGATCGTGACGTTGGCGCCCGTCGGAGCCTGACCGGACGGATCCTGCGCGGCGACGATATTGGTCGCTTGCGAGCCGTCGACCGGCGCTCCGACCGAAACCGCGAATCCGGCGCCCTCGAGAGCTGCGGTCGCCTCGTCGATCGTCATCCCGACCACGCTCGGCACGTCGACGAGGATTTGGCGGGTGAGGTTCCGGTCGGGCTGTGGGAACGCGTTTCCCCCGTAGACGTCATTCGCCGCGGCCTGCGCGGCCCTCGCGATCGGGTAACGCACGTCGTTGAGGTACGACCCCAGCAGAGACGGTACCTGGAACACGTTCTCCTGGCCCTGCCAGCGTCCGGCCCATACCGCAGTCGCGACCTGGGTGCTCGACTCGATCATCATGGTCGACCAGCGGTCGTGTGTTCCGGTCTTACCGATCAACGGCGTGCCGTCGTAGGGGTTGGCGCGGGAACCGGTGCCACCGCTTGCCATGACGCCCTGAAGGGCATAGGCGGCAGTCGCGGCGACCTCGGGCGTGAGCACGCCTTCCTTGCACGATACCGGCGGGATCTCGTGTTCCGTGCCGTCGGCATTGAGCACCTTCTCGATCGCGCGCGGGGCGCAGTAGGTGCCGCCGTTCGCGACGGTGGCGTAGGCGGCGGCCATCGCCATCGGAGAGATGTTCTTCGGCCCGAGCACGTCGTACGGCACGTTCTGGTCGGTGACCTTCCCGCCCGTTGCCAGCGTCACGCCCATGCGGTCGGCGACCTTGTTGATCTCGCAGATGTCGAGCTTCGCGGCCATCGCGAAGAATCCGCTGTTGAGCGACTGCGCGGTGAAGGTGCGAACGTTGCTGGTATATCCGCGGCCGCCGCCGAAGTTGCCGATCTCCGCTGTGTCGACGGTCTGCGTTGCACCGCACACGTTCATCTTGAGGTTCTTCTGTACGGCGCCGTTGAGCACCTCGTTGACCGAGTGTCCCTTCTCGAGCCAGTCGATGAGGGTGAAGAGCTTGTACGTCGATCCGACTTGGAAGCCGTCGGAGTTTCCGTGTGCGCGGTCACCGGCGAACACCAGCGAGGTGAACGCCTGGTCGTCGGTCTTCGTCTCGCTGAACGTCGTGTTCTGCGTCATCGAGATGATGTTGCCGTTCGTCGTGTTGAGGGAGACGCCGGCCGCACCGAAGTACTTGTTGTCCATGTTGCCGGGGGCGTTCTCGGCCATGGCCTGGGCGGCCGGTCCCTGCACGCGCATGTCGATCGTGGTGTAGATCTTCAGGCCACCGCGGCGCAGCAGCTCGCTGCGGTCCTGACGGGTCTCGCCGAAGATCGGGTCGTTCTCGATGATCGACTTGGCGTACTGGCAGAAGTAGGCCTGCTGACCGGCAGTGGCGCAGCCCTGCACGGACGGTGTGATCTTGGGCTCGATGGGCGAGGCCTTGGCCTCGTCGTGCTCGGCCTGCGTGATCTTGCCGTCGGCGAGCATGCGGCCGAGCACGTAGTCGCGGCGGTTGAGGGTATCGGCGTAGCCGTCGGCCGCGGAGTTCTCGCCCTCGGAGCGGTCGATGCGCAGGTTGTTCGGGTTCTGCACGATGCCAGCCAGCGTCGCGGCCTGGGCGATCGTGAGGTTCGACGCGGATGCCGAGAAGTAGTACTTGGCAGCGGCCTCGATGCCGTAGACGGTGCCGCCGAAGTTCGCGATGTTGAGGTAGCCGAGCAGGATGTCGTTCTTCGACGACGTCTTCTCGATCTGGATGGCGTAGCGCATCTCCTGCAGCTTGCGCTCGATGCCGTCAGCGCCCTTTGCGTTGGTCGCGTCGAGCCAGCACTGCTGCAGGTCCTCCGAGTAGGTGTCCGAGGCGGCGTCCGCCTTCTGCTCGCACTCCTGGATCTGCACGTTCTTCACGAACTGCTGCGTGATGGTCGACGCACCGCGGCTCGATGTCTTGCGCAGGTTGTCGATGACGGCCTTGACGGTGGCGCCGAGGTTGACGCCGCCGTGGCTGTAGAAGTTCTTGTCCTCGCTCGAGAGGATGGCGTTGATGAGCGTCGGCGACAGCTGCTCGTACGTCACCGGCACGCGGTTCTGTTCGTAGAACGACGCGAGGACGATGTTCTCACCCGTGTTCGGGTCGGTCGCGTAGATGGTCGACTGCTCCATCGGAGCGTTGACGTCGAGGTTCGCGGGGAGCTCTTCGAACAGCGTCACGGCGCTGTTGCCGGCGATGCCGGCCATCGCGAGGACGGGCGTGACGCTGGTGGTGACAAGAAGGCCGGCGACGGCGCTCAGACCGACGAGCCCGAGCAGACCGCCGAGCACGCCTTTCACCGTACGGTTCTTTTGAGGCATACGCTTGATCGTAGGGGAGTTCCCTGAATACCGCCTTTGACGGGCCCGCGTTCGTCCGCTGCGCCCGCACGACGATCCGATGGAGTGCCATGACCACGTGGGAATACCTCACCACGCCGCTGCTGATCCACAACACCGCGGCGATCCTCAACAACTGGGGCAAGCAGGGCTGGGAGCTCGTCCAGGTGGTGCAGGGTCCGGAGGGCGGACTCGTCGCCTACTTCAAGCGCCCCGTCACGCAGGACGGATCCAACGAGACCGGTCTCGCGGCTGCCGCCCAGGCCGCCCGCCAGTTCGAGGGCGGTGCCGCATGAGCATCTCCGCCCGCCTCGCAGAGCTCGGCATCGAGCTGCCCGCCGTCGCCGCCCCGGTCGCCGCCTACGTACCCGCCGTCGTCCACGCGGGGGTCGTCTACACCTCGGGCCAGCTCCCGTTCACCGATGGCGCCCTTCCCGCGACCGGCAAGGTCGGCGCGGCGGTCGACGCCGCCGACGCCCAGGCCTACGCCCGCACCTGCGCGCTGAACGCGCTCGCCGCCGCGGCGGATGCCGCCGGCGGTGTCGACCGGATCGCCGGGGTCCTGCGCGTCGGTGGTTTCGTGGCATCCGTTCCCGAGTTCTCGGGCCAGCCCGGCGTCATCAACGGCGCGAGCGAAGTGCTCGGCGAGATCTTCGGCGACGCCGGCCGTCACGCCCGCGCCGCCGTCGGCGTGCCCGTGCTGCCGCTCGACAGCCCCGTCGAGGTCGAGGTCACCTTCCTCCTCGCCTGATCGGCCCGCGGCATCCGCCTCTCTCCCTACCGGGAGGCGAGAAGCCTGGTCGCAGCAGATCGATGGTGAGCGCAGCGATGCCCCTGCGCCGGGCGATCGGGGTGCAGGGGTCCCCGTCTCGACCGGCGCAGGGGCATCGCGGAGCGGACCCCCGAGAAACTACTTGAGCTGCGACGAGATGATCGTCATCACGGCCGTGTCGGCGAGCGTCGTCGTGTCGCCGACCTCGCGACCCTCGGCGACGTCGCGCAGCAGACGGCGCATGATCTTGCCGGAGCGGGTCTTGGGCAGCTCGCCCACGATGTAGACGTCGCGCGGGCGGGCGATCGCCCCGATCTGCTCGCCGACCCACAGGCGCAGCTGCTGAGCGAGACCCGCCGGGTCGTGCGCTGAGAGGTAGCTCTCCTTGATGATGACGAAGGCGACGACCGCCTGGCCCGTCGTCTCGTCGGACGCCCCGACCACGGCCGCCTCGGCGGTGGCCTCGTGGGCGACGAGCGACGATTCGATCTCGGCCGTCGAGAGACGGTGGCCCGAGACGTTCATCACGTCGTCCACACGCCCGAGCAGCCAGAGATCGCCGTCGTCGTCGAGGCGGGCGCCGTCGCCGGCGAAGTAGTACCCCTGCTTCTCGAACTTCTCCCAATAGGTCTCGCGGAAGCGCTCCGGGTCGCCCCAGATGCCGCGCAGCATGCTCGGCCAGGGTTCGGTCACCACGAGCAGGCCGCCGTTGCCGTTGCCGACTTCCTGACCCTGCTCGTCGACGACGTCGATGCGGATGCCGGGGAGCGGCACCTGCGCCGAGCCCGGCTTCGTGGCGGTGACGCCCGGCAGCGGCGAGACCATGATCGCGCCGGTCTCGGTCTGCCACCACGTGTCGACGATGGGGGCGCGGTTCCCGCCGATGACCTCGCGGTACCACATCCATGCCTCGGGGTTGATGGGCTCGCCCACCGATCCGAGCACGCGCAGCGACGAGAGGTCGAACTTCTGCGGGACGCTGCGTCCGATCTTCATGAACGACCGGATGGCGGTCGGGGCGGTGTAGAAGATCGACACCTTGTACTTCTCGATGATCTCCCACCAGCGGCCGGGGTGCGGGGCATCCGGGGTGCCCTCGTAGATGACCTGCGTGGCTCCGTTCGCGAGCGGGCCGTAGGTCACGTAGGAATGCCCGGTGATCCAGCCGATGTCGGCCGTGCACCAGTAGACGTCGCTGTCGGCGTGCAGGTCGAAGACGTACTTGTGCGAATACGCGGCCTGCGTGAGGTAGCCGCCGGACGTGTGCAGGATGCCCTTCGGCTTCCCGGTGGTGCCCGAGGTGTAGAGGATGAAGAGGGGGTTCTCGGCGGGGAACGCCTCGGCGGTGTGCTCGGCGGATGCCGCGGGCACGGCCTCGTGCCACCAGACGTCGCGACCGTCGACCCAGTCGACCTCGTTGCCTCCGCGACGCACGACGAGCACGTGCTCGACCGTGAGCTGCTCGCCGTCTCCGCGGTCGCTCAGCGCCTGGTCGACGGCCGGCTTGAGCGCCGAGACGCGACCCTTGCGGTAACCGCCGTCGGCGGTGATGACGACCTTGGCGCCGGCGTCGTCGATGCGCGCCCGCAGGCTGTCGGCGCTGAATCCGCCGAAGACCACCGAGTGGATGGCGCCGAGACGCGCGACGGCGAGCATCGCGGCGACGGCTTCGGGGATCATCGGCAGGTAGATGGCGACGCGGTCGCCCTGGCCGACGCCGAGATCGGCGAGCACGTTGGCCGTGCGCTTGACCTCGTCGGTCAGCTCGGCGTAGGTGATGCTGCGGCTGTCGCCGGGCTCGCCCTCCCAGTGCAGAGCAACGCGGTCGCCGTTGCCCTGCTCGACATGGCGGTCGAGGCAGTTGTAGGCGACGTTGAGCTCGCCGTCGTCGAACCACTTGGCGAACGGCGGGGCGGACCAGTCGAGAACCCGGGTGAACGGCGTGTGCCAGTGCAGCAGCTCGCGCGACTGATCGGCCCAGAAGCCCTCGCGGTCCGCGGCGGCGCGCTCGTAGAGATCGGGGGAGGAGATCGACTGGGCGACGAACTCCTCGGACGGCGGGAACTGGCGGTTCTCATCGAGAAGGTGGTCGATCTGACTGCTCATCGGCAGACGCTCCTTTGCGGCTGGGGTCGATCCCGGGTGGTGCGTCCGGGACAGGGCGAATCTAGTCTCGCGCACGGGGGATCAATACTGCCGAAAGTCGGTAGTCGCGTCGGTTTTGTCAGGACGGTTGCCTTGCGTACACTCGACCTCAGCCGAATACTCATTCCGGCCTTGGCGCGCCCGATTCCCCCGATCGGTGCCCGCCCCGGGCGGCACCTCATTCCCCCCGTGAGGTGCCGCCTTTTTTGTTACGGCGAGGCGCCGCGATCGGTTCTGCACGGCGCGCCGATGCCGTGGGTTCTGCACAGCGACCGCATCCGTGGACGAGCGGGGTCCCACCCGTTGCCTAGCGTCGGGGCATGGCCGATCCGTTCATCCTCCAGCCCCGGGGCGCCGAGAGCCCGCACGGCGCCTCGGTGCCGATTCCGCCGGCCCCGCTGCGGATCGACCCCGCGTTCGGGATGCTGGCCGAGCACTGCGCCGACGACGCCGTCACCGATGTCTTCGTCAACGGCGACGGAGGGCTGTTCCTCGATCGGGGCGAGGGCGCCGAACCCGTCTCCGCGTGGCGGGCATCCGAACGAGAGGTCCGCGATCTCGCGGTCGCGCTCGTCGGTCTCGGAGGGCGCCATCTCGACGACCAGTCGCCGTGCGTCGACGTGCGGCTCGACTCCGGCATCCGCGTGCACGCCGTACTCGCCCCCGTCGCGGCCAGCGGCACCGCCATCTCGATCCGCATCCCTCGGGTGCGCGCCGCCGACCTCGATGCGCTCGCGGCGCTCGGCTGCTTTGACGCACGGATGCAGCGGTGGCTGATGAGCCTGGTGCATGAGCGGGCGAATCTGCTGATCACCGGAGGCACGGGCACGGGCAAGACGACGTTGCTCTCCGCGCTGCTCTCAGAAGCCGCGGACTCCGAGCGTCTCGTGACGATCGAAGACGTCGCCGAGCTGCGGCCGCGGCATCCTCACCATGTCGCCCTCGAAGCACGCCAGGCCAACCTCGAGGGCGCGGGAGGGATCAGCCTGGCGCGTCTGGTGAGGGAGTCGCTGCGCATGCGGCCGGATCGGCTGATCGTGGGCGAGTGCCGCGGTGAGGAGATCCGTGAACTGCTCACCGCGCTCAACACCGGGCACGATGGTGGCGCCGGGACCCTGCACGCGAGTGGACTGACCGATGTGCCGGCGCGACTGGAAGCACTCGGGGCACTTGCGGGGATGGATGCCACGGCGCTGGCGCGGCAGACCGTGAGCGCCTTCAGCACCGTGCTGCATCTCGTGCGCGATCCCGGCGGAACCCGGCGCATCGCGCAGGCCGGGGTGTTCGCGCTCGCGGACGAGCGGCTGACGATCGAGGAGGTGCGGCCATGGTGAGGCGGCGAGTACGGGATGTGACGCACGGTGCGGATGCCGCGACCTCCGTGCAGACGCTGGCCGTGCTGTTGCAGGCGGGAGCCATGCCGACGGTGGCCTGGCGGCATCTCGCGGAGACCGGTGACCGGCACGCGATCGCCATCGTGTCGCGCATCGACGCGGGCGAGCCCATCGCCGCCGCGATCGAGGCGGAGGGCGGGGTGTGGGTCGATCTCGCAGCCGCCTGGGAGATCGCGACCACGGTGGGCGCACCGATCGCCGAGGTGCTGCGCACGCTGGCCGAGACCCTGCGCGACGCCGCGTCCGCGGCCGATGACGTGCGCATCGCCCTCACCGAGCCTGCCGGCACGGCGCGCCTGCTGCTGTGGATGCCGCTCGCCGGTCTTCTCCTGGGGTTCGCGCTGGGCTTCGACACGATCGGGGTCATCACTCGGAATCCGATCGGCGCCGCCTGCGTGCTCGCCGGGGGAGCGCTCGTGCTCCTCGCGCGGGCCTGGACGGCGAGCCTGCTCCGGCGTGCGCGGCCGTCACCGGGAACACCGGGCATGCGCGCCGAACTCGTCGCCGTGGCCTTGGCGGGTGGAGCCTCGATCGACCGGGCACTGGGACTCCTCGACGCGGTCGGATCGATCGCGCACGGCGGAGAGGACCGTGTGCCGGACGTGCTCGAACTGTCGCGCGCGGCCGGCGTGCCCGCCGTGGAGCTCCTCCGTGCGTCGGCTGCCCAGGAGCGCCACACGTCGCGGGTCGAGGGCAGGTTGCGCGCGTCGCGTCTCTCGACACGGCTGCTCCTCCCGCTCGGCGTCTGCACGCTCCCCGCCTTCCTGCTGCTGGGCGTCGCACCGATGCTCCTCAGCGTCCTGACCTCCACGCCGCTCCCGACATGAGCGGAACGACGACGCGACCGCGTCACACCAGAAAGAAGGAACACCATGCACGCACTTCCCCCACTCGACCGGCGTCGGGCCGCATCGCTGTTCGGCGACGAAACCGGAGCGGCGACGGCCGAGTACGCGATCACCACGATGGCTACCGTGGATGTTCTAAAACATACTTGAAGTGTCCCCATTCGCTAAGATGCCTGACCGCTATGAGCTCTGTGTAAGGGACTTGTAGGATCACCAATCCTCCGAACCGGGATCTGGCGACGGTGCGCACGTTGGGCGAAGGAGAGCAGGTGCCAGGAGTTGACCGGGGCCGTGGGCCAGACGGCGTACTTGAGGCATACGGCGCGGCGCACTGAGCGTCCGCGCCGGCGGCGCCATCCAAGCTAGGCCGGCGGTCTTAGTAAGATCCTTTTCTCACGGCGTGATTTTATGCAGTAAAATTGCATTTACTAAGTAAAGATCACGATAGGATATAACCATGGCTTCGCGAGAAAACTCCGCCGTCGCCGCCCTGGTTCGCGCTCTCCCTCCGGAGTTCGACACCGAGGTCGGCTTCGATTCGGTCCGTCTCACGCTCGACGGCCGAACTTGGATGGTCCGTCCGATCTGGGCTGGAGAAGGTCTGGCCGCAGACGTGCAGCGCGCGCGTAACATGCTCATGCATGTCGATGCGCCCACTGACGCACTTACCGTAATCACAGCTCGGCGCATGAGTGCCGGCGCACGGGAGATCCTCGATGAGGAACGACTCTCGTGGGCAGATGGGAGCGGGAGAGCGCGCATCGTGATCCCCGGCGAGGTGTACATTACGCGCCTCGACCCGGTCCCCGCCGACGCGAGGCGGCAGTTCACTTGGTCGGGGGCCGCGCAGGCGGTCGCTGAAACGCTGCTGTCGTGGCGGGTGAGCTACGGGCGCGACGTCCCCGATTCCATCGGAAAGGTCGCAGACATCGCTCAAGCCGCGGACGTCTCCGTCGCTCACGCGGCGCGCGTCCTGCGCCAATTCGACGAGCAGCACTACACGATCAAGACCGGAGCAGAACGAGGAAGCACGGCGACACGCGAGCTACGCGACCCGGGGCGAATGTTGAGCGACTGGGCAGGGCAGTACGCGCTGGGCGCGGCGACGCCCGTGGTGGAGTTCCATGTGCCGTGGCGCGACCACGAGGAGTCGCTCTCGATGCTCACATCGTCGCTAGAAGGCACGAACTGGGCAGTGACCGGAACCGTGGCCGCGGAACGCATCGCGCCGTTCCTGACCAGCATCCCCACCGTCGACGTGTACGTGTCCTTCGATGACCTGCAGGACCTCCGCCGCCGTGTATCGAGTCAGGACGACGTGCGTGAAGTCGCGCACGGCGGCCGCATTCGGGTGTTCACCGAGAAGGACTTCGTATTCGGTCTGACCGACAATCGTGACGGCGTCTCCCTCTGCTCGCCGGTACGCGTGTACGCGGACCTTCTGCGCAGCCGGGGACGCGCAGCTGAGGCGGGAGAGCATCTGAGGGAGAGCGTCATTGCATTCTGAGATCCGAAGCCGTCAGGCTCGCGAACGTGCAGAGGATGCGCTGGTCAGGTTCGTGTTGCTCGCCGGCGATCGCGCCATCGACTTCGTCGTGATCGGAGGGTTGAACCCTGACTTCCTGGCGACGCGGGCGCCGGTCCCCCACCAGGGAACGACCGATATCGATCTGCTCTTCGCGCTCGGCTTCGACAACGTCGCCGCGACGCCGGACTACTCCTGGATCGACGAGGCGCTCGAGGCCGGCGGGTTTTCCTCTGTGAACATGTGGCGCTGGGACGCCATGCTCGGGGGCGCACGGGTGCGTTTGGAGTTCCTGTGCGACGTGTGGGATCACACTGATGACACGGTCCCGCTTCCGCGCTCCAGGTCCGCAGTAGCGAGCAAAATCGCCGGTCCTGCCGCAGCACTCCACGCCCCCATGGTGCGTGAGCTTCGCGTTTCAGATGTCGTACGAGCCGTTGTACTCGATGCTCCTGAGACGGTGAGCATCCGGTTCGCGAACCTCGGCGGATACCTCCTCGCCAAGACGGCCGCTGCGTTGGAACGCAGGCTGGAGAAGGACAAGTACGACCTCATGTACGTCATCCTGTACAACGCGGGTGGGCCGCGGGAGGCCGCCCGTGCTGTGGCACGCCAACTCGTCGCCACCGAGGACTCATCCGATCCGGAAGAGATCCGAGGCGCCATGAACAACTATCTCGACGCACGGGGCGCGTGGACGGGCACATTCGCGCAGATGATGATTGAGACTGGTGACACAGCGCCTGAGGAGCAGCTCCGCACGGACGCTTCTGAAGGGGCGCGGTCGTTCCTGGAGGAGCTCAACAGCTAGCAGTAGTCGTCGCGCGCTCAGGACTCACACCCGACGCCGTGTCGTCCACCCAGCGGCCGAGTTTTGGCCCAGTCGGACGGCTGTTCCGCCGGCCTCGTTCCGGCGGAGCAGCACCAAGTGCCACAGCCCCGGGCTCTTGCGTGGCGGGGGCGAGCAGATTGGCGGAGGAGTCGCGTGAGCGAGGCGATCAGTAGCCCTCGATCGACGAACCCGACCTGAGGGGCGTATCAGCGTACGCGGGTCTCGACCGGCTCCAGCTGGAACAGCGGGTCCCTGAACGGTCCGACGCGCGCGATGACATGGACGTTGTCGCCGACGCCTATCGTGTCAGGTACGTCGCCGGTCAGATTCAGGTCGCTCGTGATGTTCACGTCTCGGAATTGGAAGCTCGGCCCGCCGTTCGAGTGGGTCTCGCTGTAGTCGCCGTACGTGACCAGGATGTCGTACCGCGTCGTATAGCCCTCGTGGTTGTGCATTGCACCAATCGAGCCATCGAACTCGATGAGTTGGCCTGCATACTGCTCAGCGAAGGCCTCAACGCTGGGGATGTCCGCCGGTCCGGTGAGCAGTGCTGCGAGCTCAGGGCTATTTTCCATCGTCAGCGGAGCCTGCTCGGTGGGCTCTGTCTCGATGGGCTTTGTGTTTGCGGGCCCCTCTGGCTCTGGCGCGGGCTCGTCCTCAGGCACGATTGGTTCTGCGCTGGGTGTGTCGACGGGTTCGGCGGCGTCATCGTTGTCTCCGCCTGTGACAGCGACCATGATGCCGATGAATATGCCCAGAGCGACGAGCACTCCGCCGATGATTGCGAGTGTCTTCCACGGCGGCTTCCGTTGTGGTCTGCGGAAGACCAGCTCCGAGCGGAGCTTGCCCGGAGTCTGCGTGACCAGCTCCCAACCGTCGTTCTCCCATTTCGAGATCGTGCGGTTCTCGGTGCCACGCACCGCCTTGACGCTTTGAGTCTCATATTTGATGGCCTCGGCCTCAGCGCGCACGTCACTGTCTGTCATGGTTCTCCCGCTCGAGATCCCGGGAGAACGATTCATCGCCGGGTTATCGCGAGCATAACGGCAATGCGATAGGTCGACGAACGAACGCGATGGCTAGGCGTTCCCTGGCAGGACGAGCGCAGGGCACCTGCGGAGATCCGGATCTAAGGACGGCGTCTGGGCAGACCCCCGGCGGGATGCCGAGCTCGAAGCCCTTCCTTCAGGGAGGCAACCCGTACACTCCCCGTCAGTGCTCGTAGCAGACGCCGTCACCGTCGCCGTCGCGGCAGAGGTAGTAGCCCGACCGGATGAGTTCTTCCATCTCGGCGATCGCCTTCTCCCGCTCCCGCTCGGCTTCCTGCCAGCGGGCGACGTAGGCGTTCGCATCTGATTCTGCCGCGCGACGGCAGTCACCGATCGTGCCGGCGTAATTAGCCACAGCCTGGTCGCCTGCCTGAGCGATGAACGGCACGTAGTCGACAGCCTGAGACTCGGCGGTGTATCGCGGTGCATAGGGTGTAAAGGCGACCACTTCGCTGCCCCAGCCCTCGACGCCCACGCCGCCTTCCATCTGTGAGGCGTCAGGCACCCACCAGCCCGTGCGTATGAGTCGCTCGTTCACGGAGTCGGCGGGAGGTACTGTCTCGGTCTCGTCGTCCGGTCCCAGCAGGTGGATGAACCCGTGGGACTCGCCGGTGCGGCTCATGACCACGAGCACGCGTTGCCCGATCGGCAGCTGCTTCTCGAGTTCGGCGGCCGCCGCGGTCAGGCCGTCCTTCAATGGAGAGCCGCAGAGGGGCGCCAGCGGGGAGATCAGATCCAGCGACACCGGTGCTGCGTCGACGAGCACGGTGGAGACGTCGAGGGTCATGTCGCGTTCGTAGCCCGTGATGGTCCCCGTGAAGCTCCGCTCGCCGAGATGAAGGTCGTAGGCCAGTGCCTCAGTGACCTCGTCGGTGACTTCGCCGTGCTTGAGCACGCGAACCTCGACCCAGTCTCCTTCTCGGGAGTCCGTCGCCGGGGCGATGTCCTGGGACACCACTGTCCAGTTCGACGGCATGAAGACGGCGCGGTCGTTGCGCTCGTCCTCGTACCGCAGGGTGAGGCGCAGGTGGTTGGCCTCGTCGAGCGCGTCCGCGAGGTTCATGCCGACGAACTGCGGCATCCGCAGGTCGCCGGAGATCGGCCAGTACTCGCGGATCTCGTCCGTCTCCGGCTCGCCCTTGTCAGGCTTGCTCTCGGAGTACGGGCTTAAGACCTCCGGCGACGGCTGACTGCTCTCG
Source organism: Microbacterium galbinum (assembly GCF_023091225.1). NCBI lineage: Bacteria > Bacillati > Actinomycetota > Actinomycetes > Micrococcales > Microbacteriaceae > Microbacterium > Microbacterium galbinum. The sequence goes on along the minus strand of NZ_JAHWXM010000002.1, from coordinate 327,592 downwards.
GCGGCTACCTCGCCAGCGGACGTATCGATCGGATGCGCGGCGAGGAACGTCATGAAGGACACCGCCATAATCACCGAGGTGATCGTCGCGACGGAGGCGAGCACGAGCCCGGTGACCCACAGTACTTTGCGCTGGCGTCGTCGCCGGGCGACGAGAGCCACGACGATGGCTGCGATCCCGAATGCGGCTCCGAGGAAAGGTGCCCACCCGGTGAGGAAGGCGACGATGCCGAGGATCAGCGCGATGAGGCCCGAACGCCCGGGCCCCGCGACGTGGGGCTCCGGCGCCAGTTCAGTGGGCGGCGGGGAGGAGGAGACTCCGCGCGCTTGTGGTGCGGGCAGCTCAGGTGCTCGGTCGCGCCGGCCCGGCGCGGGGGGTGCAGAGCTTGAAGGCGTCTCCCGGGTTTCGCCTGTCCAGTCGTTCCCATCCCAGCGGCGTTGCCGGGTGAGATCTTCAGGGTCGGGGTACCACCCGGGGCGCGGGTTCTTCGGAGCGGGCGTCATGGACGGTTCAGCCTTCTCCGAGGTCGTCGAAGTCGATACGCTCCATGATCGCGACGATCTCGGGCTCTTTGTCGAGATCGAGAGGACGCAGCCCCGGGCTCGGAGGACGCTGATTGAGGATCAGCTGGGACGCCACGTCCATCAGGATCACGGAGGCGTTGACCTCCTTCCAGCGGACGCCGTCGAGCGCTGTGCGCTGTATCACGGCGGCGGCCATCGCCTCGCCGCGTCGCTCGCCGTATGCGGTGATCCCGGCGCTGCGCACCGCGAGGATACGGATGCTCGTGAGCCCCGGGGCGACGGCGAACGCTTCTTTGACGGTCGCCAGCAGGTAGCCACACACGAGGAGGTGGGAGTAGCCATCCCGCTCCGCCTTTGTCATCTTGCGGATGCTCGGGTTGCCCGCGGCCGTGACCCCTGGCATCTGGTCGGGCAAGGACCGCTCGTCGGGCACAAGAACGGTTAGGGTCGCTTCGGAGCCTTCGACGGCCAGCGGCGCCGCGGGAGCCGCGTTGTCCTCGAACGCCGAGGCGAGCTGGTCCATGACCGTTGCGGGGTCGTTCGCGAGGAGTGCCGCCCAGAACTGATCGAGCTCTGCTTGCTCCTGTTTCCAGGCCCCTACGCGCCGATGCGTCTCCTGCATGACAGCCTGATCCGCGTGCGCGATCGCGCTGGAAGTGGCGGCGCGGCGCTCAGCCCGCTTGAAGGCGCTGATCCGCTTCAGGGCGGCATCCACGTGGCTCTTCCGCACAGCCTCCGGGTCCACCGGTGGAGGCGGAGGGAGGACCGGGCGCTGCGCCAGAGTGAACTTCTCCTGGTGCAGGCTGGCGATCGCATCTAGAGCCGCCGCGAGTGCCATAGTGCGGTCGATCTTGTCCAGGCGCGCGGCACTTGCCAGAGTCGATGTCGCGTAGCCGGTGCCCTGTCGAGTGCCGCGAGTCCGCGACCCTCCGCCGAGAGACGTGTAGTAGCCGATGGGTCCGGCCCCGGTGGAAAACCCCGTCCGCCCTGCCCCGACGTGTACACGCGCGATCCGCGGCCCGATGCTCGTGCGAACGCCCCGCGACGAGGCCCGCACCCGCACCCCCGGCGCGATCCTGATGGAGAAGCCCATGTCTTCCTTTCGCATCGACCTCCGAGCCGACATGGCATGATCCTGACACATCCGGAGACCGGCCGCGGTCTACTGATCTGATGGTTGGCTGCGGGTCCGCCGGTATACAGTGCTCAGACCGCTCGGGACTTCGCGCAGCACGCAACTTATTGCGGCCGTAGCGTCAGCCGTCAGCTGAGGCCGCGTCGGCTCCGCTGCCGACAGGCGAGGGTAGCCGCGCGTGCTCAGCGCACGCTGGGCTGCACCGGCTCCAGCTGGAACAGCGCGGAGCATCCTGAACTGGCTGCGAGACCACCGGCAGGCTCGCCCCGGCTACCGTCTATCGGAGGTAGGGGCGAGACTGGGTCTATGGCCCGTCGACAGCTTCTCCCGGATGACCTTGAGCCCACTCAGGTCGTCGCCCTGCAGGACGCGCTGCTCTCCAACGCCGATCGCCTGCTCCAGGCGGCCGTGGCGATGCTCGAGGGCGACAGCGTCCCGTTGGCAAGGTCGCTGGCGATTCTCGGTATGGAGGAGTCGGGCAAGGCGATCGCCCTGCACGAGCGCCGCGTCCGCATGGCATACGCTCCAGAGGGCGAGCCGTTCGTCGACGATTGGCTCAAGAAGGTCTGGGGGGACCACGGACTCAAGCTCGAGGTCGTGCACAGATTCCTCGTGGATGAGCAGTACTGGTTTGGAGTGGAGCCATCCGATCCGGAAGAGAATGCTCGTGTCCTCGGTGCGATCGAGGAGTGGCGGCGGGACCACAACTTGCTGAAGCAGCGCGGGTTCTACGTCGACGTCTCTCCCCAGGGTTATCCGGTAACGCCGGAGGGCATCGCCGACGTCGACGCCGTGCGGGAGGTGATCGGGCACGTCCACCAGATCGGATGGCAGTTGCGCCTCGGCGAGCACATCGAGGGCAAGCGCCGACTGGAGGCCGAGCAGGACGTCCCGCCGTCGACCGAGGAGGAGATCCAGAACATGTGCCGGATCATGCTCAGCCTGGATCAGGCAATGGGCGATCGGATACTCGAGTCCATGCGCGAGGGGAAGAAAGGCAAGATTCTCAACAACCCGGCGTACGCATTCGAGCTACCGGAGAACCCCTTCGCGACCGTGGGCAACCCCGGGCACGAGGCCGAGGACCGAGAGCTCCTGGCACTGTGGCAACACGTCCACCCGGAGGCCTCCGATGAGCCAGGCGAGCCGGCCAACGCCTCCTGAGAACACCTCGCCGCCGCGTGCACTCGGCCGCGCGTCTATTTGACTAGTCGTCGTGAAGCAAGCGCATGGTGCACACCGACGTGTCTGCGGGCGATGGGTGCCACAAGTATCCCGATTGAGATTTGGCGCGCCAGTGCACACCCCACCACCGAGGGCCGGCTTTAGGCACCTCCCTGAGCCACCTTCAATCAGGTTTCGCCGTGGCTCGCGGACTAGGAGACAGGGATACAGACTCTCGTATGCTCGATACCAACTCGCTGGGCCAGACGAAACAGGTGACGCTTTGAAGTTCATACGTGTTCGCTCCGACACGATCCTTGACCGGCCGAACACTGTGTACTTGCGATCGCAGGACTGGGACGATTGGTTCAAGTTCGCCACGACGTTCTTTGTTTCTTATGTTGATGCCAACGGAACGCGACACCGAATCGGAACAACGAAGATCGGCAAATTTGGGCTTGCTCCAGCGGGACGAGGCGAAGGCGAGGAGGGCGTCTCAAGACGGCCAGGCCCCCCGCAGAGTTTCAAGCGCCTGGGGACAGAGTTCTTCTCGCTCGCCCAAGATTCGTCGTTCTACGAATCGCTCACGGCCCTGGGTGGATCGACCCGGGACGAGGTTCTCGATGGACTACGCGATCTCGCCTATGTGCCTGGCCTTCTTGAGAAGGCTCAGGATGAACCCGTCACAAAGGTTTCTCTTCTTCGAGATGTCCCCCTGCTAACCGTCAAGGAGCAGTTCTCCCGGTTAGCGAAGGGTGGCGCTAAGTTGACTGAGTTTAATCTGAGATACAAGCTGACATACGCTCCCGGAACCCCGTCGGTCACGTTCGCGGTCGACCCAGACTCCGCCCTTCCGACCAACATTCACGTGATCGTAGGGAGGAATGGCGTCGGCAAGAGCACATTCTTGAACTCGCTGGCGACGCATTTCGTGCAGTCGGATGCGTCGCGGAGCGAAAGTGGTGGTCAGATATCGAACCTGGTTTCTGTTTCATTCAGTGCTTTCGATGCATTCGAGCCGCTGTCAGTTGCTCAGGATCGCACCAAGAGCCTCACCTATCACTACGTGGGCCTTAAGCTGGTCGGCGCCTCGAAGGACGAGGCCGATCGCATCAAAGGGCCTCGGGCGATCGCCAGCGAGTTCACCAAGTCATCGCGGAGTTGTTTACGGGGCGCGCGGAAAGATCGGCTCGCAGGAGCGCTCCGGCTGCTCGAAAGCGACCCGGTCTTCGCCGCATCGGGCATCGCGGACGTAGTTGAGGGGCATGAGAGTACGGATTCCGAGGATGAGACACTCAACCGCTTGGGCCGTCTGTTCAAGCGACTGAGTTCGGGCCATAAGATCGTCCTGCTCACGACCACGAAACTCGTCGAGACTGTGTCAGAGAAGAGTCTCGTTCTACTCGATGAACCCGAGGCGCATCTTCATCCCCCGCTACTTTCCGCGTTCGTGCGGGCCCTCAGCGACCTCCTTCTCAATCGAAATGGCGTTGCCGTTGTGGCCACGCACTCCCCGGTAGTCCTCCAAGAGGTACCGCGTGACTGTGTGTGGAAGATGAACCGCAAGGGTGACGTCACGACGCTCCGCCGACCGGCGATCGAGACATTTGGCGAGAACGTCGGAACACTCACAAGCGAACTCTTCGGTTTGGAAGTCACTGCCACCGGCTATCACGGAATCCTCCTCGAAACCGCGAGAAACTTCGCCGCCGAGGGATATGAGGCCGCACTGGAGTCGCTTGGAGGGCAAGTCGGAGCCGAGGGACGTTCAGTTCTCCGATCCATGATCGAAGTCATGGGACGGCAACATGTGGGCCGTTGAGACCACTGACATCTCAGCCGCAGAGATCGCCACTGATGCGGCCAGGAAGATCCGAAACCCCGACCTTCGCAATCGAGTTCGTGCCGCCAGGTCTGAACTAGAAGCCAACCATGAGAGGTATGGGTCAGAAGTCATCGGCGACGGGTGCCGACAAATGCGCGCTGCCGATTATGGGTTGACCGAAGTCACCGACGACGAAATGAGATGGGTGTACGACAATCACATGTCAAAGCCCACCGGCGGGGCGCGCGATCACTATGACCGCCTCGTAGCCTCGGCGACTTTTGAGCTATGTAGCTATTGCCAGTACGGGCATGCTAAAACTCTCGACCACTTCGTGCCGCAGAGCATCATTGGGGGGCTTGCGGTTGAGCCATGGAACCTCGTCCCGGCGTGTCATCAGTGCAATCACAAGTTGGGTGACTATGTCGCGACGGAGAGCACCACAGAGCTGTTTCACCCGTTCTTTGAGTCAGTCGAGTCTCGTTGGCTGTATGCCCGCGTGATAGAAAAGGGAAGCGGTGCGCTCGAATTTTTCGCCGCGCCTGCGGCTGACCTTGAGGAGGATGAACGCGCAAGGATCAGCAACCAATTCAAAACTTTGGGACTCGCGTTTCTCTTTTCTTCGGTGTCGGGCAAAGATATCGCCGAGGCGCGAGAAAGCCTTCGAGGAACTCCCCCTCGTCCGGACGACGAAGAGGCAGAACGCGAGGCCCGCGAGGCCGATCCACGGATTGTGGCTGGGCATTCAGCAGAAGTTGCTTCGGCTCTGCTGGCCGAGACAGCGGCTATCGCGTTTCGTGTCGATGCGAACAGCAGACGAGGCGTGGTGTACGAGGCGCTCGCGGGCAGCGCGTGGTTCTGTTCCTTGGGAGCTTGACTCGCGTCCTAGTGACGATGAATCCAAGTCAGGCCGACTCACTCATCGGCCACCCCCGTCCCGCTGCAGCTGGAGTCTCACTCTTCCCAAGGCGCACCGTCCGGTCTGGTGATGGGAAGTGCGGCGACGCTGAACCGAGCACTGAAGGTGGCTAGCCTCAGCATGCAGCCCGGCACGAACCAACTCAGCTCTTGTCCCCAGAGAAGCGACGAGTGGCAAGGAACGGCTAGATCGATCCTGGTTCGAAGGCTCGTGCCGCGATAGGTTGCACGCTGGCGACAGCCCCTTCAACCAGGCGGACAACAGGCAAGGTGATCCGAAAGTTCTCGACGACTTCGTCGGGAGAGTACTGGAGCCAATCCGTACAGTCTCGATGTGTTCGGTGAATCTCGGTTGCACGATAGGCCAAGATTGCGCTGAATGGCGGGAAGTGTGACACGGCGCTCACCATTCGGTGACTTTTCACCGACCCTTCACGGAGATTCACGGTAACGCCTTCTGCCCTGTGCGACCCCTGAATCAGCGGCACAGCGACCGACTCGGTTACAGCGAGGAAGAATCGGAGTTCAGTATCTGCGGTCGGCGGGACGCAGGCTCCGGTAAGGACAGCATCAACGAAGCGAGGATCCGAAGCTCGAAGTCCGTCTGTAAGGCTCGTTAACCCAGCGATCGCCGCCCGAGCGAAGCGGCCGGGCCGCGCCGATGCCGCGACCAAGTTCAGTGCAGTCCGCTGACCGAGCCCTGGAGATGAGATCGCGATGCGGGCGACCGCTTGAGCCCACCGAAGATACTCGTCATCCCAAGGGGACGTCAAGATTCTGCACTCTTCGCAGTGCGCATACAGCCCTACGCCGCCGTCGCGTCCTCGATCGAACTTCATTTCGCGATTGGAAGTAGCCACCGATCGCCGAAAATGTCCCCGATTCCATGCAGCTTTGGGTGGTACATGCGCAAACGTCAACTCGGCGTACCGACCGCAGATGGTACAAGTTCCGGACCTCGCATGCGTCCGCGGATTAGTAGGTTGGTGTCCCTGCACGTGGCCTTCAACCCTCCCGACCCGCGTTGTATTCCCTATGCGCATACGCGGATGGTGCCGACGCTAGCCCACGCGATAGACGCACTATGAAGCGCCTAGATTTGACCGTTGGCCCTGCGAATAAGATCGACAATTTCCCGCACGCGAGTCTTCAGATCGTATGGCCACGACGTGTCGTCACCGGATATCGCGATCTTTGCAATCGCGACCTTGCTGGGGCGGATTCCGAGCCTCCGCTCGGTGAGAGGATTGACCCATCTATCTTGCGCGTCAAAGGCCCGCGCGGATGTTGACGGATGCGCCACGCGGATTGCGTGATCGAGTAATTGCTCCGGCACGTAATTTTCGATCGTGTACCCCGCGGTCACCCAAGCGAACCCGGATTGGGGATCCTGTGCGAGTTCCTCGATTACTCGACGTTTGCTTCGATTTAGTTTCGATCGTGCTCTCTGCCGGTCCGAGTCAATGACGACGACCATGTATCTGTTCAAGCTGCGCAGACTTACGAACTCCTGCACTTCATCGGTATCCAGTGGCGACAATTCGCTTAGAAGCGCTCCTCCGTAGAACATGATTGAATAATGAGTTCCCTCTGCGAACTCCTCGGGCGCGAGCCGATCTATCCACGACTTGATGTAGATCCGATCAGAAGGGCCTTCGACCCAGATCACGGCGTTCGTCTGAACCAGGTCAGACGGGCGGTAGCCGAGGTCCGCGCAAATTAGCGATCTGTCGCGTGCCATACCCGCATAACGGACCCGAGATCGTCCCTCGTCCATGGTTACGTGGAAAATCGAACCAATCGATGAGTCGAGCATGTGCGCTGAATGGGTAGCAATGAAGTACTGATTGCTTGTGCTTGTCGCGAGGTATCGAAGGAGCTTGCGCTGCAGCACGGGATGTAGGTGTACCTCTGGCTCTTCGATACACAGGACAGAATCCTGGATCACCGTCGCCGCAGCGGCGATAATGACTACCTCATGTACCCCTGTGCCCAAGTTTTCGATCGGGAGTGTGCGCCCGGACTGCGTGACGTGGATCGTCGACAGATCGTGTGGCACCTCGATCGTTACTGTCGGGTCTTCGAGCACAGCGCGCACGAACTCCTGCACAGAGACGAACCGCTCCTTGTCTGACAGCCGTTCGGTCGCAGGGTTCTGCAGCTCCATCAGCCGACGTTTGATGCTCAATCCATTGAGGTCCGGCGTTTGATCGCTCTCCTGCGAGATGTTTCGGACACCGCCGATGAGGAACGCCTCCGGAGGCACGGGCTTCGCCGCCGCTACGTGCTGCAGGATCCGATAGGCGTCCTCGCCTTGCCCCCCGCCGCCGGTGTGGGTCAACGTCATGGAAAGGTCTGAGGCAACGGGACTGTCGCCGACTCGCAACGAGACGTCACGGAGCGCCGTATCGTCCACGTTCCCCCCACTGGCGATAGGCAACCAGAGTTGACCGTCGGAGCCTCCGAGCAAGGGAGCGTGTAAGAAGTCACGGAGGCGGTCGCGTACGTATTGGTCAAGTTGTGCCAGCCCCGGCCATGTCATGACCTCGGCGACGCGGTACAACTGAGACCTTCGGAACTCATGATCTGCGTCGAGTAGCGGTCGGTCCCATGTGGAAGACGGTTGATTCTCTCGGGAGTACGCATTCATCACTACTCGGAGCACGTTGGATTTCCCAGCGTTGTTCTGCCCCGCGATCAGATTTATCTTGTTCAAGGGGGCGAGAGTGGCTAGGTCGTCCGAAGGAAAGCTGCGGTACCCGCGGAAGCGGAAACCCTCGATGAGTGTCACCAACCCAGTATCGCGGAGGCCCGCAGTTCCCGACATGAACCGCGGGTCATGAACTTAGACCTGTTGAGCATGCATGCGAGTGTCGGAGGCGGGTCGTGGACCCCGGCCCACGAGACACGGGTTCGCGCTGAAGGCCCTCCTGGCGCCTTATCGGAGTGTGGGCCCGCCGGTGATTGAGGCTCGGCTGCGCCGATAGTCCGGATAAGTGTTCTTATCGTCGGTAATGGGCCAGACGTTGAAGTGAGATGGGGCTGAGTTGGTGTACGGCTCTTGGCCAGTCGCCGAGCAGGATCGCGAGGGTTCGCGCCGTCGCAAAGTCGTACCGTGAGGTCGCTGGCCTCGCGACAGGTCCGGGCTCCGCTGATACCGTCGAGGGCATGTTCGTAGTCGGAATCGTTGCGTCAGTCGCCGGCATCGTGCTGTTTCACACAGCGCTTTCTCGAACCATTCGAGCGAACGAGCTGACGCCGATCCCGTTCGGGAAGCGCCCGCAGACCTCGCCGCGCGGATCCGCGACGATGCGAGGGATCGGCGCAGGGCTGATCGTGCTGGGCGCAGTGCTCGTTGCAGGCGAGGGGTGGCAGTGGGTGATGATGATCGTCATCGGTGGCCCCGCAGCGGCTTTCGCCGTATTGGCGTTGCACAATCGTCGCGTCGCTCGCGCTGGACGCTCGAATGAGGCTTCGTAGGGTGTTCCCGTGGAGGTGATCGCAGGGGTGTTCCCAGTCCTGCTCTTGGTGACCGGGATCGTAGTCGAGCTCGCCGCGCGGGGGGATCTCCGACGGAATCGTCTTGCCGGCATCCGCACGGTCGCGACCATGAGAAGCGACGCTTCCTGGACTGCCTCTCACCGGTCCGCGTCAGCCTCCGTCTGGGTTGGATTCGCTGCGAGTGTGATTGCGGCCGTCGTATCTTTCGCGAGCAGCGGGATCGTGACGACGATCGGAGCGATCGCGGTTGTCGTCATCTTCGTCCTCACCACGGTGATCGCACTCGTTGTAGCGAATCGCGCAGGCAGGGCGTCCACGTCGCCCTAAACGAGGCCCGGCCGGATCACCCGATCTCGTCCGCCTTCAGCGCGCGCTTGATCTCCTTCAGCGATCGCCACTGGTGACCTTCCAACTGGTGAGGAGCGCGTGTCCTACCCAGTTGCGCGTCGTAGCTGTAGTTCGGGGTCGCCATCATCTCCTGGAGGTTGTCAGCGGATCAGGCGGGGCGGTGATCGCTGTCTTCTAGGCCTGCGAGAAAGTCGCGAACGATTCGCCTCTCGTCGTCGCCTCTGCGGTGCTGTGCTGCTGTGCCGAGAGTCAGCTGTGGAAGGCCGAGAGCTTCCCGCGCTGAGCGACTTCTCGCAGTGAGCGACTACACCGAGCTCCTTAGCCGCGGTTGAGTCCGTGGGTGATGCTGTCTAGTGCGCGCTTGAAGTGGCTCTCTGCGGCGTTGATATCTCGGAGTGGCGTCGAGGGGTCGAAGACCCGCAGCAGCGAGTACTGGAAGCTCGACGGATCCCGCAGCTTCAGGGCGACGTTGCCGCCGTGCCCGTTGGTGGCGTAGGTGCGCCATCGCTGCAAGATGTTCTCGGCGCCGTCTGCCTTGCCGACGTAGTGCCGCCCGTCGAGGGTGTCGGTGATCAGATAGATACCGACAATCGATGAGAGCGCTGTCTGCCAGGCGGCGTACCGGCGCTCGTTCACCACGGCCTGCAACATCTCGTACGAGACGATCAATTTGTCGAAGCCCGGGAAGCGGGGAGGCTGAGCGTCGGCGATCTCGAGCACCGGGTAGGTCGCTGCCGTCGTGCCACGGACGCGCCACACCCGACCCGCCCTCCAACCGATGACAAGTCGGCCGAGCAAGTCCTGCAGGTGATCGCTGTAGACGAGGTCGAACTCTCGGAGCTCACCGTCGTTCGAGATCTCCCCTCGATTCTCGACGACGCGCCAGAGGCGTCCGCGGTCACCGCCTTCCGGAAGGAGCACGACCCACCATCGCGGAGGGGTGACTGGGAAAATTCGTGGCTTCGCTGACTGGCGGCGCGTGTACGCGAGGATATCGTCGTCCGTCGAATTTGCCTGGACACCGGCAAGGCGGCTCGACGCAGGCTCGGCGTTGTAGGCGTGCCTGATGACCAGCACATCCTGGAGAGGCAGCGACTCCGAATCGAGGATCGTTACGAGCGTCACGGACATGCGTCTGAGACTATCGACCTGGAGACAGTGGCACGGCGCGGACCCTAGCGGCGTGGACGGTGGGTGGTTCCCGGCGAGTTACTTGGCGTCAGCGACCCAGGCCTCACTGGCCGTCGCCCATGCACGAGCACTTTTCGCCGACACAAGACCTACCTGCAGTTTGTCGCCCACGCCGAAGATCAAGTCGGTGACCTCCCATACAGTTAATCCTCCGCAGTGGGCGCGGCTTCTGCTCGGGGAAGATCTTCAACTAGGCCATTGGGGCCGTACCACCGCAGCTCTCCTGTGGAGAAGGACACCCTGCCGACCAAACGGTCGCTGAGTTGCCAGTCGGTAAGGTCAGGTTCCTTCTCGGCGTCCTCTGGCGAGTAGCCCCATGGCTTGCGCTCTTCGCGGCGAACGTCCGGGGCAGGGTAGTGAGGCGGCATTGGATGTTTCGCGGTCACAGCGGTGAGCGAGCGGCGGACGTACTCGCTGTAGTTCCTCAGATCGCTGTAGTCGCGCCGCCGATCTCCGTCCGACCGCTCGGACTGCTTGGCTGAGTTGAAGCGCACCACCCAGATCAAGGCGTCCCACCTCTCGCGCACTTCTTCAGGCAGTGCATGGGCGTAGCTTGCGCTCGCTTGAAGGAGAGCTGCCGTTCGGCGGTCCCTGTCACGATGAACGTCTGCTGTCGTGGCCATCCGCACAAAGTGCTCCACCGCGCGGCCGCCATCGTGCACGCTTCCACTCAGGGTCATGTACTCGGCTAGCGCTGTGATCAGGTGGTCAGCGGCCGCTGAGTGCCGTCGCTCTTCATCGGCGCGCTGTGCTTCTTTCCGCTCGGCGGCCGCCATGTCGGTCTCATGCTTCAGCACCTTTGCCGTCTGCTTCGAGCCGACCCACGCGGAGAGCAAGCCACCGACAATGGCACCCACAACGGCACCAGCTAGCGCGGCCCACATTTCAGTCATGCGCAGCAATCTACCGAGTGGAAGCGGTTGCCTCACACCCTCGATCTGATCGAGGGTGCGTCTGTGCGCGGCGGTGTATGCCGCGCGAACGCTATAGGCGATGCGACCTTGCTCCGAGACGCTGAACTCACGACGTTCCTGGTGGAGAACATGGAGCGCTTCGAAGTGCCTCAGGAACTGTGCGCGAACCTGCTCGAGAAGGCGCTGAGCGGGGCGACTCTGGATGCCGACATTAGGAAAAGCCGCTTCAGCGTGAGCTAGCCGTTCAGGATCGCGACCACGACATCCTCCATTGAGCGGATGCTTCGATCGGGTGATGAGGCTCTCATCACCCGATCTGATGTCGATGCCGAGCATCGAGTCGCCGGCCGCGCGGACGACGAATGTCGCGGCTTGGTCGTCGATGAGCATTTTAGTCAGGTCGATCTGGCCGTCGTAGTACTCCTGAGCGGTCGACGGGAACCCCTGGTCGAGCGGCACGTGTGGGTGTCTACTGGGCGAATGAAGCGGCTATCGGTTCGTGAGTATCTGAGGGTGTCGAGGGATATCCATGACACGGGCAGAAGCCCGGATCAACAACATGGAGAGAACAAGACGTCGATTGAGGCTCAAGGGTGGGCCCTTCACTCCGCCGCGCCATACCGAGATGCCGACCGGAGTGCGAGTCGATACGCGAGAAAGGAGCGCGAGGATTTCAAGCGTTTGATCGGGGACCTTGAGTCAGGCACCTTCGATGCCGATGTCCTTGCGATCTGGGAGTCGAGCCGCGGGTCGCGTCGCGTGGGCGAGTGGGTAGACCTCGTGGACCTCTGCAGGGAGCGAAGCGTCCGCATCTGGGTCACTACGCACAACCGCCTCTATGACCCCGCCAACGCCCGCGACCGGCGCAGTCTCCTCGAGGACGCCGTCGACGCAGAGTACGAATCTGAGAAGACCTCTGAACGGCGGCGGAGGAGTTCGAGCGCCTCTGCTGAGCAAGGACGCCCGCACGGTCGAAACCTGTACGGCTACCGGCGCGTGTACGACGAGCAGACGCGCGAACTTGTTCGGGTCGAAGAGCACCCGGATCAGGCGCCAATCGTCAAGGAAGCGGCAATGCGCATTATGCGCCACGACTCGATCTACTCCGTTGCTAGAGAGTTCAATCGGAGAGGTGTGCCACCAAGGTGCCCTAGACAGCACCCCTTGGATGGGACAGGGGGCTGGAACCCCGCCGCGATCAAAGCGATGTTGCGCCAACCAGCGTATGTGGGGAAGCGAGTGCTTCGGGGGAATGTCGTTGCTGATGCTATCTGGGGGCCTTTGATCGACCCCGAGTCTTGGGAAGAGCTGCAGGCAATCCTTTGCCAGAGCGATCGGAAACGTCCGCGCGATCACACGGCTAAACATCTTCTGTCGACGATCGCCCGATGCGGAGTATGCAACGCTCCGCTGAAGTGCTGGACGAATCACTACACGCCGCGAAAGCCACTCTCGGACGGTTCGCCAGCGCCGCGAAGGGGCTATCTGAACTACGCGTGCGGGAGGCTTCCAGGGCTGGCAGCACCCGACGAGCCGAGAGGCTTTCATGTCAGCATCAGCGTGCAGACGCTCGATGAGATCGTCTGCGAGCTGTTATTCGCACGGCTCAGTTCGGCCGATTTCACGTCGGGTACCGCAAACCAAGGTAAGCAAGCTCAAACGGAACGTCGTCGCCTCATCGATGAGATCGCCGCGTACGAGGACTACCTAGATTCCGTGCGGGCGGACGCGGCCGCGCTACAACGGTTCGACCTCATTATCGACCAAGAGTCACGCCTGCAACCCCTGATCCGTGACTGCCGCGAAGCACTCGCAGAGATGTCGGCGATCGACCCGTACGTTCGCGAGTTCATTGATCGCGGCGAACCTGACGTCCAGTGGAAAGAGCTGGACCTCGCAGATCAGCGCAGAATCGTTCGCGCGGTCCTGACGCCACGCGTCCATCGCCTCGAACGAGCAAAACGGGGACGACGAGAACTTAACGAACAGCGTGTTGAGCCAGTGTGGCGGTGACGACACCTATCGGAGACGCAAGCTCGTTGCTTTGCCTGCTCGAACAGGTCCGCGATAGGTCAGTCTCCACACACATACGAGGAATCCGCCCTAGGGAGCAGAGGGCAGGTCCTAGACCGAGCTCGCCGTAGTCTCGGTGACGAGGTCTCGACTAATGTGAACGAGCGTCTCCTTGGTTGTGAAGGCTTCACCGTTGCGCTCGGCAAGGGCGACTGCGTGAAGCTCTTCTAGGCCTGCTCGGAGTTGACGCAGACGCGAGCGACGGTTGGTGTCGTCGATTTCAGTCATGGCCGTTCCTTTCGAAGGCGGGCCGCATCTGACTACCGTCCGAAGCGGCGCAGCCAGGCGTTGTGATAGTTCGGCGCTGCATGACGACGGCCATGAGCCTCACCCGCGACGACGATATCCGCGTATCGAGAGAGTAGTCCGTCCCATTCCGGATCGCGCATGGGCGTCGCGTCGACCATGGGAAGGGCGTCTGCGGCGAGGATGGACTTCCGGGTGTTGCACATCGCGTGCAGGGTCGTGAGGTTCGCCGCGTCGCTGGAGCCGCCGTTGGCGTGCGCAAGCACGTGGTCGGCTTCGGGCGCGAGCGCCCAGTACGCGGGGTGCACGGTGCCGCGGCGGTAGTGCGCGTAGTAGGGGAAGTCGTCGGGGAACACGTCACTGATCGCGACGAGGACGCACCGGGGGATCGTGCGGCCGCCGCAATATGTGCAGGTGAAGCCGTCGCGGAGGAACACCTCCGCACGCGTGCGGTCGGGGACTCGCCGCGAGGTGCGCGCGTCGGTGCCGATCGTGGTCGTGCCGTGGAGGGTGAGGCTGCCCATCCAGACCTCACCGGCGATCGGCTCGAGGAGCTGGCGGGCACGATCGAGGGACGACGGCAGCGCCGCGGCGACCTCGTCGAGGATGCTGCTGTACCAGGCAGCCGCATCGTCGCGGAGCGCGTGGATCTCGCGTGTCACGACGGATCCAACTCCTCGCCAGCACCGTCGCCGTCGCGGAGGCGCATCACATAGGAGAGCCCGGCGAAGGTGGCGAAGCGGGCGACGTTGCGGCCTCCCATGACGCGATTCAGTGTGTACTTCGCGGGGAACTGCTTGAGCAGGTCGTCCTCGCTCTCAAAAGAGCGCGCGCTCTTCAGCGCGAAGATGCGGGTGGTGTCGAGGGCGCGGAAGCTGTCGATTGAGAGGATCGACGACTCGACGTCGCCCCAGATGAGGCGGTCGAAGTGCTTCTGCCTTGTCCAGTGCTGGCGGATGCGCTTGGCGATCCCCGTCCACTCGTTCGTGGCGCCGACGTACACCTGGCGGTACTCGTCGAGCACCATGATGTAGAGCCCGCCGACGCCGTCCCACTTCGCGAGATCCGTGACCTCGACCATGCCGGGGTTGCTGGCGACGACCTCCTGCAGAGCCTGCTCGAACTCATCGCGGTCGAGGGAGGCGAAGTGAGCCATGTTCAGGTCGAAGTTCGCCAGGGCCCGCTCGCGGTGCTTCTCGCACCACTCGTCGGTGTGGATGCGGTGCTCGGCGTCCTCGTACTTCCAGTCGACGGCATCCCAGAACTCAGGGTCGTCGTCCCGCGACCAGCGCGCTGTCGACACGCGCTTGTTGATCGTCGCGTAGGTGTCGCGAGAGATCCGCAGGCCGAGGCCGCGAGTGCTGCGCACGGTGGTCGCGAAGTGCGTAGCGCTCTCGGTCGACCCGGGCCGAGGCTGGTTCTTGCGGGGGATCGCCACGGTGACACCCCAGACCTTGCGAGCGAGTCGCTTCGTCTGCAATCGGTGCCAGATGAGGCGGTGCCCGTCGTCGGTCAGGGCATGCAGGGTCGCATTCGCGTTGGGACCGGTCGTGACGTTGAAGATCCGAGTCGAGTCGAACTCGGAGTGCTCCCCTTCAGGGATGAGCCCTGCCTCGGTCAGCTCAAACGGGACCGCGTCGAGCACGAGGTAACCGTCATCGCTGAGACCGCGACGGAGTCGCTCTGCTTCGGTGGCGCTTGGTGCCCAGACGAGCGTCTCGCGCGGGGTGACGGTGATCTCGAGGTCCATGTCGCCAGGATCTCACGGGAAGCAACGCGGGCTCGGGCCCCGGCGGCTGAGAGATGATCATGGTCGTGCAGAAAGTGTGCGCCACCGACCGCGCTGGGCGCCTCGCTAGGATTTCATCAGACGCGCCTTGGCTGCGACGAACTCCTCATCTGTGAGGACGTCTGCGGCTCGCAACGCCGAGAGCCTTTCCAGTTGGCTGACCAGGTCCGAAGACGTCTCGCGTGGCGCCGGGGCCATGACGATTGATGCTGGGCGCTTCGACGCCGAAATTCGTGCCCGTAGCTCCTGGATGTGCGAGGACCACTCGTTGTAGACGACCTTCGCCATTGGCAGAGTGTTGCTGAGCGTGTACGGGTCGTTCTTGTCCGCATTTCGCGAGTCCATCGTGCCGCGCCAGAAGTCTTTGTTCGCACTGCCCTGGTAGCTGGCTGTCAGCACTTCGAGCACCCCGGAGGCGATTCCGGAGTTGTACTCGATGGCGTTGATGTCGGTGAAGTAGAAGGTCGTGCTTCGCTCGCCTCCGAGGGAGCCCGCCATGAAGCTCGTCGCTGCACCGGTCTTGATGATTGCGAGACGGTCTTCGAAGGCGACGAGCAACCCCTGAGCGAAGCCAGGAGCAAGCACAAGCCACGGGGCTTCCTCCCCGAGGCTCAGCCGCTTGATCGCCTCTTCGCCCTTGCGCGTTTGCTTACCGAGAATCGTTGCTCGCGGCCAGCGCTCGTGCATCGTCATCGCAGCAACACGAGCTGCCTCCGCGGCTGTCTCCTCGGCATGTCGAATGGCATCTAGCGCTTTGCTTGGCCGTGGGCTGGCCCGCGCTGCCTCTAGGGCGGCCTGGATGTGCGGTGCCTCTCCCGCCGCGAACCCCCTCACCTTCATCGCGCGTCCCGCGTGATCCGTTAGAGACAGTGTCCGTTTGGAGTCAAGGACCTGCATGTCGGCGATCGAATCAAGCACCATGCATGCTGCTATCCGCTCGGGTAGGTACGTGAACACCCGCACGTTGGTAATTACGAGTTCGTTCCCTGCTGGTCGCAGGCTCGACCCGGGACCGAAGTAGATTATGGATTCGTCGGGGAGGAGGAATCGGACGACCTCGGCGGTCTTGCGTGCCCTCTTCTTTTCAGGCCATCCGGGGAAAGAGCGCGACGACAGCGGTGTCGCCGCGGTTATTCTCGCTTCCACGACACTGCCGGCGTTCGGTGCCTGATGCCCGATAGCATCCGGGGTGGCAAAACCTTGACGGACAACCGTTCTGCTGTGCACCACGTCGCGACTCTCGTGCGCTACTCCCGACGACACTAAAGGGTCGACCGATTGTCGACCTGCGGTCCATACATGCTCGGTCCAGGCCGCTCCGTCCCAGAATCTCCGCTCAAATCGGCCAGTCGGGTCGGGGTGCCAATCAGCTGGTATCGAGGTCACGCGCACATTCTAGGACCGAGACGATCGACTCACAGCGGTGCGGTCACCATCAGCCCAGTGCCAACAGAGTCGGATCAGTCGGATCGACCTTCAATTGGCCGCGTCAAGACTTCACGCACCCGCGATCGTCGACGAGCCCCGTGCCATCAGCTTCGTTTCGGGCTCAGCAATACGAAGACAACCGCGGGACTCGCTGATAATGGATTTCTTGCTCGTAGATGAGCAGATTCGATTGACATGAGCGCTACTGATCGCTAATTTAGTAGCGGTTCGATAAAGCTTCGGGCTGCACCAGACGGAACCGGGGATGGCCGCCCGCCCGTCTTACAGAAGAGGCCAAAGCCCAAGGCGAATGCGATCACCAGTGCGTGCTTGAACCTTGGGTCAACGCTCTGGTGAACAACGGATTGTAAAGACGCGATCCTGGCGGGGTGGCACTGGCAGGTGTCCCGTGAGACATGCAGGTGCTCCTTCTCGAAAGAGAGGAGCGGGCTTGCCTGCTCACGCCGTAACCCAGACCCGGCCACTACTCACCCTCCAGGAAGCTGCCCACGCTCGACGGATCGGCTATTCGACACTTCGTAAGTGGATCGCTGACGGCACGCTGCCGGCAGAGCGAATCGGTCGCCGAATCTATGTGCAGTCCGCACACCTCGATGCGATGGCTACCCCGGCCATCGGCCGACCGCGCGCAGCTGAGGAGATCGACTCCGCCGTTGCGCGCGTCGTCGCGGCTGCTCCCCGCCTCACTGCGGAGCAACGCGAGCGGCTCGCCGTGATCATCGGGGGTGCCGCATGAACACTCCCTTTCACTCAGGCTGGAAAGCGAAAGAGCTGACAGACGCCGGCGGTCGGTTCCAGGTACTTAGCCGCCGGGTACCGCGTCAAGTGCCGACCGCTCAGATGCGCTCGATTGCTGGGGGTCTTCAAACAAGACCCCCAGCAATCGAGCGCAAGCGAGCGCATGAAACCCTTGATATTCCGCGGATCTCGCCGCGGGGTCATAAGCCCCCTATGGGTCCCCGTGCTTATGACCCCGTGTCCGCCGGCCGCGCGAACTCCCGCGTTCTCGCCAGCGCGGGCGCCAACTTCGGTGATCTTGTCTCGGTCCGCTCGATGGGAACTGAGCGCCGAGCGATCATCGTGGGCTTCGACACGGAGTTCACGACCCTCGGGGGCGTGCGGAACGTTGACAGCTGGCAGTTCGCGACGCCCGACCTGAATGATCCGACGCTGATGGTTCAGATCGTCATCTTGCCGCTAAACGGGCGACGCATCGGGATGCACACTGCCCTCTGGGAGGTCGTTCAAGCTGCGTCTCTGTGGCGATCGCCTCTCGTTCGGGACGGCGTGGACGACCGCGGCGTGCGCCGAAGTACTGTCCTTGAGCGCGCTGGCGCCGGGCCTTCCGGGGATGCCGCTCGCGCCTGGGCCGCCGATCCACGCGATTGGGAGGCGCGCGCGGCTGCGCTCGCACCCTGGCGCGTTCCCATCGTGCTCGCCTGTCACTTCGGTGCGGCAGACCTCACGACATTCCGAGGTGGCGGCCGGGTTACGGATCACCTCACGCGGCTGACGTCCGCTGCCGGCGGGCTCGTTACGCTTTTGCCCTTCCGCCTTCAAAACGGCGATCAGCGAGGCGACGACTACGGCTGGTGGCGGTCGTTGAGCGTCACCGTCCGCGACACGATGACACACGCTCCGGCAGGGCAGAGGACGCTCGCGGCCATCGGCATGGCCGCTGGCGTCGAGAAGCTCGAAGTGCCAGGCGACTGGATCTCGCGGATGGCTGAATACCGCCACCATCATCTCAGCGAATTTCTGGACTACGGCGTGAACGACGCGGAGATCGTCGTGGAGTTTCTTGCGCGAATTTGGGGCGAAGGCGTGCTCCCTCCCGTAACGCTCGGCGGTGGCGCCGCCGCGTCCCTTGTTGCCTCAGGGTCCGAGTACTTCGGGGTTACTACGCCAAAGGAGTTCAGGCTCGCATTCTCGGGGCTCGTTGAGGAGGAAGCGGTGGATGTGGTCGAGGAAGGCGACGAATTGACGTTCTACGCGAAGCGAGGACGGGCGCCTGTCGATGGCGCTGCGGCTCAGCTCAGCAAAGCCTTCGCTTCTGCGTATCACGGCGGCTTGAACGGCTGTCCTGCGCCGGGCTACTACCCAATGCGCACCATCGACATCGATGCGAAAAACGCGTACCCAACAGCCATGGCGCTCGTGCCCGATCTCGACTGGGAGACGGGGTGCATCGAGAACGTCATCCATGAGCGGCATCTGACTCGCGATGACGTGCCGGAACCCACCTCTTCTTTCGTCGGGTTTGTGTCGTTCGACTTCCCCGAGAATGTCTCTTATCCGACGCTCCCGATCGTGGGAGACGGAACGCTCATTTATCCGCGCACGAGCGAGGGAGTAGCCGGTACCTGGGTCTGCGGGCCTGAACTCTGGCTCGCGCTCCAGCTCGGCGCGACCGTTTTCTGCCAGATCGGGTTTGCCGGACGAGTCGCTCGACGCTCCGATGGCTCGCTGAGCCTTTCGCTGCGTCATGGTGTGCGCCAACTGATCGAGGACCGGGCGACCGCCAAACGTCTCTTCGGGAAGGGATCGCTCGAAGAACAGACGCTCAAGACGAGTGTTAACACGATCTACGGGAAGACCGCGCAGGATGTCGCGGAACAGCGCTCGTGGGATGCCTACAAGCAGGAGATGGACAACGTGGGTGGATCCGCGATCTCGAGCCCGTCTCACGCAGCGACCACGACCAGCCTCGTCCGGGCCCAACTTCTGGCGACGATGAATCAGATCGCTGAACGAGGCGGCCAGGTGTATTCGGTCACGACAGATGGCTTCATCACTGATTGGACAGTAGGTGACGTCGAAGCTCTTGATCTTTTCGGTCTCGCTGGCCACCTCAGGGAGGCACGTACAGCGCTCACCGGAGACCCGACCATCTGGGAGGCCAAGCACGAGCAGAACGACCTGGTGAACTTCACCACGCGCGGCAACGTCTCGCTCAGCGTGAACGGCGTCTGTGCGCATAACGGGCTGAAGCGCTCGGAGGGGATCACCGCCGATAGTCGAGAGGATCGTGAAGAACTCCTGGCGAGCGTTGTCACCCGCGAGGGTCGGGTCGAGAACGCCTACCGGCGATTCCCTAGCTTTCAGGAACTCTCTCGGAAGGAAGGGCGCAAGGATTTCGTTCCGTCCCACGTCGAGCGTGCCGTCAGCATGGATTTCGACCTCAAACGTCGACCGCTGATGGATTCGATCGTGGCAGAGCGAGTTCCTCTGCCAGACGGGTCCACACACGAGTTGGCGACTTTCCCGACAGCTCCGTGGGAAACCATCGAGGAGTGTCTGCGCGCACGAGCCATCGCTCGAGAGATTGCGAACACTGGCTGTCTACGAACAGTCGACGAATGGAGGGATTGGCACGTTCGATTCGCTCACGGCAAAGGGCACAGGATCGTCACCCCTCGTCGCGCTGTGCTGATGTCGATCGTCATGGCGCACCGACAGGGCGTCGTCACGATTCCAACGCTGGCGACTCGTGAGCTCACCGTTGCCGAGCGTCTCGAGTGGCTCGCGCGATGGGGGCTCGGCACGGTGAGCGAAGGCGACTGGAAGAACGCTCGTCGACCTGAGCGAACATCTCAGATGCTGCCCCTCTCAGAGCTCGAGCCTTGGCTCTCGCAGATGATGACCGCGCGGATCAACGATCTTCCGCTGCCGGCCCTGGGAGGCGCGTCATGAGCGTTCGTCGACGCTGTTGTTGCCTGCCCCGCGCAGCGGCCACCGGAGGGCACCAGGAGCTTCTGACGAGCGAAGCGGGCTCAGAAGTGTATGGGGCTACACCTTCTTCTGACGCGAAGGAGAACACCACCCACCGAAGGAAGCACAGGGGTGGTGTTCGGATGAGCGACAGGAGAAGCCCCTCGGGAGAGCCGCCGGAGGCTCCGTGGTCTGTTGCGTCGAGGACGGAACAGGCCACGGAAGAGGTCGAGAGGAGCGACGCATGAGCTACACCATGACCTACGACGTGTCCCACAAGGTGGGACGCGGAGGACACGCGAAGGCCTTCTTCCGACACATCGCGAGAGACGTGGATCAAGCGGCGGGCTTCTCATTTCCTCAGGCCAATCGCAACATCGTGACGGACCGGACGGTACTGAACAGCACCTTCGTGAACGACGGCAAGGGCGGCTACAGGCGTCCTCAGTCGGTCGACGGTCGGCCGCCGAGCGACGAGTTCGATGACTACCTTCAGCAGCGTCTCAGCACGGTCACGCGTGCGCTGCGGAAGGATGCCGTTCTCATCCGAGGCGTGGTGCTCCAGCTCGATCCGAAGTGGTTCGAAGAGCACAACCCCGATTGGCGCGAGGAGGGGTTGAATCGGCGAGCAGCCGAGTACACGCACGCTGCGATCCGTTGGGCTCGTGGCGAGTTCGGAGAAGAGAACATCATTGGCATGTCGATGCACCTCGATGAGGTGAATCCCGGGCTGCAGCTCATGATCACCCCCATCACGCCTGACGGACGGCTTGCCCAGAAGGACTTCTTTAAGGGGCCGGCGGACCTTAAGCGGCAGCACCGGGGAGTCCGCGACGCCGTGGCCGCTGGAGGCTACAACGTTGAGTATCGGGTCACCGAGCGTTCACGCGAGCACCTCAGTAGCAGTGAGTTCCAGGCGAAGGCGGACCGGCTCCGTGACGCAACGAGTGCACTCGAGTTCGAACTGGACGTAAGTCTGCAGAGAAACAAGAGCCTCGCCAACCGCTCCACCGCCCTGGATGAGCGGGAGAAGGATCTTGCGGAACGCGAGATGCTGGTTGCCGAGCGCCAACGAGAAGCTGCTGCCGCGCAAGCAAGAGCGGCGGATGAAGCTGCGGCGGCAAGAACCGCCTCGTTACGCGCTCGCGAGGCGCACTTGGCGGCAGAACGTGCTCGCGAAGAAGCCGCAGCCGAGCGCGACCGCCTGGCGTTGAACAATCAGCGTCTGGATATCCTCCCGCCCTTCTTCGAGCACTGGCTCGACAAGACGACCGTCAAGGGGCAGCCGATCCGAAAGCGGTTCGAAGCGGATCGGATCAAGATGCGTAGCGAGATCAGAGACAAGCTAGGCCCATATTCGACTCAGATCGACAATCCGGGCGACGCACTCGAACTCTAGAGCTCGCTTGGAGGAGGCGCAGCCGAATAGGGCTGCGCCTCCTCAACGTCCCCGGCCGCTTCTACGCTGGTCGCATGACCAAAGACGAATCCCGATCGAGAGCCACTGCACACCTGACGCCTCGTCCCTCAGAAGACGCGATGCGCGCGTTGGAGGATGCGATCGCCCGCCTCAACGGGGACGGTGACTACATCGCCCGGGCGCTGACCGAGTCGCTTCTTGCCGAACGCCCGATAGTCGACGAGCCATCGTTGTCCCCCGACGAGATCAACTTCCTGATCACCTCCGGTGAGTTCACTGCCGAGGAATTCGACGACATCGAGCTACGAGTGCGTCGGGGCTCGTTGCCCGCCATCGCCGCGAACACCCTCGTCGCGGGGCTTCACCGAAGCATGTCGGACGACGCCGTTCGAGGCTTCTTGGATCTCAACGATCAGGAACTCGACGACCTGGTAACCGCGGGGAGACTTTACGCCGTCGATGTCGCGGGTCATCGCCGCTTCCCGTGGTGGCAGTTCAGCCTGTCGTCACCCGGCAAACTTCTGCCGCACCTGACCGAGATCATCGCGCTCCTTGGGGGCCAGCACTGGATCTCGGTATCTGGGCTGATGTCCACGCCTCAATCAACGATGATCGCCGAGGGTCAGCACACGCCAGTTGAATGGTTCCGAATCGGCGGCGGGATCGACGCGCTCGAAAGGACCCTTGAGGCACAGCGGTGGCGCTGATACATCGGATCGCTCGGTACGGTGCCTGCGCTAACGCTGTACGCGTGCTGCGGCGACTTACCCTAGTGGTCTCCCCGTGGTCACCGGGAGACCACCAAGAAACCACATAGTGGACACCTGCGAACTCGAGAAATGAGGGAGTCGCAAAGTGGCCGCGACCTGGTCTTCGCCCGGCCATGAGGTGGCCACATGCCGACCATCTCAATCACCCTATCCGACATCGTGACCATATAGTGGTCACGTCAAGGCCGGTTGGAGACCACCTGTCGGTATAGCTTGAGACGTGTCATGATGGCGCGGTCAACGTGGTTCGTATCGTTGGTCCTCCGAAGCCTGTACCGAGGCTTGCACAGAGTTGGCTACGGCCAGAAATCGTGAGAATCCAGGACGCGTGCGGGGTGCGCAACGGGGAGGGTGGGCGTCGCTGCTATGAGGCGGTCAATAGCCAAACGAACTCGTTCGAATCCGGGAGCTGTCGGTATCCACGTAGCGAAGTCGCGCTCCGCTGACCCGTCGAACGGCGAGTGGACGGCAAGCTGGATGAAGGTGTCGTTCCAACTCATGCTCCCGAAGATGTGCGCGAATCGCGGGCCGGATTCCCACATAGGGATTTGGTTTGACGAACGAACCTCTTCGAGTGTGATGCGGTCTAGATGCAGATAGAGATTCATCTCCCCGCGCTCATCGGCAGCGGAACCGAGAAGTGCGCCGCTAGCGATCAGTCTTGATGTGTATGCCTCGACCTTGTCCGCAGTGGATGCGTTGTACACAGCGGATAGTGCAATCCGCTCTGCTAGAGACATTCGCGACGTAGTTCGCGTACCTCCGTCCCCTCCAGAGGGCGGCCGCGGCTGAGCGGGGATCGTGTACCCCTCGCTGATGCCGAGGAATTCGCGGTTCGAGCTCGCGTACGCGCGCGCTCTGTCGAAGGCAGTGAAGTTGAACCACTCACTGTGGCCGGCGATGTTGGAGGGCATCCTGAAGCGCGAGTCGGATAACGCACGGTGGAGTGTCTCCTCGGTCCACTTGGCTCGAACTTCGCCGCTGACGTCGAATACGAGCGACTTCGCGAAATCTGTCTGAGCACGAGGCTGGATCCCGGCCCAGCGCAACCGGGGGTTCGTCGCTAGGCCAACCTTGAACCGCTCATGCGAGGCGTGTACCAAGAAGTACAGGTGCTGGTTCGGAGCCATGCGGTGCACCATACCGCCGTCGATAACCAGGCGGAAGGCCGCCGAGAGACCGCAGGCATACGCTTCACCTCTTGGTCCACTGCAAGGTGACGCTGTCTGCGGCATCGTCGAGATTCGTGACTCGCTTGCCGTGGCCCACCGGGTGGATTCTGACCACCATGAGCGTCTCGACGAGGAGGCGTCGTCGAGCCAAAGTCGCCCCACCCCACCATGCTCGGACGTCGTCGACAAGCGCCAGCTCAGCCAGCGGGTCATTCAGAACAGCGCGCGCTATCTGGTCGTCGATGGTCTGTAGCTCGCCTGCGATGCTCACCAGGCTCTCGTCTGCATCGGTGTCGGTCATCAGCCCGCGCGCGACAAAGCTCGCGATCGACTGTCGGCGGCGCTTCAACGCTTCGCGCGTCGAGTTCAGCATGGCGATGTCGATCGAGTCTGAACGCGGGGCCACGAGGTCGGCAGCGTCTTTCTCTGCGAGGCGCGCGATGCAGACCTCCGCGACGTACTGGTCGATGATGTCGCCGTTGCGCATGAAGTGACTATTTGGGCACCGATACGCATGGTAGCGACGCGACGGCGCCGCGCCACCGCCACCCTTACGTCCTGTGGGATGGGTTTCGCCGCGGGCCGAACGGACGGAGCGCGAGCATATCGCGCACACAGCGAGCCCGGATAGGAGCCACTTTCGTGCAGTGCCGCTGTGGTTCGGTCGTACGCCGATCAGGCGTCCCCGGCTTGCAACTAGCTGTTCGCGCTCGATAATGGGTTCCCATGCGCCAGGCGTGCATGACTCAAGGTCGATGGCGGTCGCGTCGAACTCGCCCGTCGGCTGAGCTGGCGGGAGGAGCGCAACGTAGAGCGGGTTCAGCAGGACCCGTCGCACTGTCGTTGACTGCCAGCGCACGCCTCGTCGCGTCAACCTGCCAGAGTCGCTGAGATCTCGAGCGATCTGAGCGAGTGGAGCCCCAGCGAGGAACTCGCGGAAGATGTGTCGAACGTCTGCTGCTTCGGCGTCGTTGACTCTGTACCTCGTGCCGGCAGCATCGCGTTCGATGCTCGGCACCCAGCTGTACCCGTGTGGGGGCTTGCCTGGCGTGGGATGCCCTGCGAGCCGCCGCCCCACGGCATAGCGTGCGGCTCTCTCCGTCTTGATTCGGACTTCACGCTCCGCCAGGAGAACGAGCTGCTTGAGCATGAAATCATCGAGCTCAGTATCGATGCCCTCGCGGATCACGACGACGCGGATGTCGCGGCGCGGCGGTCGAATGTCGAGCACGTCGACAAGGCTGCGCGTGATGCGGGACGTTTCGGTAACGATGACGGTGTCGAACTCACCGGCGTCGAACGCCTTCAGCATCGCTGACCACGCGGTCTTCGGTCCTCGTTCCTTGGACGCGGAGGTGTCGTTATCCTGGTGTTCCGAGACGACGCGCCATCCACGGCGCTGCACTTCTGCGCGACAATCGTCGAGCTGCTGAGCGATGCCTTGATCCTCATCGACTGACTGCCTGGCGTAGATTGCAACGCGCGGGACGTAAGGGTCTGAAAGGATCATACGGCCATCCTCCCAGAGTATGTCTTCACTCCTCCACGGTGGCCGCCGTGGCCTTCGCGGGTCTGCTCGTCGTCATCATGCGCTCCGACGAGGTACGCGGCATCCTCACCGACCTGGTGCGCCGGGCGCTGACCGTGGCGTGATGCCGCGATTCCGACTCGCACGGCTCGGCGGTGACCGGGGATCGGTCGCCGCCGAGTTGGCCCTCGCGCTGCCGGCGGTCGTCCTCGTGCTCGCCCTCGGCGTCGGAGCGCTCGGCGCCGCCACGCGTCAGGTGTCTCTGCAGGATGCGGCGGCCGATGCCGCCCGCCTCCTCGGGCGAGGCGAAGACACGGGGCGCGCCGCCGATGCCGTGGCGCGCGCGGCGCCGGGTGCCACCATGTCGTCCGCGAGTTCCGGCGACCTCGTCTGCGTGACGGCGCACGCGGAGGTGGCCGTCGGCAATCTCCTCACCGTGCCGCTGCAGGCATCGAGTTGCGCCCTGGCAGGTGGTCTCTGATGGCCGGATCCGCGCTCGCCACCGGCGTTCTGGTGACAGCGGCCGGCCTCGCCATAGGCCTTGCCGCGGTCGGTGGCGCCGCCGTCACCGCGCAACGGGTCGCCGGCGCGGCGGATGCCGCGGCGCTCGCCGCGGCGGATGCCGTCAGCGGTGCCGTCGTCGTCGCCGACGAGCCCTGCGCCGTCGCCGCGCGGGTGGCCGGGGCTGCGGGTGCGACCCTCACCGGATGCTCGATCGAGGGCTTCGTGGCGACCGTGCAGGTGGAGTCGGCGTACGCTGGAGTCGTTGCCGTCTCCCGAGCCCGTGCCGGGCCACCCGAGGGCGAATGACGGCAGAACGTACCTCCTCACTGCGACGCACCCGGATAGCAGGGGTGTGTATGGTGTGCTTCGAAGAAAGGACGCCCCCTTGGCTGAAGGCAAGAAGCTCGTCATCGTCGAGTCTCCGACGAAGATGCGGTCTATTCAGGGATACCTCGGAGACGGCTACGAGGTGCTCAGCTCGGTCGGCCACATCCGCGACCTCGCCGACAAGCGGGACATCCCGGCCGCCGACAAGGAGGCCTACGGGAAGTACTCGATCGACATCGAGAACGGCTTCGACCCCTACTACGTCGTCTCCGATCGCAAGACGAAGACGGTCGCCGAGCTCAAGCGCGCCCTGAAGACCGCCGACGAGCTCCTGCTCGCCACTGATGAGGACCGCGAGGGTGAGGCGATCGCCTGGCACCTGCTCGAGACCCTCAAGCCCAAGGTCCCCGTCAAGCGCATGGTCTTCCACGAGATCACCAAGGACGCGATCCAGGCAGCCGTCGGCAACACCCGCGAGCTCGACCACGCGCTCGTCGATGCGCAGGAGACCCGCCGCATCCTCGACCGCCTGTACGGCTGGGATGTCTCGCCCGTCCTCTGGTACAAGGTCAAGACCGGCATCTCAGCCGGCCGCGTGCAGTCCGCCGCCACCCGCCTGATCGTCGACCGGGAACGCGAGCGCATGGCGTTCGTCTCGGCCGAGTACTGGGACGTCGACGCCGCTGCGGCCGCGACCGGAACGTCGTTCCGCATCCGCCTCGTGCGCGTCGACGGCGGACAGCTCGCTCGCGGCACCGACTTCGACGACCGCGGTGCCCTGAAGAAGGCCGTCGTCGTCCTCGACGAAGCCAAGGCGCAGGCCCTCGCCCAGGCCGTCGAATCGGCCGGCGCCGGTACGGTGACCAAGGTCGAGGCCAAGCCCGGCACCCGCAGCCCCTACGCCCCGTTCACCACCTCCACGATGCAGCAGGAGGCGGGGCGCAAGCTCTCGATGGGGGCGAAGCAGGCGATGAGCGTCGCCCAGCGCCTCTACGAGAAGGGGTACATCACCTATATGCGTACCGACTCCACGTCGCTGAGCACCCAGGCGGTGCAGGCGGCGCGGAGCCAGGCGGTCGCGCT